>NZ_CP095481.1:1887187-2201718 GCF_023023025.1 Amycolatopsis sp. WQ 127309
CCGCTTCGGCCGTCGCGAGCCGGAGGTCCTTGTGCATCAACGTCGTCCGGAACGCGGCCGGGCGGTAGGAGCGGCGCCGCATGAAGTCCGCGCGGAACGCCAGCACCGGCGAACGCCAGCCGCTGTTGTCGAACGCGTCCAGCAGCAGGTCGCGTTCCATGCCCATCGACTCGGCGAGCGCGACCGCCTCGGCCAGCCCGGCCGTCTGCACGCCGAGCAGCAGGTTGAACGCCAGCTTCAGCACACCCGCGCTGCCCGGTCCGCCGAGGTAGCGGACGTCCCGGCCGAGCGCGGACAGCACGCCGGAGACGTCGTCCGCCCACGCGCGCTCGCCGGCCACGAACACCCGCAGCTCACCGGTCGCGGCCATCTTCGGGTTCCCGATGACGCACGCCTCGACCCGCCGCACGCCGAGCGCGTCGAGCCGATCGGTGATCTCCTGGGCGAAGGCGGGCGACACCGTCGAAGTGTCCACAATGGTCAGTCCGGGCCGCAGCCGGGTCGCGAGGCCGTCGAAGACGACCTGCGTGACGGCGGCTTCGTCGGCCAGGCTGAGCAGCACGACGTCCACGTCCGCCGCGGCTTCCGCCGGGGACGCGGCGATCCGCGCCCCCGCCGCCGCGAGCGGGGCGGCCTTCGCCGCCGTCCGGTTGTAGGCGGTGACCTCGAACCCGGCGGCGAGCAGGGCCCGGGCCATGCCCCCGCCCATCATCCCGAGGCCGATCACGCCGATGCGTGCCAGAGTCATGGCTCAGCTCCCCGCCGGGTGGGTCGCGACGGACAGCTGCGAGACGCACCGCATGGTGGCGTTCCGGAAGTACTCGGCGAACCCGGCCGCGCTGTCGGTCTCGCGCCGCTCGGCGAGGTACGGCGCGAGTTCGTGCTCGACCGTGTGCACCCCGCTCTGGGCCGCCATGTGCTTGCCGACGGCCGCGAAGTCGCCTTCGAAGTGGATGAACCGCACGACGACGTCGTCCTTGACGAACACGGCCGTGCCGAGCAGCCGGCCGGCCGCGTCGCCGTCGTCGCCGCGGAAGTCCGGGGTGTCGACCCGCTTGAACCGCGCGAAGACGTCGGCGATCTCGTCCTCGAACCCGGGCTTGACCCGGTAGGTGATGGCCGCGTAGGGCATTACACGTGTCCTTTCTGGACATCGGCGACTTCGGGGACGTCGGCGACGAGCGCGTTGCCGAGCGTGCGGCGGGACAGCAGGAAGACGACGCCGATGAGGGCGGCCACCCCGCCGAGGGAGGCGTAGTAGACGGGCTCGCTCATGGCCGTGCTCAGCCGCACCAGCATGCTGCCGAGCCCGCCACCCAGGGCGGCGAACAGCCACAGCATCCCGATCACGCGGCCGATGAACTCCGGCCCGAGCACGTCGGCGGCCGACGAGATCGCGACCGCCGCGATGATCACCTCACCCGCCGCGTGCAGCAGGTAGACCAGCGCGAGCCACAGGAGTGACACCTGCTGACCGTCTTCGGCGAGCGACGACCCGACGCACATCACGAGGAACCCGGTGCCCACCATCACCAGGCCGACGCCGAGCTTGACGCCGACGCCGTCGACCGCGGGCAGCACCTTCGCGACCACCGGGGCGAGCACCAGGATGAACGCCGGCGTCGCCGCCTGCAGCCAGCTGGCCGGGATGCCCAGGCCGAACACCGTCAGGTCGGTGTGGTCCCGCGCGAACAGCGTCAGCAGCGACGCCGAGTGCGCGATGATGATCCAGAACAACGTGGCCCCGAGGCACACCGCGAGGTAACCGCGCAGCCGGCGCCGCCGCCCCGCGGTGAGCGCCGGGTTCCGGTACAGCGTCACGTACCCCACGACCGGCAGCAGGATGCTGAGCACACTCGCGATCAGGATCGCGGTGGTCGCGGACAGCCGACCCGTCACGGCCAGCAGCGCGACGAGCACCACGGCGAGCCCGAGCACCAGGCCCGCCCCACGCAGGGCCCGGCGCCGCTCGACCGGCGTGGCCGGCCGGCGCGGGCGCATCCCGGTGCCGCCGAACTGCTCGGCCGAGACGGCCAGCAGCACCGCCGTCACCAGGACGGCCGCCGAGGCGACCGAGAACCCGAGGTGCCAGCTGACCTTCTCACCGAGGTAGCCGGTGATCAGCGGCGCGGCCAGCGCCGAGATCTGGACCCCGACGTACATCAGCGAGATGCCCGACTCACGGCCGCGGCGGCCGTCGAACATCAGGTTGATCAGCGCCTGGTGGTTCGGCTTGAACAGCCCGCCACCCGCGGCGAGCAGGATCAGGCCGGCTGTGGTGGCCCAGCCGGTCGGCGCGGCCAGCGCCAGGTAGCCGGCGCCGCTGAGCACGCACCCGCACAGCAGCCCGCGCCACTGCCCGAGCAGCCGGTCACCGATCCAGCCGCCGGGCAGCGAGAGCAGGAACATCACGCTGATCCAGGCGCCGAACAACGCGGCCGCGTCGGCCGTGCGCAGGCCGAGGCCGCCCCGCTCCACCGGCGCGGCGGCGTACAGCACGAGGATCGCCTGCATGCCGTAGAACCCGAAGCGCTCCAACGTGTCCGTGACGAACAGCGTCGTGTACCAGCGCGGCATCCGTCTCAACGAGACCGTGCCGTCGAGCGCGACCCGGTCGATCTCCGGCGCGCTCACGCCACGC
Organism: Amycolatopsis sp. WQ 127309; assembly: GCF_023023025.1. Lineage (NCBI taxonomy): Bacteria > Bacillati > Actinomycetota > Actinomycetes > Pseudonocardiales > Pseudonocardiaceae > Amycolatopsis > Amycolatopsis sp. WQ 127309. Next base: position 1,889,829 of record NZ_CP095481.1, read on the forward strand.
CCTCGGGCGGCAGGCCGCTGGCGCGGGTCAGCACGTCGGCGAGCACGGTGTCCTGGTCGGCGACCTTGCCGGCCGAGCGCCACGCGACGAACGCGTCCGGCCGCACGAGCACCGCACCGTCCGCCGAGACGCCGTACGCCTTGGCCCAGTCACGGTCGACGGCGGTGATCTCGCCGCCGTCGATCACCTGGACCTCCAGCGGCAGGCCCGTCTGCTTGGCGACGCGCTCGGCGGCCTCGACCCACCCGTTGGCGCGGGAGCCGGTGAGCAGCACGAACTTGTCCCAGAACAGGTCGATTGTGGACAGTCGCTGCCCGTTGCGCTCCAGCCAGACGTGCGGGGCCCGGGTGCCGGGCTCGCCGGCCAGCTCCAGGCCCGGGCTGAGCGTCGGCGCGTCCGCCTGACCGCCGGTGATCGCCTCGGAGTGGTAGCGGTACCCGAGGGTGATGATGACGTCGTCCACCAGGGACGCCCGGGTCTCTTCGTCGGCGTAACCGTGCCGGATCCGGTTGCGCACCATGGCCTGGCGGGCCATCGCGCCGCCGACGCCGCGGCGCTCGGCGTCGTAGCTGTCGAGCAGCGCGTCGCCGCCCGTGCCGGCGAGCACAGCGGCGATCTTCCACGCGAGGTTGTGTGCGTCGTGGATGCCGGTGTTGGCCCCGAACCCGCCGGCCGGCGGGTGCACGTGCGCCGCGTCGCCGGCGAGGAAGACGCGCTCGCGGCGGAACGTGTCGGCCACCAGCTGCGCCCCCTGCCACGGCACCTTCGCGACGATCTCGACGTCCATGTCCGGCACCCCGGCGGCCGTGCGCACGATGTCGACGCAGCGCTCGTCCGGGTAGTCGGCCGGCGTCTCGCCCTTCTCCGGGTAGTACAGCGGCGCGGCCAGCCACGGGTCGGCGCCGTGCAGCCGCGACAGGCCCATCAGCGTGCCGGGCGCCGCGGTGGCGTAGCACAGGATGAACTTGCGGTCCTTGAGCACCGACGTCAGCTGCGGCGCGCGGAAGTACACGCTCAGCGCGTTGAACACGGTCCCGATGCCGCTGCGCTCGACGCCGAGCGCCTTGCGGATCCGGCTGTTCGCGCCGTCCGCGCCGACCAGGTAGTCGGCCCGGACCGTGGTCTCCTCGCCGGTGGTGAGGTCCTTGATCTGCGCGGTGACGCCGCCTTCGTCCTGGGTGAACGACGTCAGCCGCGTCCCGAACCGGATGTCGGCGCCCGCGCCGCGGGCCAGGTCGGCCAGCACGCGCTCGTAGCGGTCCTGGCCGCAGCCCATCACGCGCTCGGGGCTGACGGTCGGGCCGTCCAGCGACGGCGACTCCAGCACCTCGGCGTCGTCGATCTCGGCGAACGTGCGGACCTGGATGATGCCGCCCTCGAAGTACGGGTGGGAGTCGCCGACCTCGAGGGCGCGGATCTCCTGGTTCACCCCGGCGGCGCGGAAGAGCTCCATGGTCCGGGCCTGCAGCCCGGGCGCCCGCGGCAGCGTGGACGTGCCGTCCCGCTGCTCCACGAGCAGGGGCCCGACGCCGTGGCGGGCCAGGAACAGCGCGGTCGAGATGCCGACCGGGCCGGCGCCCACGACGAGCACCGGCACTCGGATGTCAGTCATGCGTTTTCCTTTGCTCGCGGCCGGGTTACAGGCAGACCTTGGCCAGCTCGTCGAGCTGGTCGACGTCGGCCGTGCAGGGGAAGAGCAGGAGTTCGTCGCACCCGGCGGCGGCGTAGGCGTCGATCGTCTCGCGCAGCCGGGTCTCGTCGGAGATGACGCCGTTCGCCAGGAACTGCGCCTTCTCGCCCATGTAGGAGTAGTAGTCGAGCAGGTAGCGGCCACCGGCCGCCTTGCGCTCCTCGCCGAGGGCGACGTAGGTGAGCGCGCCCATCTTCGGCGTGTCCGTGCGGCCCGCCGCGACGAACGCCGTGCGGACCTGGTCGGCCTGCTGCGGGTAGCGCGAAACCGGGCCGCCACCGGACACCCAGCCGATGCCGTGCTCGGCGGCGCGGCGGATGAACGCGGGCCCGTTGCCACCGGCCCAGATCGGGACGGCCGTGCCGTTCGACGGCTTCGGGCCGATGCCGGGCACCGGGCCGCGGCCCGCCCAGACCTCCTTGAGCTCGCCCAGCAGCTGGTCGAGCCACTTGCCGCGGGTGTGGAAGTCGACGCCGGTGGCGAGGAAGTCGTCCTCGCGCCCGCCGGCGGCGACGCCGACCACCAGCCGCCCGCCGGAGAGCCGGTCGATGCTGGCCAGTTGCTTGGCCAGCAGCGCCGCGCTCGGCCAGTAACCGGCCAGCAGGATGGTCGGGGCCAGGGTGATCCGGCTGGTGGCGGCGGCCGCCGCGGCCAGCGCCACCGTGGCGTCGTAGCTGTCGTACACCAGCCGGTCGAGCACGGCCAGCGTGCTGAACCCGAGCTCGTCCGCGCGAGCGGCGAACTCGATCAGCTGCCGGCCGTCCGTGCCGGGGACGGTGTTGGGCAGGCCCACTCCGATGTCCATAACTCCTCCTGTCTCTTCAGCCGGCCACGCGCGCCGGGAGCACCGACTCGTCGAAGTCGATCCGCTTGAGCGACCACTTCGCGACCTGCAGCGACATCGCGACGGCGTCCGTGGCGTACCCGAGCATTTCCGTCTGGTAGCGCTCGGAAGCCAGCGCTACCGGCTGTTCGCCGCGGTCGGCGGCGAACAGCTCGCGGGTGAGCGTCGCGGCGTCGCGCAGCGCCGTGTTCGCGCCGACCCCACCGGACGGCGGCATGGCGTGGACGGCGTCGCCGAGCGGGATGACCGGGCCCGGTTCCCACGGCTCGATCGGCGCGGTCGCCCGGACGGCCACCGGGAACGTCTCCTCGACGTCGGCGAACTCCATGATCGCCCGCAGGTGCGGGTGCCAGCCGGTGGTGCGGGCCTTCGCGAACTCCCACAGCTCGGCGCCGCTCATCGCGAGGAACTGCTCGTCCGGCATCCCGGTCGCCGTGCGGTGCATGGAGAACACCGACATGAAGTAGTCGTCGCACGGCTCGAAGGCCAGCTCCGGCCACAGTCTGGCCGAGGCCGTCGCCGGTTCGGTCCGGAAGACCATCGGCATCAGGCCGAGCTTGTGCTCGTCCGAGCCGATCACCCAGGTGAACCGGTCCTGCAGGATCTCCGGCAGTTCCGCGCGCAGCCGCGCGGTCATCGGGATCCGGCCGAAGATCGTCCGGACGCCGAGGTCACGCGGCTCGGCTCCGCCACGCGCCCGCCGGATGCCGGAGTTCGCGCCGTCCGCGGCGACGAGGACGTCCCCGGTGTCGACGCTGCCGTCCGCGAACTGCACGGCGACCGTGCCGTCGGCGAGGACCTCGTGGTGGGTGTAGCGCTTGCCGAAGTGGACGGCGTCGGTGAGCCCGGCCAGCAGGACCTTCCGCAGCGTGACGCGGTCGACGGCGTCGACCTTGTCCGCCTGCCCGGCCCGCGGGTCGGTCATCTCCGGAGTCCACTGTGGAGTGAGGTGCTCGTCGTAGTTCGCCATGCCGAAGCCGTAGCGGCTGTTCGCCGTCGCGGTCAGTATTTCCTGGACGCGCTCGGGCAGGCACTCCCGCAGCGCGCGTTCGCCGTCCTGGCTGATGTGCAGCCGGTAGCCCTGGTTGCGGCCGCGGATCGAGTCGTCGCGTTCGTGCACGGAGACGTCGACGCCGGCCTTGCGCAGCCCCTGGGCCAGGCACAGCCCGCCGACGCCACCGCCGATGACGACGACCCGCAGGCCGCGCCGCGCGGTGGCCATCAGACCCCGCCGTCGACGTTGAGGGTGACACCGCTGATGTACTTCGCCGTGTCACCGGCGAGGAACAGCACGGCGCCGGCGACGTCCTCGGGCTGGCAGATCCGGCCCAGCGCCGTCATCCCGACGATCCGCTCGACGGCGTGCGGCGGCAGGCCCGCGCCCGGCTCGGTCTCGGTGAGACCGGGGGCGACGGTGTTGACCCGGATGCCGCGCGGGCCGAGCTCCTTGCACAGGCCGCGGGTGAAGCCGATCAGCGCGGCCTTCGACGCGGTGTAGTGCACGCCGTTGACGCGGCCGCGCAGCGCGACCGACGACCCGACGTTCACCACCGAGGCGCCGTCGGTCAGCAGGTCCAGCACGGCCTGCGTGACCAGGTAGGCCGACGTCACGTTGTGGTCGATGAGCCGGTCCCACTCGGCGTCGTCGATCTCCCCGAAGGGGACCCCGCCGTCGACGCCGACGTTGTTGACGACGACATCGAGCCCACCCCAGTCGGCTCGCACCGTCTCCGCCAGCGCCGCGACGTCCGCGCGGCGCGTCACGTCCGCCTGCACCAGGCGGTGGTGCTCGCCGAGCGCCTTCAGTTCCCGCGCCAGGCTTTCCGCCGCCTCGTCACCGGTTCGGTGGCCGGCGAGCACCCAGGCTCCGGCCCGGGCGAAGGCAAGCGCCGTGGCCCGGCCGATCCCCTTGGTGCCACCGGTCACCAGTACTCGTTTGCCCCGCAGTCCTTGCTCCACCGGACGCCACCTTTCCCGTTCGACTTGGCCGTGAGCCTGACAAGGACCGCTGAACCGGAACTCGAACCCGGGTGGAGCCCGCCGGTTCCACGCCGGTTCGAGTTGCGCTCCACCCCGCGGTGGAACGGTGACGACAGATCCGGCCCGGTCAGTGGCCGCGCGAACTGTCGAGAAGGGAAGTCGGCACATGACGAGTACCGCACCGGATGTCAGCACCCCGGCGGGAATCATCAGGCTCTGCAACGCTTTCTGTGACGCCAAGGCGTTGCTCACCGCGGTGGAACTCGACCTGTTCACCAAGCTGCACTCGGGCTCGGCGACCGAAGAGCAGCTCCGGAAGAGCCTGGCGCTGCACGGCCGCGGCCTCGGCGACTTCCTGAACCTGCTGGTGGCACTGGGCCTGCTGGAGAAGGAGGGCGACCGCTACCGCAACGCGTCCGGCGCCGACCGCTATCTGGTGACGAACCTCCCGACGTACGTCGGCGGCTTCATGCACCGCGCCAACAACAACCTGTACCCGGCGTGGGGCCTGCTCACCGAGGCGCTCAAGACCGGGAAGCCGCAGGCCGAGGGCGACTTCGAGCAGGTCATCGCGAACCCGAAGGTGCTGGGCCAGTTCATCCGGATGATGGACGCGCTCACGCAGGTGCTCGGGCCGCAGCTGATCGAGGCGTTCGAATGGTCGGAGTTCAAGACCATGCTCGACATCGGCGGCTGCCGCGGCAACATGGCGAGCCAGATCGTCAAGGCGAACCCGGACCTCTACGGGCACGTCTTCGACCTGCCGCCGATGAAGCCGTTCTTCACCGAGCACATGGCGACGCTCGGCCTGACCGACCGCCTGGAGTTCCACGGCGGCAACGTCTTCCACGACGACCTGCCGTCGGCCGACCTGGTGGTGCTGGGCCACATCCTGCACGACTTCGACCGCGACCACCGCAAGCGCATCCTGCAGAAGGCCGCGGCGTCGGTCAACCCCGGCGGCACGCTGCTGGTGTACGACCGCATGCTGGACGAGGACCCGCGCCACGTCGAGAACCTGGTGATCAGCATCGACATGCTCCTGGTCAGCGACGGCGGCTCGGAGTACCCGGCCTCGGAGGTCCGCGAGCACGCCGCGGAGGTCGGCTTCACGGACTTCACGTCGAAGCCCCTGGGCGACTACGACACCCTGGTCGTCCTTCGCCGCCCCGCCTGATTCCCGCTCACCCCCAAGGGCCGTGAAGGCCTCCTTACCGGCTCTTATGGCCGGTAAGGAGGCCTTCACGGCTTTTCGCTACCCCCGGGGAGGCCGGCCGCGGAGTGAGCCGACCCTCCGGGTACGCAGAACGGGCCGGGATCCGAAGATCCCGGCCCGTTCTCGTGTCGGCGGGTCAGGCGGGTCAGGCAGGTACGGGCGTACGCGGCACCGCGAACTGCGTGACGCACCGCAGCATGCTGCTCCGGAACGTCCGCACGAAACCCTCCACCGTCCCCGTGTCACGCGGGTTGTTCAGGTACGGCGCCAGCTTGCGCTCCACCTCCCGCACCCCCGGCTGGTTCGCCATGAAGCGGGCCACGGCGTCCAGGTCGCCGTCGTACTCGATGAACCTCACCAGCGTCGCGTCGCGGATGAAGACCGCCGTCGCCAGGATGCGGCCGCCGTCCGGGACGACGTTCGACTTCGGGCGCTGGAAGTCCGCGAACACCGACGCGACGTCGTCCTCGCAGCCGCTCTTGATGTCGTAGGTGATCGCCACGTACGGCATCAGCGGGCCTTCCGGCAGACGACGGCCGTCTCGAGGCCGTCGAACAGCGCCACCGTCGTGGTCGACTCGAAACCCGCGGCCGCCGCGTACTCGCGGCAGTCGGCGATCGTGTACTCCGAGCCGCCCGGGGTGACGACCAGCAGGTTCAGGCAGCCCAGCAGGCCCACCTTGTTGACGCGGCGGTCGTCGTCGATCATCCGGTCGTAGATCACCACGATGCCGCCGGGGTTGACGGACTCGTACGCGCGCCGCACCAGCGTGGCGCGCTCCTCGTCGTTCCAGTCGTGCAGGATGTGCCCGAAGATCAGCACGTCCGCCGGCGGGATCGGCTCGGTGAAGAAGTCGCCGACGACGAACCCGACGCGGCCCGTGGTGCCCTTGGCCGCCATGTGCTCGTGGAACAGCTCGGCGATCTCCGGCCGGTCGAACACGACGCCGTCCAGGTGCGGCTGGGCCTTCACCAGCGACGCCGACAGGTTGCCGCGCGCGCCGCCGACGTCGACGAACGTCTTGTGCTCGGCCCAGTTGATGCCGTCGGCCAGCTCGGTCGCGATGTGCGTGGTCCACGCGTCCATCGCGGCGATGAACGAGCGCCGCTCCTCCATGTCCTCGTACAGCCGCTCGAAGTAGTCCGCGGTGTCCCAGCCGATGAACGGCTTGCCCGAACGGAGGCTTTCGGTCAGCCCGCCCCAGGCGCGGAACAGGTGCTTGCTCGCCTGCCGCATCCAGCCGCCGAGGAAGGTTTCCTTGTGCTCGTCGAGGAAGTACCCCGTGGTCGCGGTGTTGCGGTAGAGCCCGTCCTCGCGCTCCAGCAGGTCGAGCGAGACGAGCGCGTCGAGGAAGTCCCGCGACGAGCGCGGGTGCAGGTCCAGCTTCGCCCGCAGCTGCTCCTCGCTCGCCGACCCGGCGCCCAGCTCGGTGAACAGGCCGATCTCGACGGCGGTCAGCAGCGTCTTGGCGGCCCAGAACGACGTCCCCAGCTCGATCAGCGGCCGGGCGTTGATCGCGGAAACCGTGCCCTGGTCAGCAGTGGTGGTCATGAACGGTCCTTCCTTGCGTGGTGTGATCAACAGGGGTCACCACTGCAGCGGCAGGGTGTCCGGTCGGGTGAACGCGCGGTTCGCGCTCCACTCGAGTTCGGCGGGCGGGACGGCGATGCGGAACTCGCCGAAGTGCTCGAGCATCCGGTCCAGCGCGACCGTCAGCTCGACCCGGCCCAGGTGCGCGCCGAGGCAGTGGTGGATGCCGTGCCCGAAGGCGAGGTGCGGGTTGTGCGCGCGGGACAGGTCCACCTCCCCGGCGCCGGTGAAAACGCTTTCGTCGCGGTTCGCGGAGTTGATGCACGGCAGCACCGCGTCACCCGCCTTGACCGTGACGCCGCCGATCTCCATGTCTTCCAAGGCGATCCGGATCGGCCCGACGCCGCCGCCGGCCTGCGAGTACCGCAGCAGCTCGTCGACGGCGGCCGGCAGTTCGTCGCGGTGCTCGACGAGCCGCCGCACCGCGCCCGGCTGCTCGGTCAGGGTCAGCACGCCGTGCGCGATCTCGGACGTCGTCGCGTGGTACCCGGCCATCAGCATGGTCTCGGCGAACGCGAGCAGCTCCTCGGTGCTGAGCGAGTCGTCCTCGTCCCGCGCGGTGATCAGCACGGCGAGCAGGTCGTCGGCCGGGTTCTTCTGCTTGGTCTCGATGAGGTCGTCGAGGTACTGCCGCAGCTTCCCGGCGGCCTCGCCGACCTGCCCGGACGACCGGTGCCCGACGCTCAGCATCACGTCGGTCCAGCCGCGGAACAGGTCGTGGTCGTCCTGCGGGACGCCGAGCATCTCGCAGATCACGGTGATCGGCAGCGGCTGCGCGAGGTGCTCGATGAGGTCGGCGCCGGGGCCGGCCTTGACCATCCCGGCCACCATCTCCTCGGCCAGCTCCTCGACGCGCGGGCGCAGGTTCTCCACCTGCCGCGTCGTGAACACGCGGCCGACGAGCTTGCGCAGCCGGGTGTGCTCGGGCGGGTCCATCACGAAGATCGACTTCGATCCGGCCGCGACCGGCAGCAGCCGGGGCGCGTCCGGGCGGGTGATGGCCTCGCGGCTGAACCGCGCGTCGGCCAGCACCTTGCGGACGTCGGCGTGCTTGGTGACCAGCCAGACGGCGTGGCCGTTGGGCAGCGTCGCCTTCGCGACCGGCTCCTCGGCGCGCAACCGCGCGTACTCCTCGGGTGGCAGCAGCGGATGCTTGCTGGTGAACGGAAACCGCAGTGTATCGACGGCTTCTTGGGTCATCTGCGTCTCCTATGGACAGTCCACTACGGACGATTGAGGACCGGGCCGGTGAGGGTTTCCAGTGCCGCGGCGACCTTCGACGGCGACGGCTGCTCGCGCATCTCCGCCGCGACCTCCCGGGCCGCCGTCCGCTGCGGCGTGCCGGGGGCGATCAGCCGCACGATGTGGTCGTGCAGCACGTCGGCCGTCGCGTCGGCGATCCCCACGACCACGCCGGCCCCGCGCGCCCCGGCCCGCGCCGCGTGCCCGGCGTGGTCGGGCAGCTGCGGCACCAGCAGCACCGGGACGCCTTCGTGCAACGACGTCAGCAGGCTGCTCGCGCCGCCGTGGCCGACCAGCAGGTCGCAGCCGGCCAGGATCGGCTGCAGGGGCTCGTCGACGAGCACGTGGACGTGGCCCGGCAGCGGCCCGAGCAACCGGCGCTGGGCCGACGACACCGCGAGCACGACGTCGACGTCGAGGTCCGCCGTCGCGGCGACGACCCGGTCGACGAGGAACCGGCGCGGGTCGACCTTCGCGATCGTGTGGCCCCAGCTGACGCAGACCCGCGGCCGGTCACGGCCGATGCGGAACCCGCGCGGCGGCGTGGCCGGGCCGTTGACCGGGACGTACCGCACGGGCAGCCGCCGATGGTCGCCCGGCACCTGCATGCTCGCCGGCACCGGGTCGATCGTCGCGGCGCCGGCGGCGTCGAAGGGCAGGCCGCCGAACCGGGCGGCCAGCGGCGCGAACGCCTCGGCGAGCACGCCGCTCACCCGCGAAAGCAGGTCGGCGCCGTAGAGGTGGCGCACGGCGGGAACGCCGGCGGCCGCGGCGGCGAGCGGGCCGGCCAGCGCCGTCGGGTCGTACACGACGAGATCGGCGCGCCAGTCGCGGACCAGCTCGGCCAGATCGTCCACCATGGACTCGGCGTGCTCCAGCAACAGCCGCACCGCACGGGGTTTGCCGCTCTTCGCCGGCGACGCGGCCCCGGGCACGGTCGGCAGCAGGTACTCCCGCACGATCCCCGCGGTGTCGACGTCGGCGCCGACCCGCGCCGCGGTCAGCCCGGCCCGCCGGATCTCGCCGGCCAGCCCGGGCTGGCTGGCGAACAGCACCTCGTGCCCCGCCGCCCGGCACGCCCAGGCCAGCGGCGCCAGCGCGTACAGGTGCGTCGGCCAGGCCCACGTCGTGAACACCACCCGCATGTCCGTTCCTCCTGTGCTTCTCGCCGACGGCCGTCTCGGCGACGACGGTGGCACCGCGTTCTGAAGCCTGACTCGAACGACCGGCACCCCAGCGCGGATCGAGCAGCGGCCGCGACCATCGCGGCGGAACGACCACCGACAGCGGAGGAACACCGTGGCCGCACAACGCACCGCCCTGATCACCGGGGCCAACCGGGGGCTCGGCCAGGCCGTCGCCGCCGAGCTGGCCGGCCGGGGGCTCGACGTCATCATGACCGCGCGGGACTTCGACGCCGCCGCCAAAGCCGCCGCCGAGATCGGCGCGCGGCCGTACGCCCTCGACGTCACCGACCCCGCGAGCGTGGCGCGGGCCGCCGCCGAGCTGACCGAGGTGGACGTCCTGGTGTGCAACGCCGGCGTGCTGCTCGACGGCGGCCACGACCCGCTGACCGTGCCGCTCGAGCTCGTCGAGCAAACGCTTTCGGTGAACCTGATCGGCGGCTGGCGCACCGCGCAGGCGTTCCTGCCCGCGATGGTGCGCCGCGGCTGGGGGCGCGTCGTGTTCCTCTCCAGCGCCACCGGGTCGTTCGAGCTGGGGCTGTGGCTGGGCGCGCCGGCGTACTCGCTGTCGAAGACCGCCGTGAACGGCCTGACCACCATGCTGGCGCGGGAGATCGAGGGCACCGGCGTGCTGGTCAACGCCGTCAACCCCGGCCAGGTCCGCACGCGCATGGTGCCCGGCGCGCAACGCAGTCCCGAAGACGCCGCCGTCGACATCGCCGACGTCGCGACCCTGCCGGACGACGGCCCGACGGGCGCGTTCCTGCGGTCGGGCAAGCGGATTCCGTGGTGAATTCGAGCCGGGCTACACCGGTGGCCCGGAACATGAAGCGTCCCGTACGAACACGTTGCCAGGAGGCGAGAACGTGCACCGCACCCTGATCGTCGCGAAGCTCAAGACCGACTCACCCGAACGGATCGCGGACGTCTTCGCCGAGTCCGACGCCACCGATCTGCCGCGCATGGTCGGCGTCTCGCGGCGGACCCTCTTCAACTTCCACGACCTGTACTTCCACCTCGTCGAGGCGGACCAGGACATCAACCCCAGCCTGTACAAGGCGCGAAGCACCGAGCTGTACAGCGACATCAACACCAAGCTCGCCGAGCTCGTCTCGCCGTACGACCCCGGCTGGAAGGAACCGAAGGACGCGATGGCGTCCCCGTTCTACGTCTGGACTCCCGAGGAAGGCCGCGTTCGATGACCACAGTGGACAGGGTGAAGGTCAACGTCGCCGAGGCGGCCCCGAACCAGCGCCGCGGTGGCGACATCCGCGTGACGCTCAGCCCGAAGACGGTCGGCTCGACGTCCGGCTTCGGCGGCTTCCTCATCCTCGGCGCGGGCGAGCACGTCACCGAGCACTACCACCCGTACTCCGAGGAGTTCCTGCACGTCGTCGAGGGTGAGCTGGAGATGACGCTCGACGGCGTCGCGGTGCGGCTCGGCCCGGGTGACTCGCTGATGGTCCCGATCGGCGTGCGGCACCGGCTGGTCAACGTCGGCGACGTCGAGGCGCGGGGCGTGTTCCACCTGTCGCCGCTGGCGCCGCGGCCGGAGCTCGGCCACGTCGACACGGAGGAACCGCAGCGCCCGGACGCCCCGAACCCGGCGGTCGGGGGTGTTTCGTGACCCGGAGCGTCTCCATCACCGGGATCGGTGTGGTGGCGCCCGGCGGGGTCGGCCGGGAACCGTTCTGGGCGCTGCTGAGCGCCGGGCGCACCGCGACCCGCCGGATCAGCCTGTTCGACGCCACCGGTTTCCGCTCGAAGATCGCGGCGGAGGTGGACTTCGACCCGCGGGCCGCGGGCTTGTCGGCACAGCAGGTGCGGCGGATGGACCGGGCCGCGCAGTTCGCCACGGTGTGCACCCGGGAGGCGGTGGCCGACAGCGGCCTCGACCTCACGGGCCTGGACCCCGGGCGGATCGCGGTCAGCATCGGCAGCGCCGTCGGCTGCACGATGGGCCTGGAGGAGGAGTACGCCGTGCTCGCCGACGAGGGCAAGCACTGGCTGGTCGACCACACCTACGGCGTCCCGCACCTCTACGGCTACATGGTGCCGAGCACGCTGGCCGTCGAGGTCGCATGGGAGGTGGCGGCCGAGGGCCCGACGGCGCTGGTGTCGACGGGCTGCACGTCGGGCCTCGACGCGGTCGGCCACGGCGTGGCGCTGATCGAGGAGGGCTCGGCGGACGTCGTGCTCGCCGGCGCCACGGACGCGCCGCTGTCGCCGATCACCTCGGCGTGCTTCGACGCGATCCGCGCGACGTCGGCGAACAACGACGACGCCGAGCACGCGTCGAGGCCGTTCGACGCGCGGCGGGACGGGTTCGTGCTCGGCGAGGGGTCCGCGGTGCTGGTGCTCGAGGAGACGTCGGCCGCGCTGCGGCGCGGGGCTCGCGAGTACGCGCGGATCGTCGGGTTCGCGGGGCGCAGCAACGCCTTCCACATGACCGGGCTCAAGCCGGACGGCCGGGAGATGGCGGAAGCGATCCGGGTCGCGCTGGACCACGCGCGGCTGGCGCCGTCGGACGTCGACTACATCAACGCCCACGGTTCGGGGACCAAGCAGAACGACCGCCACGAGACGGCGGCGTTCAAGCGCAGTCTCGGGGAGCGGGCGTACGAGGTCCCGGTCAGCTCCATCAAGTCGATGATCGGGCACTCGCTCGGCGCGATCGGCTCGCTGGAGGTGGCGGCGTGCGCCCTGGCGCTCGACCGCCAGGTGGTCCCGCCGACGGCGAACCTGCACGAGGCGGACCCGGAGTGCGACCTGGACTACGTCCCGCTGACCGCGCGCGAGCACGAGATGGACGTGGTTCTCACGGTCGGCAGCGGTTTCGGCGGCTTCCAGAGCGCGATGGTCCTGGCCCGGCCGGGAGCGGCCGGCGCCTGAGGGAGGAGAAGGAGCGGTGGTGCGGGTTCGCGGCGCCACCGCTCTTTCCCGTGCCCGGGTGCGGCCGTGAAGAAAAGCCGCCTTTTCCGGTCAAGACGTCACGATTTGTCGGGATTCAGGTATTCGATCAAGCGCGCGAGCTGGTCGGCGTACTGCTTGACGAACTCCGGGGACTCCGGGTCCTGCTGCGCCACGCCCTCGATGACGTGCGGCAGGGTCACCGGCGCCATCGCCGCGGCCATCAGCATCACGGTCAGGCAGGCGGGATCCACCCACTCGGGGAGCTGACCGGACTTCTGCAGCTCGGCCACCTGGTCCACCGTGCCGCCCAGCCGGGCCGACCGCGGCGCGTGGTCCGGGTCGGTGTCCGGGCCGCCGTACTCCAGGCCCGACCACGCCAGCAGGCGCATGCCGTCCCGGGACGTCAGCACCTCCAGGACGTAGCGGCGCAGCTGTTCCGACAGCGGGGTGCCGGGCGCCACCAGCTCGCTCTCACGCTGGCCCCAGCCCTCCGACATGGCCTGGTACAGGCCTTCCTTGCCGTCGAAGTAGTACGAGATGAGCTGCTGGTTCACGCCCGCGCGCGACGCGATCGCCGCGATGCGCGCGCCCGCGTACCCGTGCGCCGCGAACTCCGCGACGGCCGCTTCCAGGATCAGCCGGCGCGTGCGGTCCGGATCCCGCTGCCGCTCCTGCGGCTTCGGCGAACGGCGGGGCTTCGACGACGCGGTCACACCGGCGACTATACATGCGCCCAACCACCTCAACCGGCTGATCGACTTAATGAAACAGACGGTTGACACAGTGAGGCAAGTCCCTGACTATGGTGAGAGACACACCGGCGACACCGCCCACCCGGTACGGAGCAACCACTCACGGCCACCGTGGACAACCGAAGACAGCGCTTTCCCGCGTCCCCGTGAACTGCACCGGGACGCCGGCGAGCCACCACCGGAATTGCGTAGCAGCAGTCCCGGGAAACGAGTAGAGCGACCGCTCCGCGACCATTTCGCGTCGAGCGGCAATCGCGTCCTCGAATTCATTCACGACCCCTCGTTCATACGCGCGCGCGTGCCATTCCCATCGCGGGAAAATCCGCTCGGCGGCCGACGGGAAATCCGCGGCCGGATGCGGGCCGAAGTCGTACGCCTTGCTCACGATCCACGTCACCGCAGGTCAGAACGACGCGGGCCGATCAGGTGAATTTCGCCGAAAGTATTGCATCCCGATCACCCCTTCTATCGTGCGCTCTTCGAGCAGAAAGTGACCGCCGGTCACTAGAATGCACCTGGAGCTACGAAAACCTTGCACGATAGGCTGACATTCCCAAGGCGGCGTCAGCGCTCTGCTAATGCTCGTCCAGCGGACCCGGCCATGGTGGGCAGAAGCCCGCACCCGACTGGTTCATACCCGGTTCGGGATGTGGGCAAACCTGGGGACTGGGGAGCGGTGTCATCCGACGGGGAGCGGACCACGCCGCATCGATACTTGGAGGATGCAGATGTTGTGCGTCAAGGTTCTCGGCCCGTTGGAGGTCGTACGCGACGGGGTGCCCATCACGCCGTCCGCGCCGAAGCTCCAGCGCGTGTTCAGCCTGCTCGCCGTGTCCGCTAACCACATCGTCCGGACCGAACAGCTCATCGAGGAACTCTGGGAGGAGAACCCGCCGACCAGCGTCAAGACGACCCTGCAGACCTACGTCTACCAGCTGCGGAAGCTGCTGGAGCTGGACCCGGCGCAGCGGCCGTCGGCGCGCGTCCGCCGCGACGACGGGCAGCCCGTGCTGCTCACCCTCTCCGGCGGCTACATGCTCGCGGTGGACCGCGACGCCCTGGACTCGAGCCACTTCGAGCGCCAGGCGACGCAGGGCTGGACCGAGCTCGACACCGGGGACGCGGAGGCGGCCTTCCACACGCTGGACGGCGCGCTGCGGCTCTGGCGCGGCTCCGCGCTCGTCGACCTCAACCCCGGGCCGGTGCTGCAGGCCGAGGTGCTGCGGCTCGACGAGATGCGCAAGAACGCCCTGGAGCACCGCATCGACGCCGCGCTGCAGCTCGGCCGGCACCAGGAGGTGCTGGGCGAGCTCACCCGGCTGGCGGCGCAGCAGCCGACGCACGAGGGCTTCCAGGCCAAGCTGATGCTGGCGCTCTACCGCTCCGGCCGGCGTTCCGAAGCGCTGGGCGTCTACCAACGGACCCGCTCGGCGCTGGCCGACGAGCTGGGCCTCGACCCGGGCGCGGAGCTGCAGCGCGTCCACCGCGCGGTGCTGGCCGCCAACGGCAGCCTCGACGCCGTCCCGGCCCAGGTCCGGCGGCAGCCGGCGCGGCCGGAACCGCCGCGTCAGCTGCCACCCGCCGGGCCGGGGCTGGTCGGCCGGGACAGCGAGCTGCACACGGTCGTCACCGCCGTCACGGCGCCGGACCGGCGGGGCCCGGCGGTCGTCACCGTCGACGGCCCGCCGGGATCGGGCAAGACGGCCCTGTGCGTGCACGCGGGCCACGACGTGCGGGAGAAGTTCCCGGACGGGCAGTTCCACGCGAGCCTGGCCGACGCCGCCGGGCAGCCGGTCGACCCGGGCACGGTGCTGGCCGGGTTCCTGCGCGCGATCGGCGTCCCGGGTGACCGGATCGCCGGCTCGGTGGCGGAACGCAGCACCCAGTTCCGCACCTGGACCGCCGACCGGCGCGTGCTGGTGGTGCTCGACGACGTGCTGGACGACCACCAGCTCGCGCCGCTGCTGCCCGCGGGCCGCGGGTGCGCGGTCGTCGTCGCGAGCCGGATGCAGCTGTCGGACCCGTCGGTGACGACGGTGGTCAGCCTGAGCCCGCTGAGCGGCGCGGACGGCGTCCGGGTGCTGAGCGGGCTGGTCGGCCCGGAGCGGCTCGCTCAGGACCCGGACGGCACCCGCGCGCTGGTCGGCCGCTGCGACGGCCTGCCGCTGGCGCTGCACGCGGCGGCGACCCGGCTGCGGCACCGCCCGCACTGGCCGGTGCGGCGGGCGGCGGACTGGGCCGCGACGGGCGCGGACGACCCGTTCGACCTGCGCTCGAGCGTGTCGCTCAGCTACCGCGTCGCGACGCCGGAGGTGCGGTGGGCGTTCCGGACGCTGAGCACCTCCGACGCCGGGAGCCTGTCGCTGGCGGCCGCGTCGGCGGTGCTGAACCTCGACGGCTGCCTGGCAGAGACCCTGCTGGACGACCTGGTGAACCTGCACCTGCTGGAGTTCGAGCACGCGGCCGACCACACGGAGGAACACCACTACCGCATGCTGCCGACCTTCCGCGACATCGGCCGCCGGCTGCACCTGGAGGCGGAGCTGCTGGGAGCGGCCCGCACCGAGCCGCAGCCGGCACTGGCCGTCACGACCGGCGACGCCTACCAGCCCCTGTGCCACGAGGCCGGGCGGGTGGCCGTCGCGCCGAACCGGGGTTGACCCCCAGCCTCCCCGGTGAAAGAGGATCGCGCACCGCACCGCTACCCCCCGGTGCGGTGCGCGACCCGTTACCCCACAACGAAGGCGCGCCCGCCATCCCTGCGCGCGCCAAAAGCCGTGAAGGCCTCCTTACCGGCCATAAGAGCCGGTAAGGAGGCCTTCACGGACCTTTCAGTACTCCCAGTCCAGGCGCATCGAGGCCTGGGCCATCCGGACCGACTCGGTGATGGCGGCCGTGCCGCGGCGGGTGACGTCCGCCTGGTAGCCCGCCAGGCCTTCGGCCAGTGAGCCCGGCAGCGTCAGGACGCGGCACAACGCCGCCGCGTCCTGGGCCGCGACGTTCGCGCCGGCCCCGCCGGACAGCGGCATCGTGTGCGCCGCGTCGCCCAGCGGGACCACCGGGCCCTGGCCCCACGCCGGCCCCGGCGCGGTCGCCCGCAGGGCCAGCACGTGCGTCTCCGCCGGCTCCGCGTGCGCGAACACCCCGTGCAGGTCCGGGTGCCAGTCCGCGGTCCGGTTCAGCAGCACCTCCCGCAGGGCGGCCCCGGGCAGCCCGAACAGGACGTCGTCGGCGATCCCGAGGTGCGAGCGGTGCATGTTGAACACCGCCGTGTAGTAGTCCTCGGCGTCGGCGCCCGGCCGGAACACCATGGGCAGCAACCCGAAGCTGACGCCGCCGGAGCTGACCACCGAGGTGAACCGGTCGTGCATGAACTCCGGCAGCCCGCCCTTGATCGCCTTCGCCATCGGGATCCGCGAGACGATCGCGCGGACGCCGAGGTCGCGGGGCTCGTCGCCGGGCCGCCACGCCGCGCGCACCGCGGAGTCCGTCCCGTCCGCGGCGACCAGGACGTCACCGGCGTCGGACGTGCCGTCGCGGAAGTACGCGCGCACCCCGCCCGCCGACGTCAACGCGTGGTGGCTGAACGACGAGCCGGACCGGACGACGTCGCCGAGCCCGGCCATCAGCACCTCGCGCAGCGTCCGGTGGTCGACGGCGTCGACGCGGTCGAGGTTCCCGTCGTCCTCGTCGTGGTGTTCCCACTGCTGTACCAGGTGTTCGTCGTAGGCGGCCATGCCCTTCGCGTAACGCATGGACGTCGCGACGAACCGGTCCCGCACCGCCGGCGGCAGGCAGGCGCGGAACGCCCGCTCGCCGTCCGGCGTGATCCGCAGCCGGTGCCGCGGGGCCGGCGTCTCGTCGCGTTCGTGCACCACGACGTCGACGCCGGCCTGCCGCAACCCGTGCGCCAGGCAGAGCCCGCCGATCCCGGCCCCGACGACGAGGACCCGCCGGCTCATCGGACCGCGGGACCGGCGTACGCGCCGATGTTCGGGCGCACCGGCGGGACCGGGTAACCGAAGTAGTCCCGCACGCCCGGGTTGGCCGCACCCGCCGACAGCGCCGGCGAACCGCCGCGCAGCCGGTAGCCGGTGGCGTCCTGGCGGTCGGCCGCCAGGCCCGGCGCGGTGAACTTCGGGTCGGCGACGACGGCGTGCGCGTCCCCGGCCGGCACGGTCGTGACGTTCCGGTACAGGTTGTGGTCGTAGATCCCGTACGCGTCGCTGAACGCCGACCCGCCCGCGCGCCCGACGAAGATGTTGTCGGAGAACTCCAGCGGGTCGGTCGTGTAGTTCATCAGCAGGCGCTCGGCGTTCGGGGCGTAGATCGTGTTGCCGTACACCTGCACGCGCCCGGTCTCCAGGCAGATCACCGTGATGACGCCGACCGGGTCGGTGCCACCGTTGAAGTCCGGGTAGTAGCCGTTGGAGAAGTCGTTCTGGCTGATGTTGTAGCGGACCGTGGTGCGGTCCGTCGGGCGGCCGGCGTCGGCGCAGACCACCAGCATGCCGCCCTGGTTCTCGCGGCTGAGGTTGTGCTCGAACACCGTGTCGAGGTTCGCGTGCTCGGTCATGTACGCCGCCGAGGGCAGCGGGCCGGAGCCGTGGCCGTAGGAGACCTCGTTGTAGCGGAACACCGTGCCGTCGGCGTTGAACGCGCTGAGCGCGGCGGTGTAGGACGGCGCGCGTTCGGCCCAGCCGCGGAAGGTGTTGTACTCGACCACGGCGTTGGTGGCGTTGTAGACGCCGACCGCGTCACCGCCGATGTCCTCGCCGTAGTTGTGCGCGATGCGCAGCCGGGTGATCGGGACGTACGTCGTGCCGCGGCCGTCGGGGTACTGCGCACGCTTCTCCCAGTCGGACGACGTCGCGATGCCCTGGCGGTCGACGTGCCGCAGCGTGTTGTTCTCGATGACGACGTCGTCGAAGCCGCTCGGCTTGCTCGTGCCGCCGGCCTTGACGACGATGGCGCCGCTGACGTCGGGGGTGTGCGGGTTGCGGCAGTCGCAGCCGTTGACGTCGTGGACGTCGACGCCCGACACGACGAGGTGGTGCGCGACGCCGAAGTCCTCGAGCTGGAGGAAGACGCCGATGCGCACGTCGTTGTCGCCGGGCGTCGGGCCCTGGTTGCTGACGTCGAGGTCGCGCACCTCCCAGCCCTCGACGTTGTGCAGCAGCACCGCGGCGAGCGCGCCGTGCGCGTCGATCTTCGGCTTGGCGCCCCAGCCGTAGGTGCCGGTGGTGATCGGCCGGCCCGCGGTGCCGGAGCCCTTCGGCGCGAACGTGCCGTCGCACGTCGTCCCGCGCTTGAACGTGATCCGGCTGCCCGGCTGGAACACGACGGAGTTCACCTTGGCCAGCGTCTTCCACGCCTGGCCGGCACCGAGCCCGGACGCCGAGTCGTGGCCGCCGGCGCAGTCGACGTAGTACTGGGTCCCCCGCGCGTGCGAAGTGTCGGCGAGTGCGGCCGGGGTGCTGAGCCCGACGACGGTCAGCACCCCGGAGAAGAGGGCGAGTCTGCGAATCCACGCAGCGGTCATCGTGGGTCCTTCCTGGTTTCGGCGGGGGTTCTGCGAACCCCCGGATGGTCACCACGCGCACTCGTGCGCAACTCGCGACGACCTGGATTCCCGCCGCGTCAGCCCGGTTCGAGCCAAGCTGGACCGCCCCCTGGCACGGTCAGCGGACCCTGACGAGGCGGCACCGGACGTCCGCCACCAGAAGGCAGGAAGTGATGAAGAGTCTTTCCGACGACGCCATCCACAGGCAGGGCGGAGATCTCCGGGGCCTCGCCGGCGACACCTACCTGGACCTGGGCACCTGCGTGAACCGGTACGGGCCGCCGTCCGCGGTCCGCGTCGCGCTGCGGGAGCTGGACGTCCAGCGGCTGCGCGCCCACCCCTACGAAGCCGACTCGCTGTTCCGGGCCACCTACGCGAACTACCTCACCGTGGACCCCGAACTGCTGGTCTCGGGGCGCGGGATCACCGAGTTCATCCGGGTGCTGGCGCGGCTGCTGCCGGCGGACCGGATCGCCGTGGTGACGCCGGACTACACCGACAGCATCCGCTGGTTCACCAACCACCTGCCGCCCGCGACCGGCGAGATCGACACCGTCGCGACGCGGCTCGCGCGGGTCGCCGAGGGCATGGCCCGCTACGGCTACGTCGTGCTGTCGAACCCGAACAACCCGCTGGGCCTGCACATCCCGCCCGGTGACCTGGCCGAGGTGTGCCGCGAGAACCCGGCGTCGACGCTGATCGTCGACGAGGCCTACGTCGACTTCCTCGGCGGCGGCACCCGGCGGTCGATGGCGTGGGCCGGACTGTCCAATGTGGTCGTGTTGTCGTCGCCGAACAAGCTGTTCGGCATCGCCGGCGCCCGCACGGGTGCCATGTGGACGGTCGACGAGGACCTGCGGACGGCCGTCGCCGCCCAGCGCCTCAACTGGCCACTGTCCTATGTGGACTCGGTGGTGGCGATCGCGGCCCTGCGGGAGACGGCCTGGGCCGAACGCACCCGCGAGCGGCTGCTCGTCAACGCGGCGGCGATGGAGGCCCTGCTGGTCCGCCGCTACCCCGGCGTCGTCAAGGGCGCGCCGGTGCACTACCGGTTCGTCGCCTCCGACGACCCGCAGCGCGACTACGACGAGCTGGTCCGGGCGGGCGTGGTGGTCCGCGTCTTCGGCGACGACCAGGCGGGCCGCGTCCCGGGCCTGCGCATCACGGCCCCGACGGACGACGAGTTCCCGCTGCTGGCCGCGGCGCTCGCCGGTTAGGACCCCGGGTGCCGGGGCGTGTCCACCACCGCCCCGGCACCCGTCTCACCCACCGGTCGTGAGTGGGACGCGCGCAGCCGGGCCGCCGTCGCTTCGACGTGGGCCGCCATCGCCGCGCGGGCCGCGGGTGGGTCGCCCGCCAGGATCGCGTCGAGGATCGCCGCGTGCTGGGCCTGCGAACGCTCCGGGTCCGGCGGGATCCCGTCGAGCCACTCGGCGAGCCGCATCCGGACGTCGGCGACCACGGTCGTCAGCGAGCCGGACGCGGTGACCTCCGCGATCGCCAGGTGCAGCCGCGCGTCCCGGCGCCGGTGATCGGCCGGGCCTGCCGCGGCCGCCGCGGCGCAGGTCGTGACCAGGTGCCGCCGGTCCGCCGAACTCAGCCGCCGTCCGGCCGCCAGCTCGGCCGCGCCCGTCTCCACCACGTGCCGCAGGCGCAGGACGTCGTCCAGCCCGGCCGCGTCGAGCCGCCCGGTCCGAGCCGGCGCGGGCAGCCGCTCGACGACGAACGTGCCGCCGTAGCGCCCCCGCCGGGACTCGACGTACCCCTCGGAAGCGAGCGCCCGCAACGCTTCCCGCAGCGTCACCCGGCTGACGGCGAGCCGCTCGGCCAGCTCCCGTTCGGCCGGCAGCCGCGCGCCCGCGCCGACGACGCCGAGCCGCACCAGCTGCCGCAGCCGCTCGATCGTCTCCTCGACCGCCCGGCCCGCCCGCACCGGCCGGAACACGGCGTCGAGCTCCCCGGTCACGGCGGCACCGGACGGCACCGCAACAGCGCCACCTCGCCGTCAGTTACGGCGAACTCCGCGGCCACCGGCACATCCAGCCGCCGCGCGGCCGCGGCGGCGAGCGAACCGAGGTGCTGCACCGTCTTCACGCGCAGCGCCGGCGCGCGCCGGCGCAGCTCGGCGACCGTCGACGTCCGGCTGCCGCCGGCCGCGGCGACCGTCGCCGTCGGCTTGTCCACCACCCGGTACTCGCGGACGGCGAGCTCCGGGCCCGCCAGCACGATCAGGTCCGGGTGCAGCGGCTCGGACAGCTGCTCGGCGAGCCCCAGGAACGCCTGCACCCGGACGCGCTCGCCGTCGGGGGACGCGTGGACGTGCGCGCTCGCCTCCGCCGCGGTGAACCGCTGCAGCGCGAACGCCAGCCGCGGGAACTTGCGGGCGCCGTCTTCGGCGAGCGCCAGCAGCTCCAGCATCGCCTCGGCCACCGTGCCGGGGCCGAGGTTGTTGAACACCGGCCCGATCGGCAGGTCCGAGCGCCGCGGCCGGATCTGCCACGCCCACACCGAAACCGGCTCTTCGACCAGCCCCGCGTACTCCGCGAACGGGTCGGCGGGCCGCTGCCGCACCCGGTCCCGCCAGTGCCGGACGGGCGCGGTCAGCACGATCGTCTCCGGCACCGGGACCAGGTCACCGACCCGGTGCAGGGCCCCGATCGCGGGGCCCGCGAACCCGTCGTCGCCGCAGCGCTCGTCCGTGACCGGCAGCCACCGCACCTCGTCCCGGCCGGGCGGATTCGACGGCCGGGCGGGTCCCCCTTCGCGCGTTGCACACAACTCGTGCTCCCAAGACGTGCTTGCCGAACCGGACCTGAGCCGACGAACCGTCCGGGCCGCGGGGATGGTCCCCCACGGCCCGGACGGCGTGCCGGCGAACTGATCAGCCTGCGCAGCGGCGATCCTCCTCGCGCAACGCGAGCACCCGGGCCAGCGCGGCCCGCAGCTCCTGCTCGGGGTGGCGGGGCAGCTCCCCGGCCCGCCAGGCGACGAACCCGTCCGGCCGCACGAGGACCGCACCGCCGGCGGTGACGCCGTAGGCCGCGGCCCACCGGTCGTCCGGGTCGTCGAACTCGAAGCCCACGCGGTGGACGTCCACCGCGAGCCCGAGCGCCGCCGCGGCCGCCTTCGCCGCCGCGACCCAGCCGACCCCGGCCGGCCCGGCCAGCACCGTGAACGACCCGGTGAACAGGTCCAGTGTGGACAGTCTGGCGCCGCCCTGCTCCAGCCGCACGTGCGGCGCCCGCAGCCCGGGTTCGCCGCTGGGCGTGCGCGGGTCCTCGACGGGCCGGCCCGCGCCGGCCGTCCCGGCGAGGACCGCCGACGAGCGGTACCGGTACCCGAAGATCATGGCCAGGTCATCGGTCTTCGTCTTGTCGCCCGCACCTTCGTGGCGGTCGTGGAGCAGCTGCATCGCGCTTTCGAGCGTCAGCCGGGCGACCGGCCGCCGTTCGTCCTCGTAGGTGTCGAGCAGCTCGTCACCGGCGCCGTCTTCGAGCACGGCGGCGAGCTTCCACGCGAGGTTGTGCGCGTCGGCGATGCCGGTATTCGCGCCGTAGGAGCCCGACGGCGGCACGACGTGCGCCGCGTCGCCGGCGAAGAACACCCGCCCGGTCCGGTAGCGCCGCGCGACCCAGCCGCCGATGGTGGTCGTCGTGACGATCCGGTCCGATCCCGGCATCGACGGCACCAGCCGGATGTCGACGTCCGGCAGGCCGATCGCCTGCCGCGCCAGCTCCACGCAGTGCTCCCGGGTGAAGTCGGCGACGCTCTCGCCCAGCTCGGGCCGGTAGGGCACGGCGAGCGCCCACCGCCCGAACTCCCGCAGCGGGATCAGGGTCGAGCCCTTCGTCGGCCGGTCCAGGTAGGCGAGCAGGAACCGGCGGCCCTGCAGCGCGGCCCCGAGGTCGGCGTCGAACACGAAGTTCGCCACCTCCAGGAGCACCCCCGGCCCGTCGGCGCCGACGCCGAGCCGCTCGCGCAGCCCCGCGCGGTGCCCGTCGGCGGCGACGACGTAGTCGGCGTGGATCCGTTGGTGGACCCCGGTTTCCAGATCGCGCACGACCGCCGTGACGCCGTCGCCGGCGTCGGTCAGCGCGACCAGTTCGGTGCCGAACCGCACGTCCGCACCGCTGCTTTCGGCGCGGGCACGCACGATCCGTTCCAGTTCGTCCTGGTCGATCATCTCCCAGCCCACCGGGCTGAGCGACGCCGGCGGCCGGGCCTGGGCGAGCACGTCGAACCGGAAGTACTCCCGCCCGGCCAGGGTGTCCGCGCCGATCATGTCGGGCATGTCGGTGAGGATCGACGTCCGGTCCCGGATGGCCTCGGCGAGCCCCAGGGCGCGGTAGATCTCCATGGAGCGCGGGTTGAACGCGCGCGCCTGGGGCAGCAGGGCCGTGGAGGGATGCCGTTCGACCAGGATCGGGCGAACCCCGAGCCTCGCGAGGAAGAGCGCCGTGGACAGGCCGGTGATGCCCCCGCCCACGATGAGCACCGCTGTCTCGTGGTTGCCCGGCCCGGTCATCGCGCCGAGGCCCCGGCCTTGTGCTCGGCGGCGGCCGCCTGGCCCGCGCTCTTCTTCTTGCCCGGCAGCGCGGTCGTGAACAGCAACGCCAGCACCAGCACGCCGACGCTGACCGCGATCGCGCTGACCGTGGCGGACTCGAACCCGCTGCCCAGCCGCGAGAAGAACACCGTGCCGAACAACGCGATCCCGGTCGCGGTGCCGAGCTGGACGGTCGTGTTCACCAGCCCGGACGCGGCGCCCGCCTGCTGCATCTGGATCTCCGACATCGAGACGCCGAACAGCGAGTTCAGCACCGCGCCCATGCCGAGCCCGAAGCCGATGACCGGGGCCAGCAGCGCCCACACGTTCAGGTCGTGACCCAGCTGCTGCACCAGTACCGCGATCGCGACCAGGCTGGCCAGCAGCACCACGATCGCCCCGGCGGTGAACGCCCGCCCGAGCTTCGGGGCCAGCTGCATGCCCAGGACGTTGCCCACGACGATGCCGATCGTCGACGGCGCGAACGTCAGCGCGGCCTGCAGCGGCGAGAACCCGAGCCCGAGCTGCAGGTGCAGCGTCAGGATGAAGAAGACGCCGACCGCGGTGTTGATGCAGAGCATGACGGCCTGGCCGCCCGAGAGGCTGCGGTACTTCAGCAGCGCCGGCGGGACCAGCGGTTCGCCGCCGCGCTTGGCCTTGATCCGCTGGTGCAGCGCGAAGATCGCGAGCAGCGGGATCGCGGCCAGCATCAGGTAGATCGACCACTTCGGCCAGCCCAGCTCACGACCCTGCACCAGCGGGTAGAAGATCGCGAAGAGCCCCGCGGTCAGCAGCAGCAGGCCGCTGAAGTCCATGCGGTGCCGGAAGAACCCGGGCCGGTTCGGCATGGCGATCAGCGCGCCGATCAGCGCGAGCACGCCGATGGGCAGGTTGATCAGGAAGATCGCGCGCCAGCCGATGCCGAACAGGTCCGCCTGGGTCAGCACGCCGCCCAGCAGCGGCCCGGCGAGCCCGCCGATCGGGAACGCGCCGGCGTAGTACGTCATCGCCTTGGGGCGTTCCTTCTCGTCGAACTCCGCGTGGATGAACGACAGGACCTGCGGCACCATCAGCCCGGACCCGACACCCTGGACCACCCGCGCGGCGATCAGCACCTCGACGTGCCCGGCGAGGCCGGCGGCCAGCGACGCGGCCGTGAACACGACCATGCCGGCGAGGAACAGCTTCTTGGTGCCGTACCGGTCACCGAGGCGGCCACCGGTGATCAGGGTGAGCGCGAACCCCAGCGCGTACCCGGCCGAAATCCACTGCAGCGCGGAATCCCCCGTGCCCAGCTCCCGCTGGATGGTGGGCAGCGCCACCGCCACGATCTGGTTGTCGATCATGTCCACCAGGACGGCCAGAACCGCGACCGCCAGTGCCCACCACCTGAGCGGGTGCTTCTCCACGACGTACTCCTTTTCCCACAGTGAACTCTCGTCTGCACTCATAATCAACGAGGCGACTCACACTGTCAACTACTTGTTTGATTAAGTCGATCAAGAGGTTGTCCGACTCATCCGAAACTACAATCAGTGACGTCGGTGCGGCGGAGTGCGACGGGCGCGAGTCTCGGCCCGGACGCAAAAAAGCCGCTCGCACCGGCCGGCGGCCGGTGCGAGCGACAAGGGCCGGAGGCGACTGCTTCGTCGCGGGAACTGCCAGCGGGACCTACCTGACGGACCTACCAGACGACGGGGACCTCGTGCGCGCCATAGATCTGCATGTCGGTGCGCATCGGGATCTCCGCCAGCGGCACGGCCAGCCGCAACCCCGGCAGCCGCTGCGCCAGCTTGGCGAACGCGATCCGCATCTCCATCCGGGCCAGCTCCTGCCCGAGGCACTGGTGCGCGCCGAAGGCGAACCCGACGTGCCGCTTGGGCTTGCGGGTGACGTCGAACGCCTCGGGATGCTCGAACTGCGCCGGGTCCCAGTTCGCCGACTCGGTCGAGAGCAGGATCGGGTCGCCGGCGCGGATGTGCTTGCCGCCGAGCTCGAGGTCCGTCTTCGCCGTGCGCGGCAGGCAGAACGGCCCGACCGTGAGGTACCGCAGGATCTCCTCGACCGCGCGCTCGGCCAGTTCCGGTTGCCGGCACAGGGTTTCCCACTGCTCGCGGTAGTGCAGCAGCGTCAGCGCGCCGAGCCCGATCATGTTCGCGGTGGTCTCGTAGCCCGCGATCATCATCAGGTTCCCGATGGCCACCAGCTCGTCGTCGGTGAGCGGGACGCCGTCGTCCGGCACGGCTTCGATGAGGTTGCTCATCAGCCGGCCGTCCGGGTGCGCGCGCTTCTCGTGGACCAGCGCGCGCATGTCGTCGGACATCCCGGTCATGGCGTCGAGCAGGCCTTCCTTGGTCCGCTCGAGGCTCATGATGACGTGCGTGCGTTCCTGGAACAGCTTGCTGTCCTCGTACGGCATCCCGAGCAGCTCGCAGATGACCAGCGACGGCACCGGCGTCGCGAAGTCCGTGATCAGGTCGGCGGGCGAGCCGCCGGCGACCAGGACGTCCAGCTGGTCGTCGACGATCTTCTCGATCCGCGGCACCAGCGACTTCAGCCGCTTGACGGTGAACATCCCGGTCATCAGCTTGCGGTAGTGCGTGTGGTCCGGCGGGTCCATCCCGATGAACGACACGCCGAACCCGGACGCCAGGTACTCCTCGGGGCTGAGGGTGACCGACGTGACCGAGGTCTGGAACTTCCGCTGGGCGCTCACGTCGGGGTGCACCAGCACGGTCGTGACGTCTTCGAAGCGGGTGACCAGCCAGCCGGTGTTCCCGTCCGGCAGGGCCACCTCGCTGACCGGGGTCTCCTCGCGCAGCTGCGCGTACTCGTCGGGCGGGGCCAGCGGGCACCGCCGGGTCATCGGCACGGGCTTGGGCCGGGTCTGGGTCATCGGCTTGCTCCTTCCGCGGATCGCGGGTCGGGCGACGTGGTTCAGATGTCGAGGGTGATGCCGTAGTGCGTGAGCCAGGTGTTGAACTGCAGCGCCATCTCGACGTTCATCCGGCTCGGCCAGTCCTGCGAAACGCCCTTGGGGTGGCGGAAGACCTCGTCGACCGACGCCTGGTCCAGCAGCGGCCGGATCGGCGCGTTCGGGTCGGCGAGCGTCTCGGCGAGCAGCCCGTGCAGCGCTTCGGTGTAGGCCGGGTCCTGCGTGACGGGGTAGGGCGCCTTGCGCCGCTCGAACACCGACTCCGGCAGCAGGTCCTTCACGGCGGCGCGCAGGATGCTCTTCTCGCGGCCGTCGAACGACTGGAACGCCCACGGCGCGTTGTACATGTACTCGACGAGCCGGTGGTCGAGGAACGGCAGCCGCGCCTCGAGCCCGCACGCCGCGGCCAGCCGGTCACCGCGTTCCAGCAGCATCGGCAGCCAGCGCATCAGCTTGACGTAGCGGACGTTCCGCATGATGCCCTCGAACTCGCTTTCGCCCTCCTGGTGCGGGGTTTCGCGCAGCGCCTGGGCGTAGTTGTCGCGGTAGTAACCGTCCATGTCGAGCTTCTTGAGGAAGCCGTCATTGAACAGGCCGCGGCCCTGGCCCTTGACGCAGCCCGGCACCCGCTTCTCGTTGGCGATCCAGGGGAACGTGCCCGAGCGCACGAGCTCGTCGTCGTGCATCCAGCGGAAGCCGCCGAACACCTCGTCGCCGACCTCGCCGGTCAGCGCGACGACCGAGTGTTCCCGGGTCGCGCGCATCATCAGCAGGTGCGACGCGTCCATGTCGCCGGCCGTGGTCGGCATGTCCTGCGCGACGAGCGCGGCCAGCCGGACCTCGGGGTCCATCAGGTCGCGCGTGTCGAGCACGAGGTGGATGTGCTCGGCCCCGTGGTGCTGGGCGACCTCGTCGGCGAACGGGCCGTCCGCGGTGTCGCGGGTGTCGTCCGGCTGGAAGTTTTCGCTGTAGCCGACGTAGGTGGTCGTGACGCTGCGGACGCGTTCGCCGTTCTTCTTCAGCCAGCCGGCCGCGATCCCGGTGACGGCGCTGGAGTCGAGGCCGCCGGAGAGCAGGGTGCACAGCGGGACGTCGGCGGTCAGCTGGCCGAGGACGATGTCCTCCAGCAGCTGCCGCGTGTGCGAGATGGTGTTGTCCAGGTCGTCGGTGTGCGGCTTGGCTTCGAGCTCCCAGTACGTCCGGTCGACGACGCCGTTGCGGCCGATCGCGAGCGTGTGCCCGGGCCGCAGCTGGTCCTGGTCCCGGAACACGGCCTCGCCCGGCAGCTTCGCCGTCGAGAAGACCTCGCGCAGGCCCTCGATGCCGACGACCGCCTTGGTCAGCGGGTGCGTCAGCAGCGCCTTCGGCTCGGACGAGAAGATGACGCCTTCGGGCTGCAGGCTGTAGAACAGCGGCTTGATGCCGAACCGGTCCCGGACGAGCAGCATCGTCTCGGTGCGCAGGTCCCAGACCCCGAAGGCGTACATGCCTTCGAGGTGCTTGCCGCAGTCGGCGCCCCACTCGAGGTAGGACCGCAGCACGACCTCGGTGTCGCTGCGGGTGCGGAAGTGGTGCCCCCGCCGTTCGAGCTCGCTGCGCAGCTCCTTGAAGTTGAAGACCTCCCCGGAGTACGTCAGCACGGCGATCGTGCGCCCGTCCTCCTCCGCGAACATCGGCTGAACGCCGCCGGCCAGGTCGATCACCGACGTCCTGGTGTGCCCGATCGCGACGTTCCGGGAGCACCAGACCCCGCGGGCGTTGGTCCCGCGGTGCTTCTGGGCCTCGTTCATCGCTTCGATCGTGGCGCGTTCCCCGGACAGGTCACGCCCGAAGTCCACCCAACCGGCGATACCACACATGCTGGCCTCCATCTGGTCGTTCGGCTGCCGCCGAGCCTGTCGACCACGGCTCGAACCCGCCTCGACAGCACCTCGACGGCCCGGCCAGAGCGCCCCGATGTGGCGTTGGGTGCGTTGGACGCACCCAACGCCACATTGGGGCGCATGGGGGCTCAGGCGTGGTTGCGGAACCCGAGCACCGTTCGCATGTAGATCGGCCAGAGGTACGGCGTCGCGTCGGCCTCGCCGCCGAGCAGCTCCTCGGCGTAGCACCGCGCGATCGGGTGGAACTCGAACCGCACCGGGCCCTCGTCCACCACGTCCTTCTGGATGCGCAGCAGCCCGTGCCCGACGAGCCGGGCCAGCAGCGCCTCGGCCCGTTTCGGCGGGCAGTCGAGCCGCACCGCGACCTCGGCCGCGGTGAACGAGCTCGCGCCGAGCGTCGGCAGCAGCCGGAACGCCGTCTGCGCGTGCGACGGCACCGACCGGTAGCTGCCGGCCAGCCGCGCCCGGACGTCGAGCTGGTTGAACTGCAACAGGTCCAGCGGCCGGTTGCTGGTCTCCAGGTGCTGCCGCATGTTCCGCACCGGCCACCCGGGCACCGACCGCAGCCGCGCGCCGATGCACCGCACCGCCAGCGGCAGGTACCCGCACAGCGCGACCAGGCTGCGCGCCTCGTCGCGCTCGGCGGCGACCCGGTCCCGCCCGACGATCACGGCGAGCATCTCGAGGCTCTCCTCGCCGGTCAGCGGCTCGAGGTCGATGGTGTGGGTGCCGGCCAGGCCCTGCAGGCCGGAACACGCGGTGGCCACGGCGGCGCACCGCGGCCCAGCGGGCAGCAGCGGCTGGACGTCGGCGTCCGAGGTGACGTCGTCCAGCACGACCAGCACGTTGCGATCGACGCTCCAGGTCCGGAACATCGTCGCGCGCTCGTCGACGCTGTCGGGCAGCCGCTCGCCGGGGAACCCGATCGACCGCAGGAACTGGCCGAGCACCTCCTTCGGGCCGGCGCCGGCCGGGCCGCCGAGGTTCGCGTAGAACTGCCCGTCGCCGAACGCGGACCGCAGCCGGTGCGCGACGCGGACCGCGAACGTCGACTTGCCGACGCCGGGCATGCCCATCACCGACACGATCCGCAGCCCGTCGTCCGCGCGTTCGGCCGGCGAAAGCCACTGCACGGCCGAGCTGATCAGCTCGGCGCGTCCGGTGAAGTCGGCGATGTCGTTGGGCAGCTGCGCGGGCGCGACGAGCTGCACCCGCTCCGCCGCGACCTCGGGCGCCGGGCGGGCTTCGGCGGTCTCGGTCAGCAGCGAGCGGTGCAGCCGCTGCAGGTCGGGCGACGGTTCGAGGGCGAGCTCTTCGACGAGCCGGCCGCGGAACCGCCGGTAGACGTCGAGGGCCTCGTCACGGCGCTGGCAGCGTTGCAGGGCGAGCATCAGCTGACTGTGGAACCCCTCGTGGAGGGGCTGGGTCATGGTCAGTTCCTTGAGCTCGCTGACCAGGCCGCGGTGCCGGCCCAGCTGCAGGTCCGCCTCGATCCGGCCCTCCAGCGCGCGCAGCCGGCTCTCCTCGAGCCGGACGGCGTACGCGCTGAGCAGCTCGCCGGTCTCGACGTCGCTCATCGCGGGGCCGCGCCACAGCCGCAGCGCGTGCCGCAGCAGTTCGGTGGCCTCCCCGGGTTCGCCGCTTTCCAGCGCCGCGCTGCCCTGGTGCGCCAGGTGCTCGAACTGGATCTTGTCGACGGCCTCGGCGGCGATCTCGAGCCGGTACCCGTGCCACCCCGTGTGCAGCCCGGCGGGTTCGTGCCCGGATTCCTTGGGGAACAACGACTTCCGCAGCCGGTGGATGTAGGTCTGCACGGTCACGTGGGCGCTGCGGGGCGGGTCGGCACCCCACACTTCGTCGACGAGATCGGTCGTCGACACGAACTGGTTGGCCCGCACGATCAGCAGCGCGAGGATTTCCCGGAGCTTGGGCGCACTCGGCGTGATGTCCCGGTCGTCGGACAGCACGCACAACGGACCCAATAGTTTGAATTGCAGCAACACGCCGAACATCCCCCAGATGACGATTCCGTCAGCCCGGTTTCCCCGACGTCCGGAAATGTGTTGCGATCACCCACGAAAGCGAGTACGGAACCGGCACCTCCCCCAAGCCGCCGCACCGCACATCGTTGTTCATCGCAGGTAGTTTTTCCGCATCCGGAACAGCGTCCGGACACTCGAATTCCGCATAGACCACCACCCCAGGCGACACATTCGTAGATCGACTTGTGCCGAAAGCAGGTTACCCGCCGTCGTTGCCCGAGGTCAACCCGCGTACGCTGCGCAGCGTACGCGAACAGACACACCGTCGAAACCCTCGAACGGCCGTCTTCAAGGCCGGATTCACGCGCCGGCAATAAGCCGGATATGCCTGGTTCACCTGGCGCGAGTGCTCACATTCCGACAAGTTCGAGCCACGGCTTTGCGCCGTTCGGAGCACTACCGGCCCGATGATCAAGCCCGCGGCAATTCATGATCACCACCCGGCACCCGAGCGCACCAAAAGCATCTTCCGATCAGCCGAACCGCTTTTCTCGGATTCCGCTCGGCGCCCACTCAGCCGAGAACCTCACGCAGTCGCGCGGCGAAGGCCGCCGGCTGACCGGCATAGCCGAAATCGCCGGCGAGGAACCCGCCGTGGTGGCTCGGGAACACGGTGGCCCGCTGCCCCAGCAACTCCGCGGTAGCCACCGCCGTCCGCCCGGTGAAGACACTCAGCGATTCCTCACCGACGGCGATCACCACCCGCGTGGACGCCGCGGCGAGCGCGTCGACGTCAGGCCGGTACCCGCTGACGGCCCAGGACCGGTCGGACAACAGCGGATCGTCCCGCCGCCCGTCGTCGTCGGCAGGCATCCCGAACTGCGCCGGATCGGCGACGGGTTGCGCGAAGTAGTCGTCGTTGTACTCACCGGCCCACGACGTCATCCCGAAGAAGGCGGCCATCCCGGCCCCGAACCCCTTGGCGAGATAGGCATCGGTCACGGCGTTCCGAGCCCGCTCAGCGGCCGCGGCATCGGGAACAACGGAGAGCAACGGCGGCTCGTGCGCCACAAGAGTCCGCACATCACCCGGAAAGGCGGCCACGAGCGCGAGCGCGGTCACGGCGCCGCCGCTGCTCCCGAAGAGATCGACAGGCCCACCCCCGACCGCCCCGATGACGGCGTGCACATCCCGGGCTTGAACCTCGGGCTCATGCTCGACCCGGCCGTCCTTCCGCACACTGCGCCCGATCCCCCGCGGGTCATAGGTGACAACGGTCCGCTCGGGAAAGAACGAAGCAAGGGTCGTGAACCCATCAGCAGCCATCGGCTGCCCAACCATGACAAGCGGCGGCGCGGAACTGTCGGCGGGAGCGGGCCCACGCACGTCATAGACAAGATCGGCTTCGGCCGTCTCCAGCGTGTACGTCGTGGCCATGGGGATCCTCCCGGGTCGAGAAACTGCCCGGACCCTAGCCCGGGACGGGCCGCCACGCCGGGACCCCGGCGTGTCCCGGTCACCGGCGTCCGGGGATAGCCGCTGGTCAGACCGGTACGGCCGTTCGGGTGGTATCGGGCCGCCACCATCGACGGTAACCGTCACCGAAGGTTGCGGATTCTTGTGCGCCGTCCTCGACGGTGGTTAACCTCGGATTCAAGATCGCGGAATCGGGTGATTTGGGGCAGGGGGAGCTCGATGCGTTTTCGGCTGCTCGGCGTCGTCGAGGTGGACCGGGACGGCACAGCCGTCACGCTCGGCGGCCCGAAACCCCGGACGCTGCTCGCCGCGCTCCTGCTCGCCGAAGGGCAGGTCCTCTCGGTCGACCGGCTGATCTCGATCATCTGGGACGAGAACCCGCCCGAAAGCGCCTCTGCCCTGCTCCACACCTACGTTTCGACACTGCGCCGCGCCTTCGGGAAGCAGAACGGCGAGCTGGGGCCGGGCGCGATCCTGACGCAGCAACCGGGCTACCGCATCGAACTCTCCGGCTGCGAGGTCGACACCCTGGCCTTCGCGCGGCTCTCGGCGGAAGCGGACGCGCTGGACGCCGCCGGGGACCACGAGGCCGCGGTGAGCCGGTACGACCAGGCGCTGGGCCGGTGGCGCGGACCGGCGCTCGGCGGGCTCAAGTCACGGTTCGCGGCGGCCGAGTCCGTGCGGCTGGAGGACCAGCGGCTGGCCGCCGTCGAACGCCGGACGGCGTCGGTGCTGGCCCTGGGCCGGGGCCCGGCGCTGGTCGGCGACCTGACTTCGCTCGTCACCGAGCACCCACTGCGGGAGCGCCTGCGCGGCCAGCTGATGACGGCGTTGTGGGCCGCCGGGCGCCAGGCCGACGCGCTGCGCTGCTACCAGGCGGGCCGCGACCTGCTGGTGGAGGAGCTCGGCATCGAACCGGGCGCCGACCTGCGGGCGGTCCACCAGCTGGTGCTGCGCGGGGATCCGCCCCCGCCACCGCTCCCCGAACCGCCCGCCGACCGGCTGGAGCCGGCGCCCGAGCAGCCGCCGAACGGCCCGTGCCTGCTGCCGCCGGACATCACCGACTTCACCGGCCGCGACGCCGAAGCGGCTCGCCTCACCGAATCGCGCTCGCGGCTCGTCGCGATCGCCGGCAAACCCGGTTCCGGCAAGAGTTCCCTCGCGGTGCACGTCGGTCACCGCCTGCGGCCGCGGTTCCCGGACGGGCAGCTCTACGTCACCCTCCGCGGCGCGCAGCACTCGCCGGTCGAGCCGGTGGAGGTGCTCGGGCGCTTCCTGCGCGCACTGGGCGTCGCCGACGCCGACCTGCCCGCCGGGCTGGACGAACGGGTCGAGCTCTACCGGGCCCTCTCGGCCGACAGGCAGCTGCTGGTGATCCTCGACGACGCGGCCGACGAACGGCAGGTCCGCCCGCTGCTGCCCAGCGGCGACGGGTGCCTGTGCGTGCTGACCAGCCGCGTCCGGCTCGCCGCGCTCGACTCCGTCGACCACATCGATCTGCAGGTCCTCGACGACGAAGCCTGCCTCGCGCTGCTCACCCGGATCGTCGGCCGCGCCCGGATCGACGCCGAACCGGACGCCGCCAGGGCCCTGGTGCACCTGTGCGGCAACCTGCCGCTGGCGGTCCGGATCGTCGGTGCCCGGCTCGCCGCGCGCCCCGACTGGCGGCCGAGCCGGCTGCTCCCGCGGCTGCGTGAGCAACGGAAGTTCCTCAACGAGCTGACCGTCGGCGACCTCGAGGTCCGCGGCAGCTTGGCGTTGTCCTACAACGGATTGGACGCGCGGGAACGCGCCGCACTGCGGCGGCTGGGCTGGCTCGGCGTGCCGGACTTCGGGACCTGGCTGGTGAGCGTGCTGCTCGAGGTGCCGGACGACGACGCCGAAGACATCGTCGAAGGGCTGGTCCGCGCGCAGCTGCTGGACGTCGTCAGCGACGAGGGCTCCGGCCTCACCCGCTACCGGCTGCACGACCTGGTCCGGGTGTTCGGCTGGGAACGCGCCGAGGCCGAAGAGGACCGCGCCGAGCTGCGGCTGGCCGTGCGGCACGCGGCGGAGGAGTGGTACCGGCTGGTCGAGTGGGCGTCCGGTGGCACGCCGATGCGGGCCTTGCGCCCGGCGCCCACCAGGACCGCGACGGCCGAGGAGGAGGCCCGCACCGCGACGCTCGGCGACCCGCTCACCTGGTTCGACGCCGAGCAGGCCGCGCTGGTGCAGATCGTCGAGCGGGCGAGCGAGCTGGAACTGGCGGACACAGCCGTCCGCTTGGCGACGGCGTTGTGTTCGTCGTCCTTCGCCGTGGAAAACCAC
Source organism: Amycolatopsis sp. WQ 127309 (assembly GCF_023023025.1). NCBI lineage: Bacteria > Bacillati > Actinomycetota > Actinomycetes > Pseudonocardiales > Pseudonocardiaceae > Amycolatopsis > Amycolatopsis sp. WQ 127309. Next base: position 1,923,932 of record NZ_CP095481.1, read on the forward strand.
TTCCACCACTGGTGGCGCACGCACACCGCCGCGTTGGAGGCCTCGCGCCGGGCCGGGGACAAGTCGGGGCAGGGCCTGCTGCTGTCCGGTCTCGGGTGGCTGCGCAGCGAGCAGGACCGGCTCGACGAAGCCGCGGACTACTACGCGCAGGCGCTGGCGGCCTACGCCGAGGTCGACGACGTGCACGGCAAGACCGTGACCCGGCTGATGCTCAGCAGCGTCCGCCGGGAACAAGGCCGGCTGCTCGACGCGCTCGAACTGCTCGACGCGGCCCTGCCGACGCTGTCCGCGCTCGGCGACCCGTGGGCCGAAGCCCGGGCGCACCACGGGCGCGGCATGGTGCTGACGGAGCTGGGCCGGCTGCCGGAGTCGCTGGCCGAGCTCGACGTGGCGCTCGCCGGCTACCGCGCGCTGCCCGACCAGCACGGCATCGCGCTGGTGCTCCGGTCGATCGGGATCGCGCACCGTTCGTCCGGGCGGCTGGCCGAAGCCGAGCGCAACTGCGCCGAAGCGCTGGAGATCCTGCACGGGATAGGCGACCGGCTGATGGTCGCCTACGCCCGGCAAGCGCTCGCGAAGGTCCACATCAGACAGCGGTCACGGCCGTGGGACGAGGTGCACGCGGAGCTCAAGGACGCCATGGGGACCTGCCACGACATGCAGGACGGCTTCGGCCAGGCGCTCGTGCTGCGGACCCTCGGCGAACTCGAACTGGCCCGCGACGCGCCCGAGGCGGCGCGGCGCTACCTGGAGCTGGCCTTGACCTGGTGCGACGCGCTGTCCCTGCCGCTGTGGCGGGCGCGCAACCTGCGCGATCTCGCCGTCGCGCTGGCCGCGCTCGGGCGGTCGGCGGAAGCCGATGCCGCGTACGCCGAAGCGTTGTCGCTCTTCGACGGCCACGGCGCCCGCGAGGCCGGGGAACCGCGGGTCGCCCCGCCGCCCGAGGCACCGCTCCCGCGTCGCGAAGGCCTCCTCACCGACCCCCAGGGCCGGTGAGGAGGCTCCGCCTCAGCAGGTGAAGTCGCCCGGCGGCACCCACGGGATGCCGGGCCAGAAGATCCGGCCCTCCGGGCGGTACTGCTTGCCCATCACCTCGTTCCAGGACCCCGACCACAGCGCGGGGTCGTGCGGCTTGTACTGGTCCCAGATCGCCTGCTTGCGATCGCGCCAGTACCCGCTGACGTTGTCCGGCTTGTCGGTGATGATGTAACCCTGGTACTCGTCCCGGCGGATCCGGGTCTTGCCCGCGCCGTCGACGTCCGCGTCGGCCGCGAGGATCGCCCCCGCGATGTGGTCGACGTTGTCCGCCACGCCGTCACGGCGCACTTCGCGGTGCCCGATCGTGCTCTGCGTGCGGATGTAGTCCGGGCCCACATAGTCGATGATCGAGTCGAGCATCCCGACGAAGGAGTCCTTCGTGTACCCGGGACGGCCGTCGATCGGGTTCGCCACGTAGGAGCTGTCCTTCAGCATGCGGTAGAGGTCACCGCAGTTGTCCTCCGGCCCGGCGGCGGCGTGGATGTAGGTGAACGCCAGGTGCACGTTGGTGCCGTCGAGGTGGTTCACAGCGACCGGGTGGCCGCCGAACCACATCTGCTCGTAGGTCCACTGGTTCGGCACCCGGGCCGCTTCGGCGTAGGCCGCGCGCTCCCCCGCAACCCGCAGGTCGGCGTAATCCATGCCGCACGGGTCGTGGCTCTCGCACGGCAACTCGCCCGCGCTGAGGTAGGTCACCCAGACGTTGAAACCGGCCTCGATGTCCGACGCGATGTCGGGGTTCATGAAGAGCAGGTCGTCGTCCTGGTGAGCGGAGAAGCTCAGCGTCGTGGTGGGCCCGTCCGCCGCGGCGGACGGCGTGCTCAGGCCACCGAGCGCGGCGGCGGCGAGCACGAGCGCGGCGACCGGAGCCACCGCACGGCGAAGTCTGCGCATGGTCGTGTTCCTTCCTCGGGTGTTCACTGGCCCCAGTTTTCGAGGTCGCGGCTGCCCATGCCGGGACTCCAGTACCAGTGCATCAAGGTGCCGTCGGTGGTGCGGCCGTAGACGTTCTGCTGGTTCTCCGTCGCGAACCCGGTCAGGTTGGCGCCGATGTTCCCGCCCCAGGACGCGTACTGCGGCGCGTTGTCCTCCGGCGTCCACCACCAGTGGCCCAGTTCGTTGCCCGGCGTACGCGCGAAGACGTGCTGCTGGTCGTTCCAGACGTAGGCGATCGGGTCACCCTGGATCGGCGAGTTCAGCGGCTCCTCCACGACACCTTCTTCGGGCGTCCAGTAGAAGTGCTTCAACGTCCCGTCCGCGCCACGCGCGAGGACGTGCTGCTGCTCCCCGAACGCATACCCCGTCGGGGTGCCGGTGATCTGCGAACCACCCCAGACGCCGTAGTTCGGGTCGTTGTCGGTGATCTGCCAGTACCAGTGGCCGAGGTGACCGTCAGGCGTGCGGCCGAAGACGTGCTGCTGGTCGCCCCAGACATACGCGACCGGGTCACCCGCGATGTTCTGCGCCAGGGTCTCCTCGATCTTGTCCTCGTTGCCGGGCGCCCAGTACAGGTGCTTCAGCTTGCCGTCGGTACCCCGCGCGAAGGCGTGCAGCTGGTCGCCGAACGCGTATCCCGTCGGGTTGCCCGCGATGTCCGTAGCCGCGATCTCGAAGATCGGGTCCGCGTCCGTCGGACGCCAGAACCAGTGCCCGAGCCGGTTCCCGGTCAGCAGAGCGAACACGTGCTGCTGGTCACCCGCGACGTAAGCGACCGGCTCACCGGCCAGCTGGGCCGGGTAGGACTCCGATTCGATGTCGGTGCCCGTGTTGTACGAGTGCTTCAGCGAGCCGTCGGCGCCCTTGGAGAACATGTGCTCCTGGCCGCCGTAGCGGTACGACGCCGACGCCGCGATGCCCTCGTCGCCCATCGGCTTCGGCTGGTCGATGTCGTCGACGATGTTGCGGTACCGCATCGGCGTGAACGTGCGGATGTAGGACTGGGTCGTCCAGGCGCGCTCGACCGCGGGGTTGCCGAAGTCGAACTCCTCCCGGACGATCGGCTGCGTCTTGGCGGCGTCGTTCCAGGCGAGGAACAGCGCGATGTGCCCGGTGCGCCACAGCGCGTCGCCCGGCCGCAGGTCGCCCCAGCCGATGGCGTCCATCCGGCTCGGCAGGGTGGCCGTGGTCAGGCTGGTGCTCAGGTTCCACGCCATCGAGACGAAGCCGGAGCAGTCCGGGCGGTAGGAGCCGTACTGGTTGGTGTGCGTGCCGCTCTGGCTGTACATGACGTGCTCGTCGATCCAGGACCTCGATCTCGTGAGCACCTCGGAGCGGGTGATCGGCCCGTTCTCCACCGACGTCGACGACGTCATGGTGCTCGCCCCGGGCGTCTTCGGATGGCTGGGCACGCCCTCGGCGCCTTCGTGCGGGAGCGGCCCGGGCTTCGCGGGGTCGTAGTAGCCGGCCTGCGCGGCGGCCGGGCCGAGCGGGTGGGCGTTCGCGACGGCCGGCACGGTGCCGGCGATCGCGAAGGAGGCGAGCAGGGCGGCCACGAGGGTGCCTGTGCGCTTGACGGTCATGGAGTCCTCCCGGGGTTGTGCTCCACCGGCGGTGCGGCGGAGGCGATGGGGGAAACGGTGCCGGGGCGACCTTCAAAACGGCCCCAAAAGCCCTTCAACCGCGGTTGCAGGCGACTTGAAGAGCACTTACAGGCGACGCTCCCAGGCTCGGTCCATCACCAACGACCGGGAGTGACGCCATGACCCGCACCAAGATCCGCATCGCCGTCGCCGGCCTCGGCGCGCTGCTCAGTGCTCTGACCCTCGTCTCGCCGGCGGTGGCCGCCCAGCCGACGACCAGTGACCCGGGCACGAGCCAGAGCACGCAGGAGGCTTCGCGGGCCGCCGCGATGCGCGCGGCCGCCGTCGCCGCCGGCTACCAGGACGACTTCATCGCGGTGGCCGGCCCCGCCGCCCAGCGCGTCCACGACGACTTCGACATCCCCGCGTCCGTCACGGTCGCGCAGGCCGTGCTCGAATCGAACTGGGGCCGCAGCGCCCTCTCGACCAACGACCGGAACTACTTCGGCTTCAAGTGCACGTCACCGAGCAACCCGGGGCCGTTCGCCAAGGGCTGCGCGAACTACCCGACGCAGGAATGCGTCCCGTTGCCCTGTCACTCGGAGAACGCCTACTTCCGGTCGTACGACTCGATGGAGAACTCGTTCCGCGACTACGGGCGCCTGCTCACGACGAACTCCGTCTACGCCGGTGCGTTGCCCTACCGACATGATCCGGACGCGTTCATCAGAGCGGTGGGACCGCACTACGCCACCGATCCGAGCTACGTGAACAAAGTCCTGACGCTGATCAACGACTTCAACCTGCGCCGCTTCGACTCGGGCACCGCGCCGGGCGCGTCCTTGGGCGACGAGGGCATCGCGGCGTCGGCGTCTTATCGCTACGGCGGCCAGGAGCACATGTTCTCGCGCGGTGCGGACGGTTCCTTGAAGCACTCGTACAACACGGGCACCGACATCGAATCGGAGTCCTACCCGGCCCAGCTGGCCGGTGAGCCGGTCGCTTACGTCGCGGGTGACCAGCAGCACGTGTTCGCTCTGCTGACCGGGAACCGGCTCGGGCACTGGTTCTGGCGTCCGACGGACGCGGACCCGATCTTCGAGATCGCGGCTACGGACATCGCGGGCAACCCGACGGGATACGCGTTCGGCGACCAGCTGCACGCCTTCGCCCGCGGCACCGACGGCAAGCTCAAGCACCTGTACTGGGCGCCCGGCAACGAAGACAAGATCGAAGAGACCCTGGCGCAGAACATCGCGGGCGACCCCGTCGCGTATGTCTGGGGCGACCAGCAGCACGTCTTCGGCCGGACCGCGGACGGCCACCTCGGCCACTGGTACTGGCAGATCACCGACAACGACCCCAACTACGGCACCTGGGGCAACACCACCATCACCGGCACCCCCACCGGGTACGCCTTCGGCGAGCAGCAGCACGTCCTGGCCCGCGGCACCGACGGCACCCTCAAGCACTTCTACTGGACGCCGGAGGACGGCGTCGTCGAAGAGCCGCTGAACGCACCGATCCAGGGTGACCCGATCGCCTACGTCTGGAACGACCAGCAGCACGTCTTCGCGCGTACGCCGGGCAACGAACTGGGCCACTGGTGGTGGACGCCGGAGGACAACGCGCCGCAGTACGCGTCCTGGGGCGGGAACATCGGCGCCAACCTGACCGGGTTCGCGACGGAGAACCAGCAGAACGTCTACGGCCGCACCACCGACGGCACCTTGATGCACTGGTACTGGAGCCCCGGCATGGGCAGCCGCGACCTCGAAAACTGGGGCGACTGACCAGGAGGGCCGCGGCGGTCACCACCGCCGCGGCCTTTCGCGTGCGTCACTCGTCCTTCGCAGGTTTTCCCTCGTCGAGCGCGAAAAAACCTTCTATCGCCTCCCGGTTGTCGCGGGCTGTCGCACTCGTGATCTCCAAAGCGCGGTCGCCGTCCACGATTCTTATCGTTCGGTCCGTGCCGCGCCGGACCCAGTCGCGCAGCAGGCCCACCAGTTGGATCAAGACCGGTGAACCGGCCAGGGAAACCACGATCGCCGTGATGGCCGAAGCGTCGCCCTTCGCCCCCGGTGGCGGTTCTGTCGCCGATGCGAAATCGGCCGCCGTCACGTCGAGCGCGAGCAGTTCGGCACGCAGCTGGCGGTGGAGGCGATCCCGCTCGGCGGGGTCGGGTTCCCGCACTTTCAAGGAAAACGTCGGCACGGAGAGCACCGTATCGCGCGGACACCCGGGCATCCAGCCGTATGATGCCTCGCGATGGGCAATTCCAGAACCGCGTTGCTGATCGCGACCGACAGCTACGCCGACCCGACGTTCAGCGAACTCCGCGCGCCGCTGCACGACGTCTCGGAGCTGCGCGAAGTCCTGCACGACAATGAGATCGGCGGATTCGCCGTCCGTGACCTGAAAAATGCCGTCGTGCGCGATGTGCGGGTCGAACTCGAACGGTTCTTCGCCACCGCGACCCGGAACGATCTTCTGCTGCTTTACTTCTCCGGGCACGGCCTCAAGGACGAACGCGGCGACCTCCACCTGACGGTCACCGACACTGAACGCGCGCTCCTGCAGTCGACCGGCGTGTCCGCGCAGTACATCCGCGGCCTCGTCGACCGCAGCCCGGCTCGCCGGGTCGTCGTCTGGCTCGACTGCTGTTACGGCGGCGCCTTCCCGGCGGGCAGCACGCCCAAGGCCACGGGCCAGGTCGACGTCATCGACCAGCTGACCACCCGGTCCGGCCCTGGCTGCGCGGTGATGACCGCCTCCACGCACCTCGGTTACGCCTACGAGCCCCACGCGGGGCGCTCCTCGGCCGACGCGGCGGAGCCGTCGATCTTCACCAAGGCGATCGTCGACGGGCTCCGCACCGGCGAGGCGGATCTCAACGGCGACGGCGAGATCGACGCCGCGGAGCTGTACACCTACGTGCTGGACCGGATCCGGCAGGTCACACCGCACCAGATCCCCACCAGCAACGCGCAGGTCGCCGGCGCCCTGCTCATCGCCCGCAGCCGCACCGGCCCCGCCTGGCACCCGGACCTGCCCGGCGAGATCAAGCAGAACCTGCGCAGCACCCGCCGGGCGTTCCGGCTCGGCGCCGTCGACGAACTCCGGGAGCTCGGCGAGTCCGGCACCGAAGCCGAGCGAGCCGCTGCCCTGGTGACGCTCGAACAGCTCGCCGTCGGCACCGACGCCGACCTGAGCCTCGCCGCCGACGCGGTCCTGAACCCACCCGAGCCGCCGGAGCCGCTCCCGCCACCGGTGATTCGGCCACGCGCCGCCGCCACGCCGTTCGTCATCGGGGAGGACGGCGTCCTCCGCGCGTGGACCGAAACGACCACGGCACTCGCCGAGCCGCTCGGCGAACCGCTCCCGCCGGCCGGCGCCGGACCCGCGCGGAACACGGTCGGACGCCGCTACCGGCGAGGCCGGTGGATCCGCGGCGTCGCCTGGGGCTCCGGCATCACGCTCGTGCTCGGGCTGTGCGGTTACCTGATCCTGTCCCCGTTCGCGGCGCCGAAGAACCTCAGCCCGGTCAACGGCACGAAGGTGACGGAGCGCTGCACGAACGGTGCGTCGTGCGTCCCGGGTGCCTCCCACACGGGCTGGTCCTGGGACCACATGGCCCCGAACGCACCGGTCAGCACCACGTTCACCAGCTCCTGGCTGGGCGGCCGGTTACTGGGCAAGCGACTCTGGCGAGATCCGGCGTGCGCCGGCACCTCGATCTACTGGACCATCCAGGCCGACGGCCACGTCGTCGTCCGGGGAGTCCTGGAGAACAGCTCTCCCGAAGCGACGGTGAAGGTCCAGCTCGACGCCGGCGTCACGGAGATCAACGTGACCGCTACCCGCGTAGATGCGAACACTCAGTGCCTGAGCACCCTCACCTGGGAAGACACTCTCGCCGAAGACACCGGCGAACCATCCCCGACCGACGGTTGAGGGCTGAGGGCTGAGGCACGAACTCGTCGGCACCGCCCCTCGACGGCGTCCAGAACGCAGGGAACGCTGGGCCGGACGGTCCTTGGCGCGACCGCGCGGCCCCGGCAGAATCCCCCGGATGAGACGGTGGCTCGGCTTGCCGGTCCTGCTGGCCGCACTGGCCGTGGCGACCACCGGATGCGATCCGATCGACGTGGCGGCCCCGCCGTCGTCGTGGACGCCGCGGCCCGCGCCGACCGTCTGGCCGTCGATCCGGGACCTGACGCACTACCTCCCGACCGAAGCCGACGGCAGCGCGTTCGGGGTCGGCCTGACCCGCGCCGGCCCGCTGGTTTCCGAGCCGCCGGCGGCGCTGCTGCGAGTCTGCGACCTCCCCCAGCCGTGGGACGCGCTGGTGCGCTACGGCGCGGCGCTCACCTGGCAAGCCGACGGCCAGGAGATCCGGCAGGTCATCATCGCCTACGGTCGTATCTCCGCCCGGGAGGTGCTCGACGCGATCCGGGCCGCCCTGGATTCCTGCGGCAGCTTCACCTACGAGGGCACCCGGTACCACCGGACGAGCACCGTGGGAATCAGCGCCGCCGACGCGACCGAGGCCCACGAAGTGTTCTGCACCGACAGAGCCCCGAAAGCCCCGCCCGAACACTGTTTCGCCCTGCTGGCGAGCCACGACCGGCTGACGCAGCTCGCCATCCCCGGAGGCGGCAAGGACATCCCGGCCGAGCTGAACGCGCTCACGAAGGTCATCAGCCCGTTCGCGATCGCCGTCGCCCGGACCTGAGCGGAACAAGAGGAGCCGCCAAGGGGGTTCGAACTTGCGACGCACTACCGTCCGCGAACAACGCACAGATACGCGTGCAGCCTGACCGCAACACCGGGCTGCACGCGTACCACCCCTTAGCTCACGGGCTCCGGTGATTCGCTGCGCTAGCGAACGCCTCGATGATCGCCTGGACCTCGTTCGGTCGAAGAACGAAGGCCAAGGCGCCTAAGACGGCGAGCACCAGCAGGAAGATGCCCCCGGCGATTATGAAACGCATCGCCGCTTGTGTCGTTTCAGGCTCCCTAAGCACGTGGAGCGCGAAGCTCCACACGGTCAGGGATTCCCTGATGGGCTGATTCACTGAGTCGCGAGAGCGACGTTTCCACCGACTTCGCGTTACGGTAGTCAAGTAGACCCTCTCTTCCGGTGTGACTCTGGGCGTGGGGTTTGCACAGGGCGTCCCTCGTGCCTGCGAGGGGCGCCCATCTTTATCTCGTTCGGAGTATCCCCACTACTAGGGGTGTGGCGCCAGCAGTCTTCACCCCTTAAGCCGCTAGGCCATTCGGAGTAGCGGTAATTCTTTCGAGTGCAGCTCTCGACTCTAAGTAAGACTCGGACCGATCAGCGAGCCCGATCAGGGTCCATGACACTCCATGCAGGGACACCGACGTGTTGTTGCGCCTACAGCAAGTACCGAAACTTACAGTTCGCTGTTGCAAATAGTTTGTTCGGCCATCAGGTATCGCCGCTCGGCCGGGCACAGGGTTCGATCGATTCGCCCGCAACTGCTCGATGTCCGGATGCACGTTCGCCGCGCCAGAAGACTTCTTCGGTCGCCTCGCCTGTAAACAACAGTGACCCGAGTACGGCAGGTCGAACCCGATCGCGCGGTCGCCCTGGCATCTCCGACATCACCTTGCTCGATCCCGAAGTCGACAGCGCACAAGGGCGAACAGCGGACTCCTCGAAGTCGCTTAATTTGTTATTCACCGCAAGTACGGCGTCGTCGTCGACTGCCCGAGCCACGTGGTGGCCGCTCATTCGCGTCGACCAGCCAACACCGCCGGGTTGCGATCGAGTCCGTCACGGGGGCGATTATGGTCGCCTCGCCCAGCGCCGAACGCTTGTAAGCCCGCCCTCGAACGCTCCGACCAGGATTGCCACCTAGTCCGCTTACCGCGTCGAGCGCAGCGTCGGTTAGGCGGGCGAGCGTGGTCACGTACGGCATTGCCGTGCGGAACAAGAGGAGCCGCCAAGGGGGCTCGAACCCCTGACCTTCTGTTTACAAGACAGATGCTCTACCAGCTGAGCTATAGCGGCCTGGCGCCGCAGCGCCGCTCGCAGTCTACCGGGCCCCTGTCGCGCGCCCCGGGGAGCCACCCCGGCCCGCCCGTCTCGAAGATCGGGACGACGGCGTCGGCCGGCCCTCGGCGAAAGCCGTCCAGCGAGCGCAGATCCCCTGGTCAGGACAAGATGATCAGAACGTGGTGGACGCCACTCCATGATCCGTGCAACGGTCGGGGGACGGGCGTCGATGGTCCTCGGGAACGAGCGAGGAGGTGGATGGATCATGAAGATCAACGAGCGCACCAACGGGGGCAAGGCGACCAGATGGCCCCTGCTGGAACCGCCCGCGCAGAGACCGCGCACCCACCGGCCGAACCTGTTGCGACGCCGTCCCTGGCACGTTCTCGAAGCGCCCACCGGGGAGTTCCCGGCGGTCGACGCCGAGGAGGCGATGGGGCCGCAGCTGCCCGATGACGCCACCGTCAACTTCGTGCTCGACCTCTCCCTCCGCCTCGGCGAGGTGCAGATGGCCAGCGGGGCCGGCGCCGCGGACGTCAGCGCGACGATCATCGCCGTCACCGCCGCGCTCGGGCTGCCGCACTGCGAGGTCGACGTCATCTTCACGTCGATCACCGTGACCTGCCACCGCGGCACCGACCTCGCGCCGGTGACCGCGTTGCGCGTCGTGCGCAGCCGCAGCCTCGACTACACGCGGCTGACCGAGACCGAGAAGCTCATCCGCCGGATCGTCCGCGGGCACCTCGGCGCCGAGCAGGCGCAGACCGAGCTGGAGCGAATCTCCCAGGCGCCGCACCCGTACCCGCGCTGGGTCGCGACGCTCGCCTGGGGCGGGGTCGCCGCGTTCATCACCATCCTGCTCGGCGGCGGGCCCGACATCGCCGTCGTCGCGTTCGTCATCAGCGGCGTGATCGACCGGATCGGCCGGTTCGTCAACCGCTACTCGCTGCCGTTCTTCTTCCAGCAGGTGATCGGCGGTCTGGTCGCGACGCTGTCCGCGATGACGATCATGCGGACCCACGTCCTGACCACCGACAAACCGACGCTCGTCGTCGCGGCCGCGCTGACCGTGCTGCTGTCCGGGCTGTCGACGGTCTCGGCGGTGCAGGACGCCATCACCGGCTACAACGTCACCGCCGCCGGCCGCACCACGGAAGTGGTGCTGATGTCGGCCGGCCTGATCTCCGGGGTCGTGCTGGCCCTGCGGATCGCGGTGATGCTCGGGCTGCCGCCCACCCCGCTGCCCGACGTCCCCACCTCCACACCGCAGCACCTGCCGCTGGTCATCCTCGGCGGGGCCGGCGCCTCGGCCTGCTTCGCGCTCGCGTCCTACTCCAAGATGCGCGCGACGCTGGTCGCGATGGCCGCCGGCGCGATCGGCGCGACCGTCTACGGCGGGCTCACGGTGATCCGGCTCGACGGCGTCAGCTCGTCCGCGATCGCCGCGACGCTGGTCGGGTTCTGCGGCGGCGTGCTCGCGCGACGACTGGGCGTCACGCCGCTCGTCGTCGCCGTGTCCGGGATCACTCCCCTGCTCCCGGGCCTGTCCACCTATCGTGGTCTATACCAAATCGGGGTCGAGCCGAACGGCAATATCTCGACGCTCATGACGGCGGTCGCAATCGGGCTTGCGCTGGCAGCGGGCGTGGTACTCGGCGAATGGCTCGCTCAGCCGGTCCGCACCGGCTTGGGCAGGCTCGAACGCCGGTTCGCCGGACCACGCATGGCCGGTCCGCTCGAACCGGCCGATCGGCGCTTGGAGTAACCCGACGGTCACCGGCTGTTCATCGCTCACGCGATAGGGTTTCACTCTGGGGCCGCGACCCGGGACGCGAGGAGCGAGCACGTGACTGAAGCGACGAAGGAGAACTCGAACCAGGCGGATTTCGTCGTGGTGGCGAACCGGCTACCGGTGGACCTCGAGCGCACGACTGACGGCGAACGCCGCTGGACGGCCAGCCCGGGCGGGCTGGTGTCGGCGCTCGAGCCGTTCCTCCGGTCGCGCAAGGGCGCGTGGGTCGGCTGGCCGGGCGTGCCCGACGTCGACGTCGAGGAGTTCGACGACGACGGCCTCGTGCTGCACCCCGTCTCGCTGAGCGCCGACGAGGTCCGCGACTACTACGAGGGCTTCTCCAACGCGACGCTCTGGCCGCTCTACCACGACGTCGTCGAGCGCCCGGTGTTCGACCGGGCCTGGTGGAACAGCTACGTGAAGGTGAACCAGCGGTTCGCGCAGGCCAGCGCCGAGGTCGCCGCGCCGGGCGCGACGGTCTGGATCCAGGACTACCAGCTGCAGCTGGTGCCGGCGATGCTGCGCGAGCTGAGACCGGACCTGCGGATCGGCTTCTTCCTGCACATCCCGTTCCCGCCGGTCGAGCTGTTCATGCAGATGCCGTGGCGCGCCGCGATCATCCGCGGCCTCACCGGCGCGGACCTCGTCGGCTTCCACCGCCCCGGCGGGGCGCAGAACTTCCTGTGGCTGTGCCGCCAGCTGATCGGCCTCGAGTCGACGCGCGGCGCGGTCGGCGTCCGGTCGCGGCCGGGCACCATGCAGGTCGGCGACCGGACCGTGCGGGTCGGCGCGTTCCCCATCTCCATCGACGCCGCCGGCCTCGACCAGCTGTCCCGCACGAAGGGCGTCCAGGAGCGGGCCGCGCAGCTGCGGCGCGACCTCGGCAACCCGAAGACCGTGCTGCTCGGCGTCGACCGCCTCGACTACACCAAGGGCATCGACCTGCGGCTGCAGGCGCTGCACGAGCTGCTGCACGAGGGCAGGCTCCAGCCGGACGACGTCACGTTCGTGCAGCTGGCCACGCCGAGCCGCGAGCGCGTCGAGCACTACCAGCGGATGCGCGGCGAGATCGAGCAGATGGTGGGCCGGATCAACGGCGAGTTCTCCCGCGTCGGTCACCCGGTCGTGCACTACCTGCACCAATCGGTCGACCGCACCGAGCTGGCCGCCTTCTTCTCCGCCGCGGACGTCATGGTCGTGACGCCGCTGCGTGACGGGATGAACCTCGTCTGCAAGGAGTACGTCGCCACGAGGCACGACCTGGGCGGCGCCTTGGTGCTCAGCGAGTTCGCCGGCGCGGCCTCGGAACTCTCTAGCGCATTCCTCGTGAACCCCCACGACCTGGACGGGGTGAAGGATGCTCTGGTGGCTGCCATTACGCTCGACCCGGCTGAGGGCCGTCGCCGGATGCGCGCCATGCGTCGCCAGGTTCTCACTCATGACGTCGACCGTTGGGCGCGCTCGTTCTTACAAGCGTTGGGTGCCGAAGCGGTCGAGTGACCACACGACCACGCACGAGCTCCTGAGGAGGAGTGTTGACTGCCGAGGCCCTGCCCGCCGAGCTGCGGCGCGCGATCGTCCAGATCGCCCGTACTCCGCGACTGCTGGTCGCCTGCGACTACGACGGCACGCTGGCTCCCATCACGCTCAACCCGGACGAGGCCCGGCCGCTGCCGGAGTCCGTTGGCGCCCTCAGATCGCTCGCCGGTCTGCACGAGACGACCACCGCGGTCATCTCGGGCCGGGCCCTGCGCGACCTGGCCACGCTGTCGCGGCTGCCGTCCGAGGTGAACCTCGTCGGCAGCCACGGGTCGGAGTTCGACATCGGTTTCATCCACGCGCTGGACGACAAGGCGCGTGAGCTGCACCGACGGCTCGAGACCGAGCTCGAACAACTCGTGCTCGACGTCCCGGGGGTGTCGCTGGAGGTCAAGCCGGCCAGCATCGCGGTGCACGTGCGCCGCGCCGAGCACGAGGCCGGCCGCCGCGTGCTCGCGGACGTCCACAACGGACCGTCGAAGTGGGACGGCGTCTCGACCACCGACGGCAAGGAGGTGGTGGAGCTCGCGGTCGTCCAGACGGACAAGGGCCACGCGCTCGACATCCTGCGCCACCAGGTGGGCGCGACCGCGGCGATCTTCCTCGGCGACGACGTCACCGACGAGAAGGCCTTCGCCCGGCTCTCCGGCCCCGACCTGGGCATCAAGGTCGGCGACGGCGAGACGCTGGCGGGCTACCACGTGCCGGACACCGTCGACGTCGCGCTGGTCCTCGGCTTCCTGCTGGAGGAGCGGCGCAACTGGCTGTACGGCGAGTCGGCGCCGCCGATCGAGCGGCTGTCGATGCTGGCCAACGAGCGCTCGGTCGCGCTCCTGACGCCGGACGCCAAGCTGACCTGGCTGTGCCACCCGGGCCCGGACGCGCCCGCGGTGTTCGCCGACCTGCTCGGCGGCGAGGGCGCGGGCCACTTCTCCATCAAGCCGCACCGCAACGGCCTCCCGCTCGGCCAGCGCTACCTGCCGAACACGATGACGGTCGAGACGCGCTGGTCGCGCCTGCTCGTCACCGACTACCTCGAGCCGGAGAGCGCGCCGCACCGGACGGACCTGGTCCGCGTCATCTCCGGTGAGGCGGCCGCGGCCGTGACGTTCGCGCCGCGCCCCGAGTTCGGCGGTGTGCCGGTGAGCCTGGAGATCACCGAGGGCGGCGTCAAGGTGCTCGGCACGTCGGAGCCGTTCGTGCTCTACGCGCCGGGCGTCGAGTGGACGATCACCTCGGACGGCCTGCACGACACGGCCACCGCGCTGGTGCAGCCGACGCCGACCCGGCCGGTCGTGCTGGAGCTGCGCTGCGGCACGCCGGACCTCGGCCCGCACGAACTGTCCGAAGTGGAGCGACGCGACCGCGCGGGCCGGTACTGGAGCGAGTGGACGTCGAAGCTGCAGCTGCCGAAGGTGCAGACCGACCTGGTGCTGCGCTCGGCGCTGACCCTGCGCGGCCTGGTCAACACCGACACCGGTGGCGTGCTGGCCGCGGCGACGTCGTCACTGCCGGAGGAGATCGGCGGCGTCCGCAACTGGGACTACCGCTACTGCTGGATCCGCGACGCCGCGATGACCGTGCGGGAGCTCGTGCACCTGGGCTCGATCGAGGAGGCCGAGGGCTACCTCAAGTGGCTGCACGGCGTGCTCGCGACGCTGGCCGGCCCGGAGCGGCTCCACCCGCTGTACACGCTCGCGGGCAGCGTCATCGGCGCCGAAGCCGTCATCGAGTCGCTGCCCGGGTACGCGGGTTCGCGGCCGGTGCGCGTCGGCAACCTGGCCAACCACCAGGTGCAGCTGGACGTCTTCGGCCCGGTCGTCGAGCTGGTCGGCACGCTCGCCGCGGCGCGCGGCGACCTGCGTGACGAGGACTGGCAGATGGTGCGCGCGATGGCCGAAGCCGTCACGCGGCGCTGGAACGAGCCGGACCACGGGATCTGGGAGGAGCGGCACGTGCCGCGCCACCGGGTCTACTCGCGCGTCATGTGCTGGGTGACCATCGACCGTGCGGTCAAGCTGGGTGCGCAGTACGGCCGGGACGTGCCGGGCGCGTGGCCGCCGCTGCGTGACGCGATCGCCGCCGACGTGCTGGAGCACGGCTGGAACGACGAGGTCCAGGCGTTCACCACGGCCTACGACGGCACGGACCTGGACGCGGCGTCGCTGTTCGTCGGGCTCACCGGCCTGATCGACCCGGCCGACGAGCGCTTCCAGCAGACGGTGACCGCGATCGAGGCGGAGTTGCGCAGTGGGTCCACTGTGTACCGTTACCGCCGCGACGACGGCCTCCCCGGCGGCGAGGGCGGCTTCCACATCTGCGCGGCGTGGCTGATCGAGGCGTACCTGCTCACCGGGCGGCGCAACGAGGCCCAGGAGCTGTTCGACCAGATCGTGGCGGCGGCCGGCCCGACGGGCCTGCTGCCGGAGCAGTACGACCCGATCGCCGAACGGTCCCTGGGCAACCACCCGCAGGCGTATTCGCACATCGGGCTCATCCGGTGCGCCAACTTGCTGGCGGCCAGTTAGCCCTTTCGGTCCGAACTGCCGTCAAGGCCACCTTGCAGGCGTCTCGCGCCCGTAAGGTGGCCTTGACGGCGTTCGGAGGTGATGCGGTGCAAGGAACGTTCGGGCAGGTCGAGTACGTGCCGCTGCCGCCCCGGTTCGCCGAGCGCGTGCGCTCGGGATCGGTCGTCATCGGCTGCTCGATGATCATCGGCACGGTCCTGCTGTTCGGCCTCACCACGTTCCTGCAGGGCATCGTCCACGGCCACGCGTTCCCGGACTCGTTGCTGGGCAAAGCGGCGGCCGTGCTGCCCCCGCTGGCGGTGCTGGCGATGGCGGTGCTGGTGCTGACGTGCCGCCGGTGCCTGCGCGGCGACTACCTCGTGATCGCGAGCGCCCAGTCGGCGCGCAACGCGTTCGTGGTCACCTACGTGCTGACGCTGATCCTCATCGTCGGCGCGTGCGCGGTCCCGATCGTGTTCCACGTCTGGCACGAAACCCACGCGGCGCGAGCCCCGGACCTGCTCACGACGGTCGCGACGCTCGCCTTCGCCACCATGGGTTTTCTGGCAGGCATGTTCTACGTACGCCCCTCGATGCAGACGTTGCGGCGGTTCAGCGACCACCCGATCTGGTGAGCATTTCAGTCCACAGTGGACGTCTCAGGCCGCGTAGCCCTTCGGCGGGATGAGCGTCGCGAGCTGGTTGAAGGTCAGCCAGTAGATCTGGTTGCCGCCGAAGCTGGCCGGGTCGGCGATCTTGACCGTCATGTCGGAGCTGTCGTAGCCGATCACCGTGAAGTAGTGGTAGATCGTGTAGTTCGGGTAGCCCGGCGGGTGGTTGTTCGCCGGGGCGACGATGTTCGCGACGATCGCGTAGCCGTTGTTGACGTCCAGGACGATGTCGCGCCACAGCAGGTCGCGCTGAGCCTGCGTCGGCGGGTCGTTCGGCATCTCCTTCGTCTCGTACCAGGAGGTGCCGAGGTCCTGGTTGAGCACGCCGGTGACCTGCCCGATCCAGTCGGTGCCGTTGGTGGTCGTGCCGAGCTGCGAGGCGAGCGTGGCCTGGCTCGGCACGTTCGACGTCCGCGCCGAGATGGCGATCCGGGTCGCGGCCGGTCCGCACCAGTAGCCGGTGTTCTGGACCTGATACTGGACGTTCAGCACGGCCTCGGCCCGCTCGACGCCGTCGACGTGCGCGGGCGCGGCCATGGCGTTGACGAACCCGGGCGCCGGCACGACGTACTTCTGGGCCCCGGCCACCGCGGGCGCGGTGAGGAGCCCGGAAACGGCCATGAGCGTGACGAGCCCCAGACGGAATCTGCGCATGACGATCCTTCCCCAGTTTTGACGCCGGTTGGCCAGCGCCGAACAAAGGGATGATCGCGACAAGAGACGCCCGTTGTCTCGTACCGTCCCTGAACGGATCACGACGAAGGTAGGTTCGCCGTGAACGCCGGCGGCGCCTGCGGGCAACAGGGGGCATGCAGGTGATCCAAGAAGGTGCCGACGTCTGGGGGCAGGACCGTCCCGACCTGGGCGGGGCCGATCCGGCACCGGTGTTCGCCAAGCTCTTCGACGCCCACGCCGGGCCGCTGCGGCGCTACCTCGCCCGCCGGGCCGGCGCCGAAACGGCCAACGACCTCGTCGCCGAGACGTTCCTCGTCGCGCTCCGGCGCCGGGAGAGCTACCGGCCGGAACTGGGCACGGCCCGCTCGTGGCTCTACGGCATCGCGACCAACCTGCTGCGCCACCACGTGCGGTCCGAGCTGCGCGGCCTGCAGGCGACCGCGCGGCTGGCGCACACCGGCGAGCTCAGCCACGCCGGGCACGACGGCCGCGTCGCCGAGCGGGTCGACGCCCAGGCCCGCGCGGCCCAGCTGGCCGGCGCGCTGGCGAAGCTCAACCCGGCCGACCGCGACACGCTGCTGCTCGTCTCGTGGGCCGGGCTCGACGCGGCCGAAGTGGCCGAAGCCCTGGGCATCCCACAGGGCACGGTGCGCTCCCGGCTGCACCGGATCCGCCGCTGGCTGAGAACCGCCGCCCCCACCGCTCCTGCCACCGTTCCCGCCGCTCCCGCCGCGAAGGAGGCGTAGTGCCGTGACCGACGACAACATCCGGCAGATCTGGTCCGACGCCGAGCTGGACGCGGCGCTGGCCGAGCTCCACGACGACGTCGGCGACGGTGATCTGACGTTTGCCCGCACCTCGCTGCTGGCGGCGGCCGGCGCCGAGCCCGAAACGCCCCCCGCGCCGGCGGAGTCCCGCGGCGCGTGGCGGTGGATCGCGGTGGCGGCCGCCGTCGCCACGCTCGCCGGCGGCCTGGTCGTCGCCACGCAGCTGACCAACCGCGACCCCGCCCCCGCCCCGATCGCGCCGGCCGCCACGTTGCCCGGGCTCGACGACCTGCGCGGCGTGGACCTCCCGATCGGCCCCGGCGAGTTCCGGCTCACGACGTCGTCGTCGTGGATGGAGGCCGACAAGGGCGCGAACCCGAAGACCTACGTGGGGATGCAGGCCAAGCTCTGGATCCCCGCCGACCCGGCCGGGGACTGGCACCTGCGCTCCACGCTCACGAACACCCCGACGGGCCTGCAGGTCCCCGTACCGCGCCTCGAACCGGTACCGGTGCACAACACCGACACGACCGGCGCCGGCGGGATCTTCCCCGGGATGTACGGCGGACCCGACTTCCAGGGTTCCTGGGACGCGCCGACGGCGCTGTTCGTCACGAGCCTGCCCGCGGACGTCGAGGCGCTGCGAGCGCAGCTGACCAACGCCCAGGCCGGCGTGGGGACCCCGGTGCGCCGGGGCGAGGAGAACAGCCCCGGGGCGGTCGTCCAGATGGTGCGCAAAACGCTGGAGCTGGGCCTGGCCCGCGGCGACGTGCGGGTGGCGCTCTGGCGCGCACTGGCCGGCGTCGAAGGCATCGTGACCACCCCGGGCATGCCGTCCCCGGACGGCCGGACAGGCATCGGCTTCACGGCGAAGGACGGCGGCACCCTGATCGCCGACCAGGCAACGGCCCAGCTCATCGGCTACACGCTGCCGCTGAAGGAGTCGATCGGCGGGCCGGGCATCCCGAGTTCGGAGGTGGTCCCACCGGACTCGTCGACGCCCAACGTGCCCAGAGCCCCGATCATGACGACGATTCTCCCGCCACACTCATCCCACCAGCCGGCGGAGCAGAAGTCGATGGCGGAGAGCTACACGTACTCGATAACCAAGACCGACCGCTGACCCGTGGTGGCCGGGCGCCCTGGGGGCGCCCGGCCACCACGCCAAGCGGGGAACACCCGGCCCACCCCAGCCGGCGGTCCACCCTCGGGTCGGCGGCATCAGTGATGCCGACCATCCGCCGTACGCCCCCGACACCACGGCCCGGCCACCCGCCGGGCCCACGCTCGGTGCCCGGGACTCCGGCTGCGGGGCTACCTTCATGCCCACGGCAGCCGCCGCCCGGCCATCCGTCGGACCCGCAGCAGCAGCCCGGCCGCCTGCCAAGCCGGCGGCATCAGCACGCCAGCCACCCGACTGCCCACCCTTGGGCCGGCGGCATCAGTGATGCCGACCATCCGCCGTACGCCCCCGACACCACGGCCCGGCCACCCGCCGGGCCCACAGCAGCAGCTCAGCCACCTGCCAAGCCGACGGCATCAGCGCGCCGGACACCCGCCGACCCATCCTCGGCCGGAGGCATCGCCAAGCCGACCATCCGCCGGGCGCCTCGACACCAGCGGCCCGGCTACCCACCGAGCCAACGGCAGCAGCAGCTCAGCCACCCGCCGAACCGGCGGCATCAGCGCGCCGACACCACCAAGCCGACTCCGTCGGCCAGCCGGCCACCGCCGAGCCGACACCGTCAGCGAGCGTGGCTTGCCGCGTTCAGTGCGTCCGCTACGTTCGCCACCTCCAGCACCCGGATGCCGGCCGGTGGCTTGCCCGAGTCCGGCGGTACCAGCGCGTGCGTGAACCCCAGCCTCGCCGCTTCCGCCAGACGGCGGCCGACGCTCGGGACGCGGCGGATCTCGCCCGCC
The DNA here is from genome assembly GCF_023023025.1 of Amycolatopsis sp. WQ 127309. Classification (NCBI taxonomy): domain Bacteria; kingdom Bacillati; phylum Actinomycetota; class Actinomycetes; order Pseudonocardiales; family Pseudonocardiaceae; genus Amycolatopsis; species Amycolatopsis sp. WQ 127309. The sequence continues at coordinate 1,943,382 of NZ_CP095481.1, forward strand.
AGCCCGACTTCACCCACCGAGACCAGCCTGGGCGACAGCGCCACGTCGCCGAACGACGACGTCAAAGCCAGCACCAGCGCCAGGTCGATGCCCGGTTCGGTGATCTTCATGCCGCCGACCGTGGCGACGTAGACGTCCTTGTCGGCGAGCTTCAAGCCGCCGCGCTTCTCCAGGACCGCCAGCACCATCGCCACCCGCGCCGAGTCGAGGCCGCTGACCGCGCGCCGCGGCTGGGGGGCCGATGTCGACGACACCAGCGCCTGGACCTCGCCCAGCAGCGGGCGCTTGCCCTCCATCGCGACCGTGATCGCCGTGCCCGGCACCGGCTCCGCCGTCTGGCTGATGAACAGCCCCGACGGGTCCGGCACCCCGACGATGCCTTCCTCCACCAGCTCGAAGCAGCCGATCTCGTCGGCCGCGCCGAACCGGTTCTTGATGCCGCGGACCATGCGCAGCGTCGAGTGCTTGTCGCCCTCGAACTGCAGCACGACGTCCACCAGGTGCTCCAGCACGCGCGGGCCGGCCACCGTGCCGTCCTTCGTGACGTGCCCCACCAGCACCACCGGCAGCCCGCGCTCCTTGGCCAGCGCGACCAGCCCGGACGTCACCGCCTTGACCTGGGTCACCCCACCGGGTGAACCGTCCACCAGCGGGGACGCCATGGTCTGCACCGAGTCGACGATCAGCACGCCCGGCTTCACGTCGTCGACGTGCCCGAGGATGGCCGAGAGATCGCTTTCGGCGGCGAGGTACATCCGGTCGTGGACGTTGCCGGTCCGCTCCGCGCGCAACCGGACCTGGCCCGCGGACTCCTCGCCCGTGACGTACAGGGAGCGGTCGACCGTTTTCGCCCATTGGTAGGCGACTTCGAGCAGCAGGGTCGACTTGCCGACACCCGGCTCACCCGCGAGCAGCACCACCGCGCCCGGCACCAGGCCGCCACCGAGGACGCGGTCCAGCTCGGACACCCCGGTGCGGCGGGCGCGGGCGGTTTCGACGTCGACCTCGCCGATCGGCCGCGCGGGCGCACTCGGTGCACCGGCCGCGACGCGCTGGATCGCCGGTTTCCCGGCGGCCCCGCGTTCCGCGAACGAGCCCCACTCCTGGCACTCCGGACACCGGCCCAGCCACTTGGCCGCTTCGTAGCCGCAGCTCGCGCAGCGGTAGTTGACGCCTTTCTTCACCCCGCGAGGCTATCGGCGCCCACCGACAAAATCGGGGACCTACCCCTTGTCGTGCGCCGGCGCCGCCACGGGCAGCTCGACGGTGACCGGTCCGGCGTTCTTGAAGACGAACGTGACCTTCACGGTCTGACCGGGCCAGAGCGGCTGCTTCAGCGCGGCGAGCGTCACAGTGCCCTTGCCGACGGTCGCGGGGGCCGCGGTCGGCGTCGCGCTGGTGGCGGGAGCCTCCGCGGAAGAAGAAGAGGTAGCGGTGCCCGTGGAGCTGGTCCCGGTCGCCGTCGGAGCTTCCGAAGAAGAGCTCGGCGCGCCCGAGGAGGTGGGCTCGACCTGGTTGGTGGACTCGACCGCGTCGTCCGGGCCGATCACCAGGGAGTGCCCGGCGACGATGTCCTTCGAGCCGCCGACGGTCGCCTGCGTGCCGTCCTCGGTCGTCACCGAGACGAGCGAGTCGTCCTGGGCGCCCTGGTTGACGATCGTCAGGGTCAGCGCCGGGGTCGCACCGGCCGCGTAGCCCGGGCCGGACGTCGGGTACTGGACCGCGACGTCGCGCATCACGATGGTCTTGACCTGGGCGTGCGTGCCGTTGACGGCGGGCTGCTGCGTGTCGGTCTGGGTGATCTGGCCTGCCCCGCACCCGGCGAGCGCGAGCGCGGCACCGAGCGCCAGCACGCCCGCGCCGAGCACGCGACGATTCTGCAGCCTCACGTCGCAGTCCCTTCCCTTTTCACGGCCTCGTTCCCGCGAAGACTAGCCCGGAGCGATCTCCAGCGCGGAACCGGTCCGCGTTGTCCTCAAGATCAACCGTCCACAAAGGAATTCCCAATGGTCGCACGGACCCTTCGCCGTAACCTGCGTGAGCACGGGGGTCCGACGTTTGTCAACCCCCGCTCAGGCCGCTGACCTGCGAGGACGAGTCCGGCCCGCTAGGTGGGCACTGGCGGACCGTGATAGGATGGGGTCAGCGAAAGGGGCAGAGGACACATGGTTTTCAAGGTCGGAGAGACCGTCGTCTACCCGCACCACGGTGCCGCACTCATCGAAGCCATCGAGACCCGCGTGATCAAGGGCGAGGAGAAGAAGTACCTCGTCCTCAAAGTCGCGCAAGGGGATCTTACGGTTCGCGTGCCCGCTGACAACGCCGAGATCGTCGGTGTGCGTGATGTCGTCGGGCAAGAAGGACTGGACAAGGTTTTCGACGTACTGCGTGCTCCGCATACCGAAGAGCCCACGAACTGGTCTCGTCGGTACAAGGCCAACCTCGAGAAGCTCGCCTCCGGCGACGTGAACAAGGTGGCCGAAGTGGTGCGCGACCTCTGGCGACGAGAGAAGGACCGCGGACTTTCAGCCGGCGAGAAGCGCATGCTGGCGAAGGCGCGGCAAATTCTGGTCAGCGAGCTCGCGCTCGCGGAGGGCACCGACGAGGACAAGGCTGAAGTCCTCCTCGACGAAGTTCTGGAAACCGCGGCGGTCTGACACCCCAAGGGCTTCTTGCTCGACGGGCGAGCAGATGCCTCTACGATCACGAACCGATGAACGTCGCCGTGATCGTGACCGTCGCACACCACGCCTCCGACGGAGAGCTCGCTCTCACGCCGGTCCGTGGTGAAGCGCTACTCACGCACACCGTGCGGGGGCTGCTGGCAGTACCGGAGATCGATCTGGTTCTCGTGGCGGCCCCCCAGCGGTGTGCGCAAGTCTATTCACAGGTCCTCGAGGATCTCTCGTGCCGGGTCGTCCCCGGTTCGCTCCGGCAGGCCTTCGCCGTCGTCGAGCCCGAACTTTCCCGTGACTCCGTTCTACTCCTCCACGACGCCTTGCGGGCCTTCATTCCTGCGCAAACGGTGCGTGACGTGATCACCGCGGTCAGTAGCGCGAATCCCGTCGTCGTCCCGGTGCTCCCGATGGCCGACACGGTGAAGGTGACCGACGCGGCCGAGCTGATCGTCGGCACCGAGGACCGCACCCGGCTGCGCACCGCCCAGACCCCGGTCGGCTACACCCTCGACGCCTTCCGCGCGGCGGACCTCGATGCGGCGGTCCCCGAGGGCGCGGCGACCGTGCCGGGGCACCCGGACGCGATGCGCGTCACCACCGACTTCGAACTTTCCCTGGCCGAGGCGATCGCGGCGGCACCGAGCACGGAGGAGACGCTGTGAGGATCGGCAACGGGGTGGACGTCCACCCGATCGAGGCGGGCCGCGAGTGCTGGATCGCCGGGCTGAGCTGGCCGGGCGTCGACGGCTGCGCGGGCCACTCGGACGGCGACGTCGCGGCGCACGCCCTGTGCGACGCGCTGCTGTCCGCGGCCGGCCTTGGCGACCTCGGCGCGGTGTTCGGCACCGGCGACCCCCGGATGGACGGCGCGCACGGCGCCGACATGCTCGCCGAGGTCCGCGGCCTGATCGAGGCCGAGGGCTGGCGCGTCGCGAACGCGACGGTCCAGATCGTCGGCAACGCCCCCCGGGTGGGCAAGCGGCGCGACGAGGCGCAGAAAGTGCTCTCGGAGGCCGTCGGCGGCCCGGTGAGCGTCTCCGGCACGACATCCGACGGCTTGGGCCTCACCGGCCGCGGCGAAGGCATCGCGGCCTTCGCCACAGCACTGCTGCTGACGGCGGAATAGCCCCACCGCCCGGGTTGTCCACAGCCGGGCCGAGATGTGGACAACGAGGCCCCGCCTGTGACGTTTCCCGCTTTTCGTCGGAGGGTCCCGATACGCTGGAAGCGGGGCCGGTCCCCCGGAGAGGGTGGGGGGTGCTTTCCGGCGGGGGCTGCCTTGCTCGGCAGGGTCGTTCCGAAATGGCCGCGGCCACGCCGCCGGCCCGCGCAGCGGAATAGCCTCGCCGTTCGAGCACGTTCGGCGTGACATGGCCCTCACTCTCCCCGACGCCGTCCGCGCGCTCGTCGACGGCAGGAACTTCGCCACCGTCGCCACGCTCGACCCCGACGGCAGCCCGCAGACCTCCGTCGTCTGGATCGGCCTCGACGGCGGCGACCTCGTGTTCAGCGCCACCGAAGACCGCCGGAAGGTCCGCAACCTGCGGCGCGACCCCCGCGTCGGCGTGTCGATCACCGACGCCGGCAACCCCTACCGGCACACCCAGCTGCGCGGCACGGTGACGCTCACCCCCGACCCGGGCAAGACGCTGCCGAAGACGCTGAGCCACAAGTACCTCGGCGAGGACCCGCCCGCGGAGGGCGGCGACGTCGAACGGGTGATCGTCCGCCTGCACGTCGAGAAGATCGCGGGCAACGTCAAATAGGGTCCGGACCATGGGTGTGACATTCAACGACGCGACCAAGGCGCTCCTCGACGGGAAGAACTACCCCGTCGTCGCCACCACCAACGCCGACGGTTCGCCGCAGAGCTCGGTCGTCTGGGCCCGCCGCGACGGCGACACCGTGGTCTTCGTGACCGTCCAGGGCCGCCGGAAGGAACGCAACATCCGCCGCGACCCCCGCGTCTCGCTCTCCGTCTTCGACCTGGCTGATCCGGAGAACTACGTCGAGATCCGCGGGCGGGCCGAGGTCACCGTCGAGGGCGGCCCCGAGCTGAACGACGAGCTGGCCCACAAGTACACCGGCGCGGCCTTCCCGCCCGAGCCGGCCGACGTCGTGCGGGTGCTCGTCCGCGTTGTTCCCGAACACATCACAGGGCATTCGGCCTGACGATCCCGTTAGGCTGAAACCCATGACGATCAGGGCGGTGTTGTTCGACTACTCCGGCACGCTTTTCCGGCTCGAGCAGGACGAGACCTGGCTCACCGAACTGACCGACCACGCGGGCACGCCGCTCGACATCGAGGCCCAGGCCGAGCTGATGCGCCGGATGACGGCGCCGGTCGGCCAGGTCGTCGAGCTGGACGCCGACCACCAGCACGCCTGGCACCACCGCGACCGCGACCCCGTGCTGCACCGGAAGGTGTACCTGGAGGTCCTCAAGAAGTCCGGCGTCCCGCGGCCCGAGCAGGCCGTCGCGCTGTACGACCGGCTCATCGATCCCAGCCAGTGGACGCCTTACCCGGACACCGAGGCCGCGCTCAAGGCGGCGTCCGAGCAGGGGCTCAAGGTCGGCGTCCTGAGCAACATCGCCTTCGACATCCGGCCCGCGTTCACCGCCCGCGGCTGGGACGCCTACGTCGACGAGTTCGTCCTGTCCTTCGAGGTCGGGGCGATCAAGCCGGAGCTGGAGATCTTCCGCCGAGCCGTGCAGGCGCTCGGCATCCCGGCCACCGAAACCCTGATGGTCGGCGACAGCGAAGAGGCCGACGGCGGGGCCCGCGCGCTCGGCTGCGAGTTCGCGCTGGTCGACCCGCTGCCGACGGCGCAGCGGCCGGACGCCCTGCTCACGGCGCTGAGCGCGTTCGGTGTCGGGCAGGAGCCGAGCTAGGCGCTGTTCTGCGAGTCTGCTCGATGGGCTTCGTGATCCAGGTGGTTCCTGGCGGTGCGGGCGGATCGCCCTCGTACCGGGTCGTACTCGGGTGAGCCGCCCGTGCCGTCAGGGGCCGCCTGGGCGCGAAGACCGCGAGCTTGACTCGCAGAACAGCGCCTAGCCGCCTGCGACCTCGCTCACGCCCACCCCGTACCCTTTCAGGGTGGCCCTACACCTTTTCGACACAGCGACCCGGAGCGTGCGGGAGTTCCAGCCCGCCCGTAGCGGAACGGCGTCGATCTACGTGTGTGGTGCCACCGTGCAGGGCGTCCCCCACATCGGGCACATCCGCGGCGCCCTGAACTACGACGTCCTGCGCCGCTGGCTCGTCCACAGTGGACTGGACGTGCTGCTGGTCCGCAACGTCACGGACATCGACGACAAGATCCTGACCAAGGCCGCGGCCGCGGATCGCCCCTGGTGGGAGTGGGCGGCGACGCATGAGCGCGCCTTCGAGCAGGCCTACGAGCAGCTCGGCTGCCTCCCGCCGTCGATCAACCCGCGCGCGACCGGGCACGTCACCCAGATGGTCGAGCTGATGCAGCGGCTGATCGACCAGGGGCACGCCTACGCCGTGGACGGCGACGTCTACTTCTCGGTGAAGTCGTTCGACGACTACGGCAAGCTGTCCGGCCAGGTCCTCGAGGACGTCCAGCAGGGCGAGACACCGGCCCGCGGCAAGCAGGACCCGCACGACTTCACGCTGTGGAAGTCCGCGAAGCCGGGCGAGCCGTCGTGGCCGACGCCGTGGGGCGACGGCCGGCCGGGCTGGCACCTCGAGTGCTCGGCGATGGCCACGGCCTACCTCGGCGCGGAGTTCGACATCCACGGCGGCGGGCGCGACCTGGTCTTCCCGCACCACGAAAACGAGCGCGCGCAGTCGAACGCCGCCGGCGACCCGTTCGCCCGCTACTGGCTGCACAACGACTGGGTGACCATGTCCGGCGAGAAGATGTCGAAGTCGCTGGGCAACACCGTGACGATCCCCGCGATGCTGGAGCGCTACCGGGCGGCCGAGCTGCGCTACTACCTGATGCAGCCGCACTACCGGTCCAAGATCGAGTACTCCGACGGCGCGGTCTCGGAAGCCGCGCAGGGCTATCGGCGGATCGAGACGTTCCTGCGTCGCGCCACTTCTTCCGGCGAGGTGGGGATCGGCACGATCCCGGCCGGGTTCGCCGCCGCGATGGACGACGACCTCGCCACCCCGCAGGCGTTCGCCGTGGTCCACACCACGGTGCGGGACGGTAACGCCGCCCTCGACGCGGGCGACACCTCCAAGGCACTCGAACTCGCCGCCGCCGTGCGCGCGATGACCGACGTGCTCGGCCTCGACCCGCTGTCCGCGCGCTGGTCCGAGGCGGGCGGTTCCGAAACGCCCACCAAAGAGGCGCTGGACTTCCTCGTCAAGGATCTGCTGGCCGAGCGCCAGCAGGCCCGGGCCGAGAAGGACTTCGCCCGCGCGGACGCCGCCCGTGACCGCCTCCAGCAGGCGGGCATCGTGGTGGAGGACACCCCTAACGGTCCACAGTGGACAGTCAAGTCCGACTGAGCCGTTCTCCATAACCGCAAGGACTTTTCAGCATGGCAGGCAACTCCCGGCGCCAAGGCGCCATCCGCAAGACGGGCACCAAGAAGGGTGCCGTCGTCGGTTCCGGCGGACAGCGCCGCAAGGCCCTCGAAGGCAAGGGCCCGACCCCGAAGGCGGAGGACCGTCCCGGGCACAAGGCCTACCGCCAGAACAACGCACAGACCAAGCGCGACCAGGCGCGGCAGAAGAAAGCCGACAAGCCGGAGCTGATCGCCGGGCGCAACCCGGTGGTCGAGGCGCTGCGCGCGGACGTCCCGGCGACCGCGCTGTACGTCGCGATCAACATCGAGATCGACGACCGCGTGAACGACGCCGTCCGGCTGGCCGGCGACAAGGGCATCTCGATCCTGGAGATCCCGCGCGAGGAGCTGGATCGCAAGACGAACCGGGCCGTGCACCAGGGCCTGGGCCTGCAGGTCCCGCCGTTCGAGTACGCCCACCCGGACGACCTGATGGCGGCGGCGCGCAACTCGGGCGAGGTGCCCCTGTTCGTCGCGCTCGACGGCGTCACCGACCCGCGCAACCTCGGCGCGGTGATCCGCTCGGCGGCCGCGTTCGGCGCCCACGGCGTGCTGCTGCCGGAGCGGCGCAGCGCGGGCATGACGGCGGTGGCGTGGCGCACGAGCGCGGGCACGGCGGCGAAGCTGCCGATCGCGGTCGCGACCAACCTCACGCGCCAGCTGAAGTCGTGGGCCAACGAGGGTCTGATGCTGGTCGGCCTGGACGCCGACGGCTCGGTCGAGATCGACGGGCTGGAGCTGGCGGCGGACCCGCTGGTCATCGTGCTGGGCTCGGAGGGCCGCGGCCTGTCGCGCTTGGTGCGCGAGACGTGCGACGCGACCGTGTCGATCCCGATGGCGGCGGGCGTGGAGTCGTTGAACGCGTCGGTGGCGGCCGGTGTGCTGCTGGCCGAGGTGGCGCGGCGCCGTCGTCTCGCCGGGCGGATCTGAGCCCCGCCTCCACGACCCACCTTCACGACGAGGAACCACCCACTCGGGTTAAGGTCACCATCGGATAAACCGAGGGGACCTGACCACCGATGTCATTCGTTTCGCCACTGTTCCTGTGGTACTTCATGCCGGCGGTGCTCATCGCCGTCCTGGTGTGCCCGCGGACCTGGCGCAACGGCATCATCGCGGTCGGCAGCCTGCTGTTCTACACGATCGGCGCCGGCCCGTTCGTGTTCCTGCTGCTCGGCTGCATGGTCGTCAACTTCATGGCCGGGCCGCTGCTGGAGGCGAGCCCGTGGGACGTCCAGGGCGTCCGGCGGCGGCGGATCCTCATCGCCGTCGTCTCGCTCGACGTCGGTGTCCTGCTGATCTGGAAGTACGCCGGGTTCGCGACGCAGCAGATCGCCGCCGTCTCGCACTGGTTCGGCGGCAGCCTGCCGGTCGCGAGCCTGGTGGTGCCGATCGGCATCTCGTTCTACACGTTCCACCACATCTCGTACGTGGTCGACATCTACCGCGGCGAGCGGCCGGCGCTGCGCAACCCGGTGTCGTTCGCCGCGTACATCGCGATGTTCCCGCAGCTGGTGGCCGGCCCGATCGTCCGCTACCGCGAGATCGCCGACCAGCTGCCCCAGCTGCGTTCGCACCGCCTGGACGACATCGCGGCGGGCTTCCCCCGGTTCGCGCTGGGCCTGTGCAAGAAGACGATCATCGCGGACTCCCTGAGCCCGCTGGTCGAGGCGTGTTTCAAGGTGCCACCGGACCAGATGACGTTCGCGACGGCGTGGCTCGGCGCGATCGGCTACACGCTGCAGCTGTTCTTCGACTTCTCGGGCTATTCGGACATGGCGATCGGCTTGGGCCGCATGCTGGGCTTCCGCCTCCCGGAGAACTTCGCCAGGCCGTACTCGTCGGTGACGATCACGGAGTTCTGGCGCCGCTGGCACATGAGCCTGTCCCGCTGGTTCCGCGACTACGTCTACATCCCCCTGGGCGGCAACCGTCACGGAGCGGGCAAGACCTACCGCAACCTGTGCGTGGTGTTCGTCCTGACCGGCTTCTGGCACGGCGCGCAGTGGACGTTCCTGGTGTGGGGCTGCTACCACGGAGCGCTGCTGGTGATCGAGCGCCGCTTCGGCCTGGACCTCAACCCCGCAAGCCCCCGCCGGCGATACCTCCGCAGGGCCTTGACGATGCTCCTGGTGGTGTTCGGCTGGGTCTTCTTCCGCTCCCAGGACATCGGCCACGCGCTGGCGATGATCGGCCACATGCTGATCCCCGACTTCGACGGCCTGGGCGCCGGAGTGGAACAGGCGTTCACCAACCAGCGCCTGGTCCTGCTACTGGCGGCCCTGGCGGTATTCGCACTACCGGCCCACCCGGTGACAGGCCCGCTACTGGAGTCGTCCAGAAGCCGCCCGGCAACGGCGCTACGCATCGGCGTGATGACGGTGGGCTTGATCTACGCGGCCATCCTGATAGCAACGGGCACATTCAGCCCGTTCCTGTACTACCAGTTCTGACGCGCAAGGAGGAACCAAGACCAGCCCGCGCCCATCGAACCGACAAGCAGCCGCAAGGAAGGGGGCACGGGATGACCGACCTGGACAACATCCCAGGCGTTATCCCCTACGTGGACCACCACACCGGCCCGAGACGGCTGCTCACCCTGGAAATCCCCCACCTGGGCCACACCGTCCGCGCCTACGCCCCGATCGCCAGCGTCGACGGACGTCAGTACGTGCTCTCCTGGGGCTCGGTGACCTTCGAGATCCCCGCCGACCGCAACGTGCACGTCAGCGTCCACCTGCACACGAACAGCGGCCACGAGCACACGATCACGCCGTTCGCCTCGATCGTCCTGTCCGCCCACTCCGCGCCGCTGCGGCTGCTCGCCCAGTTCGTGCCGAGCCAGGGCCCCCAGGGCTCGCTCGTGCCCCTCGGGTGAACCACGTGCTGGCGGCGCGCTACCTCCTCCTCACCCGGCACGGCGAAGCGACCCCCGACGAGGCCGGGCTCACCGAAGCCGGGCAGCAGCAGGCAGTTCTGCTCGGACGGCGGTTGCGCGAGCTGCCCGTCGCCGCCATCCACCACGGGCCGCTAGGGCGGGCCGCGCTCACCGCCGCCATCATCGGGGACCAGCTGCCCGGCGTTCCGCTCCACGTCGAAGCGGCGGCCGGCGACTTCGTGCCCTACCTGCCGAAGCGCGAGGAGCTGCCCGAGACGTCCGCCGACCGGCTGCTCGCCGTCACCCGGCAGCTGCCCCCCGCCGACGAGGAGCTCGCCGCCGAGGCCGAACGGCGGTTCACCGGGCCCGTTCCCGGGAACGAGGCGCGGTTCGACCTCGTCGTCACGCACAACTACCTCATCTCCTGGCTCGTGCGCGCTTCGCAGGACGCACCGCCGTGGCGGTGGCTCGCGCTCAACCACGGCAACGCGGCGCTCACGGTCATCCGCTACGTGCCGGGGCGGCCCGCCGCGCTGCTGGCGTACAACGACCAAGGTCATCTCCCGCCCGCACTGCGCTGGACGGGCTTCCCGCCCGAGTTTTACCTTCCGTGACCGAGGAACGCGGAGCGTGTCCGGCACCGAAAACAGGTCTCGCCCGAATGGCCGAGCCTGGCACGATGGCCGGATGAGTTTCGTGCCGTCGCCCACGTCCGTTCGGCTGAGCGACTACCTCGCGGCCGACGCCGTCGTCGATCACGACCACCCGTCGATCCGGGAACGAGCCGACGCGCTCAGAACCCTGACGGACAGTCCGGCCGGGTACGCCGAAGCCGCGTTCCGGTTCGTGCGGGATGACGTCGACCACGTCGTCGACGCCGCTGATCCGCGGGTCACCTGGCGGGCGTCGGACGTGCTGCGCGAACGCGTCGGGATCTGCTACGCCAAGGCGCACCTGCTGGCCGCTTTGCTTCGGGCGCAAGGGATCCCGGCCGGTTTCTGCTACCAGGAGCTGTCCGCGCTGCACGGGCTGAACGCGGTGTACCTGCACGGCAAGTGGTCACGTCTCGACGCCCGCGGCAACCGCACGGGGGCCGGCGGGGAGTTCTCCCTCGACGCCGAACGGCTCGCCTGGCCCGTCGATCCCGCGCGCGGCGAACGCGACCACCCGGAGATCCACCCCGCGCCCGCGCGGGCGGTCGTGGACTTCCTGATGACGGTCGCACCGGGGGCCGGTTGGTACGAAACCGGCCTGCCGGCCACGCTGGAACCCCAGGTTTAGCGGTATTTTCCGAAAACCCGGCAATTCGGTGAATTATTGCCGAGAGTGACGTCCGGGGCCTCCACCTGTCCCCCGAATCTCTTATTTCGCGGTCCCCGAGACGCGCGTAAAGTGACTCCCCGCACTCGAACCGACACTTTACGCATTCGTCTGTTCGGGTGATTCGAGGGAGGTGAAGCACGTGGCCGCGGAAGGCGGACGCCTCCGCCGTACCCCACTGCAGGAGATCTTCTGGACCAGGACGAGCCTGCTGCTCACGGTACTCGTGGTGGTCGCCGGTCTCAGCCTGTGGCTGGCCGGCTTGATGGAACCCGGCACCGGGAAGAACCTGGTGACGTCGCTGGGCACCGGCACCCTGATCTCCGCGATCGTGGGGTTCGGCACCAGCTTGATCACCGCCAGCGCCTCGCAGCGGGCGCTGGTGACCCCGGTGATCGAAGAGAGCAGGCGCGCGCTGGAGGACCTCAGCGCCGAATACCGCGCGCTGAACAAGGAGTTCTTCCCCACCGACGTGTTCGAGGCGACGACCGATCCCGACCCCGCGTTCAACCGCGCGCTGATGGCCGACCTCGACGCGACCCGGCAGTACTTCTTCCGCGGCTTCTCCGGGCGGCACGCCGCCGCCCGCCTGTTGCTTTCCCGCACGGAACGCGAACTGCGGGCCGTGATCGCCGATCCGCGTGACGCGAGCTCGATCAGCGGGCGTGCCCGCTACCTGCTCCGCCGCGAGGCGGGCGACGTCGACTACGAACAGATCCAGACCCGGCTCGACGAAGAGATCCGGATCGGACTGGTGGGCCTCTTCCTGGCGCGCAGCCGCTGCGCGCAGGTCGACATCACCGTGGTCGCCGACCCGCCGCTGGACCGGCTCGAGATGTTCGACGACAGCGTGTGGATGTCGCTCTACAGCGACGTGCGCGGCGCCACGAAGCTGTACCCGCGGTCCCTGCGGTTCACCGAGGGTTCCTTCCTCTACAACATGGAGCGCGCCGAGTTCGTGCGCGTCTCGCAGTCCCGGACCGGCCGCCACTTCCGCATCACGTCCGCGACGACGCGGGCGGATTTCCTGGCGCTGTTCGAAAAGATCACCGGATCCCCGCTGTCCGAGGAGCAGTTCCGTGAGCTGGAAAGCAAGTTCCACGCCTTCCGCACGGAGTTCTCCGAAGTCGCCGAGCTAGGGAGCTGACCTTGCTCACCCGCCTGTCCCCGCTCACCGAACTGGCCACGCGCCTGCGCACGGCCGGGTTCCCGCTCGCCGTCGACTGGCGCACGGTCGAGACCTGGTTCCGGTCGTGGGCCGACCACCCCGAGCTGCGGGAGGAGCTGCGCTCGCAGCTCCGCTCACTGTCCACCGCGCAGGCCGCGAAACTGCTGCGCTCGTCCCGGGAAACCACGACCCATTTCGCGTGGTGCCTGCTCGATTCGCCGACCGACCCGTTTTCCTTCTGGCTGCACGAATACAAGCCGCAGCAGGACTGGCGGGAAGGGTACGCGGATTCTGTGCACAACCACAGGTACCACTTCTGCACCACCATTCTCCGGGGCAGCTACCTCCACGAAAGGTACGAGACGACCCACGATCCCGGCACCGGCCTGATCGACTCCGCGCACCTGCGCCGCCGGACGTTGTGCCAGGCCGGGGCGTGCGCCACCATGCTGGCCGACGAATACCACCGGATTCCCGAAGCGGCCCCCGGCACGATGACCTTCCTCGTGAAATCACGTCCGGTGAGCACGTTCAGCCTTTCCTACGATCCGACCAGCGGAATCGGCCATCGTCACGTTCCGGTCGAGGTCCGATTGGGGGAATTGGCGGACCGCATCTAGCTACACACCGGCGTCAGCGACGCTTACCATTACTCCACCCGTCTGAATACCACGGCCGGGATCGGAGAGGTGTATGCGTACGCAGGAAAGCACGATCGACAACGTGACTCTCGACGCCGTCGAAAACCGGGTTCGCAGGCTGTGCCGGCAGTACGCCGAGCGGCTGCCGTTCCACGGCTGGCACCACGTCAGCTTCGTCCGAGCGAAGGCGGCCGGCTTCGCCCAGCACAACGGGGCCGACCGCACCGTGGTGGAGGTGGCCGCGCTGGTGCACGACGTCAACTACCTGGTGCTCCGCAACTCGCCGGCCGCCGCCGGCAGCGGTCTCCGCGGGGAGATCCTCGCGGAGTGCGGCGTCGCCGGCGGCGTGGCGAGCTGGATCGACGAGATCGTCGACGAAGCCGAGATGGCCACCCGCGGCCGCGACATCTCGCTGGAGGCGCAGGCCTTGAGCGACGCGGACACGCTGTTCAAGGCGCTGCCGGTGACGCCGGTGGTGCTCGCGCACCGCTACCTGCGCGAGAACGGCCTGAGCCTGCGGGAGCTGGCGGACAAGATCGTCGGCGAGCAGTGCGACGTCCACGACGAGGGGTACTACTTCTACAACCCCGAAGCGGCGGCGACGTACTCGCGCTGGGCGATGGCGAACCTCCAGCTGTGGCAGTGCATCAAGGAAGCGGTCGACGACCCGACGGTCGTGGAGCTGCTGGACGCGGTGCACGCGGTCGACGCGCTGGCGTCCTAACGCCGGCCGTAGCCCCGCAACCGGTCGACGACGTTCGCCACCTCGGGCGGCGGCAGCAGGCTCGGCCGGCCGGCGCTCTGCGCGAGCAGCCACACGCGGCACGCCCACTCGAGCTGCTGGGCGCGGTGGTAAGCGGCTTCGAGGCCGTCGCCGAAGGTGAGGGTGCCGTGGTTGGCCATCAGGCAGCCACGGCGCCCTTCGAGTGCTTCCAGAACGGCGGAGGCGAGCTCGGGCGTGCCGTAGGTGGCGTAGCGCGCGACGCGCACGGAAGGGCCGATGGTGGCGACGATGTAGTGGATCGGCGGCACCTCCCGCACGAGCGTCGACACGGCGGTGGCGTGCGGCGAGTGCGTGTGCACGACGGCGGTCACCGGCTCGCCGTCGGGATCGCGCGCGTCCCAGTAGACGGACAGGTGCATCGGCAGCTCACTGGTCGGCTGCAGCTCGCCGTCGATGACCTCCCCGCCGAGATCGACCACGGGGATGTCGGCGGGGGTCATCGAGGAGTAGGCGACGCCGGTGGGCGTGACGGCGACGAGGTTCCCGGCGCGCACGGAGACGTTCCCCGAGGTCCCGACGACGAGGCCGTCACCGACCATCCGCCGGGCATAAGCGCAGACGGCGGCCCGCTCGGTCTCGAGGATCATGCGCGGGTCCCGTCTCGTGAGCTCACGCCCACCACTCTGGCCCACACGCAGCCCCCACCACTCCCTGGGGGGCGTCCCCTGTCCAGTCTATCGGGTCTGACCTGCAAAAACGGGGTCTCCGGAAATCTGTGGACAACCGGAGCCGTTGTGGATAACTACGCCTTCGCGGCCGGCGCGGGAGCCGGAGCCTTGGCAGCGGGCGCCGGAGCAGCCTGGGCCTGGGGCTTGGCAACGGGCGGCGAGGCGGGGGCAGGCGCGGGAGCAGGCTTGCGGTCCCCGTTCGCCGGAGCCTGAGCCGAAGCCGAAGCCGAAGCCGGAGTCGACGCAGACGCAGACGCATCCTCCGCCGGGGCCAGCAGCTTCATCGCCTCGCGTACCGCCACGTCCGTCGCCGCGATCCGCTCCGCGACCTTCGTCCGCAGGTCCAGCGCCAGCTTCCGGTTCCGGTCCGCCTCCGCCTGGCGGTCGCGAGCCTGTGCCAGCGCCGCCTCCGTCTCCTGCTTCTTGCGCGCGACCTCCTGCTCGAAGGCCTGCTTCTTCTTCGCCAGCTCCTCCGAAGCCACCCGGTCCGCTTCGGCGCGCTTCTCAGCCGCCGCGGCCTCAGCCTTCGCGTCGGCCTCCTTGCGGGTCCGCTCGGCCGCCGCCGCCAGCTCCACTCGCTTGGCGCCCGCCGCCGCGGTCAGCTTGTCGATCTCGATCTTCGCGTCCTTCATCAGGC
Source organism: Amycolatopsis sp. WQ 127309 (assembly GCF_023023025.1). Taxonomy (NCBI): domain Bacteria; kingdom Bacillati; phylum Actinomycetota; class Actinomycetes; order Pseudonocardiales; family Pseudonocardiaceae; genus Amycolatopsis; species Amycolatopsis sp. WQ 127309. The sequence goes on from NZ_CP095481.1 coordinate 1,958,702, forward strand.
GCGCGCGCTCTTCTTCCGCGTCCTTCGCCAGCTTGTCGGCCGTGCGGTGGGTCTCGTGCGCGTACTTGTCCGCCTGGTCGCGCGTCGAGGCCGCGTCGGCGTCCGCGGCGGAGCGCAGGTCGGCGATCTCCTCCTCGGCGAGCTGCATCATCGTGCGGACGCGCTCGACCATCGCGCCGGCGCCGGACGGGCTGGAGCTCATCCGCGCGAGGGCGGCCTTCGTCTCGGCCAGCTCCTTCTGCGCGTACGCGAGAGCCTTCGTGAGATCCGACGACGTCGCGACGGCGTCGTCGCGGTTGCGGGCGGTCTCGCGGAACTCCTTGGTCAGCTCGGCGATGCGTTCGTCGACCTGACGCTGGTTGTAGCCGCGGAGGCCCACGGCGAACTGGGCGGTCTTCGGGGCGGATTGGGGCTTCTCAGGCGCGACCATCGCGCCACCTTAGTAAGCAAGGGGCCTTCCGGACGTACCGCCAAACGGATGCATCACGAATTTGGGAACCCCCGGTCACCCATGGCATTCTGACGTCCGTTGACCAGCGGTTGCCGCGGGGAGGCCACTTTGGACACATCGGCGATCCTCGCGGACATCGGCGCTCACTGGCACGTGTACCTCACGATGCCGGTCATCGCGGCGATGATCGGTTACGTCACCAAGCGCGTCGCCATCGAGATGATGTTCCGGCCCCTCGAGTTCACCGGGATCAAGCCGTTCCTCGGCTGGCAGGGCGTCATCCCGGCCAACTCGCGGCGGATGGCCACCACCGCCGTCGACCTGCTGACCCGCAACCTCGTCGACCCGCAGGAGATCTTCGCCAGGCTCGATCCGGAGGAAATGCTCAAAGAGCTCGAAACGCCGCTGCTCAAGGCCGTCGAGGACGTCACGCGGGAGGTCATGGAGACCTACCAGCCGCGGCTGTGGGAGATGCTGCCGTCGCGGGCGCAGCGGCTGCTCGTCGACCAGGTCCGCGCGCAGGCGCCGGACGTCGTCAAGCGGCTGCTGCGGGAGGTCTCGACCAACATCGACGACGTCCTCGACGTCAACGACATGCTCATCGGCGCCATGGTCCGCGACAAGTCGCTGACCTGCCGGCTGATCCGCGAGGTCGCCGCGCCCGAGTTCAAGTTCATCGCGCGGTCCGGCGTCTGGTTCGGGTTCGTCATCGGGCTCGTCCAGTTCGTCGCCTGGGCGCTGACCAAGGAGCCGCTGATCATGCCGATCTTCGGTTTCGTCACGGGCTTCGTCACGGACTGGCTGGCCCTCAAGATGATCTTCTACCCGCGCGAGCCCCGCGGCTTCGGCTTCTTCCGCTGGCAGGGCATGTTCCAGAAACGCCGTCAGGAGGTGGCCGCCGACTACGGCGCGCTGATCGCCGACGAGGTGCTGACCGTGCGGAACGTGATGGAGGCCGTGCTCACCGGGCCCCGCGCCGACAGGCTGTTCGCGCTGATCACCCGCGAGGTGCAGCGCACGATCGACGCCCAGGCGAGCATCGCCAAACCGCTCGTCGCGCTGACCATGGGCGGCAAGCAGTACCAGGAGATGAAACGCGCGGCCGCCGAGAAGGCCATCGCCTACCTCCCCGAAACGGTGAAACACGTCGAGAGCTACGCCACCGGCGCCCTCGACGTCCGCAACACGATCGTCGAAAAGATGCGGCAGCTGACGCCGATCGAGTTCGAAGGGATCCTGCGTCCGGCCTTCAAGCAGGACGAATGGAAGCTCATCGCGGTCGGCGCGGTGATCGGCGGGCTCGTCGGCGAGCTGCAGGTCCTGCTCCTGCTCCACTGACACCGGGCCGCTAGCGTGCGGACGTGGACTTCGGCACGCACTGGCAGGTGTACGTCACCATGCCGTTCATCGCGGCGCTGATCGGGTACGTCACCAAGCGCGTCGCCATCGAGATGATGTTCCGGCCGCTCGAGTTCACCGGCGTCAGACCGTTCCTCGGCTGGCAAGGCGTGCTGCCGGCGAACGCGGAGCGGATGGCCACGACCGCCACCGAGATGCTGACGACGAACCTCGTCGACCCGAAGGAGATCTTCTCCCGGCTCGACCCGGAGCAGGTGGCGAAGGAGATCGAGCAGCCGCTGCTGCGGGTCGTCGAGGACGTCACCCGCGACGTCATGGAGACCTACCAGCCGCGGCTGTGGGAGGTGCTGCCGAACGGCGCGCAGCAGCTGCTGCTCAAGCGCGTGCAGGCCGAAGCGCCGAAGGCGATCACCAAGATCATGCGGGAGATCGCCGACAACATCGAGGACGTCCTCGACCTCAAGCACATGGTCGTGACGAACCTGGTGCGCGACAAGGCGTTGCTGAACCGGCTGATCCGCGACATCTCGCGCCCGGAGATGCGGTTCATCGCCCGCTCCGGGATCGGCTTCGGGTTCGTCCTCGGCTGCGTGCAGCTCGTCGTCTGGGCGCTGACGAAGTCGCCGATCGTGCTGCCGCTGTTCGGCATCGGCATCGGCTGGCTCACCGACTGGCTGGCCCTCAAGATGATCTTCCTGCCGCGCGAGCCGCGCCGGTTCTTCGGGCTCTACACCTGGCAGGGCGTGTTCCAGAAGCGCCGCGACGTCGTGGCAGCCGACTACGGCGACATGATCGCGCGCGAGATCATCACCATCCCGAACCTGCTCGAAGCCGTGCTGCGCGGGCCGAAGTCGGACCGGCTGTTCGCGATGATCACGCGTGAGGTGCAGAAGACGATCGACGCGCAGGCGAGCGTCGTCAAGCCGTTCGTCGCCATCGCCGTCGGCACCAGGCGGTTCCAGGAGATGAAGCAGACAGCGGCGACGAAGGCGGCGGAGCGCGTCCCGGAGACGATCCGGTACGCCGAGAACTACGCGGTCAACGCGCTCGACGTCCGCAACACGATCGTGGACCGGATGCGGAAGCTGAGCGCGCTGGAGTTCGAGCAGCTGCTGCGGCCGGCGTTCCGCCAGGACGAGTGGAAGCTGATCGCGGTGGGCGCGGTGATCGGCGGTCTCGTCGGCGAACTGCAGGTGCTCGCGCTGCTCGGCTAGCCGGTACGGTTTCGTTCTCGGCACGGCGAGGGAGGTCGGATGGACGCTGTCCTGGCCGACCTCGCGCTGCATTGGCCGCTGTACGCGGCGATGCCGTTCATCGCCGCGCTGATCGGGTACGTCACCAAGCGCGTCGCGATCGAGATGATGTTCCGGCCGGTGGAGTTCCTCGGGATCCCGCCGCTGCTCGGCTGGCAGGGCGTCGTCCCGAAGCACGGCGGCCGGATGGCGGCCGTCGCGACGGAGCTGCTGACGGCGAACCTGCTCGACCTGAAAGAGGTCTTCGGCCGGATCGACCCGGTGATCATCACGAGCGAGCTGGAACAGCCGCTGCTGCGCGCGGTCGACCACATCGCGCGCGAGGTGCTCGCCGAGCACCACCCGCGGCTGTGGGAGGTCATGCCGACGCTCGCGCAGGAGATGCTGATCAAGCAGGTCCAGGCGTCGGCGCCGCGGCTGGTGCGGGAGTTCCTCGACGACGTCCGCGAGAACCTCGACGAGGTGCTCGACGTCCAGCACATGACGGTCCAGCGGCTCACCCGCGACAAGGCGCTGCTGGTGCGGCTGATCCGCGAGACGTCCCGGCCGGAGATGGCGTTCATCGCCCGGATGGGCATCTACTTCGGCTTCGGGCTGGGCCTGGTGCAGACGATCGTCTGGGCGTTCACGCGCGAGCCGTGGGTGCTGCCGGTGTTCGGCGGCGTGATCGGGCTGTGCACGGACTGGCTGGCGATCAAGCTGATCTTCGTCCCCCGCGAACCGGTCCGCGTCGGCCGCGTGATCTTCCAGGGCAAGTTCCAGCGGCGGCGCGCCGAGGTCGCCCGGCAGTACGGCGAGCTGATCGCGACCGAGGTCCTCACCGTCCAGAACCTGCTGGACGCCGTCCTGCGCGGCCCGCGCGCGGATCGCCTGGCGGCGATGGTGGAGCAGATGGTGTCGTCGGCGGTCGACACACAGATGTCGGCCTCGGTGCTGACGCTGACGGTGGGCGGCCCCCGGCTGCGCGAGATGAAGCACGCGGCCGCGACGAAGGCGCTGGAGCAGCTGCCGGACACGGCGCGCTACGCCGAGGGCTACCTGACCGAGGCGATGGACGTCGCGAAGATGATCGAGCAGCGGATGCTGGCGCTGACACCACTGGAGTTCGAGGGCCTGCTGCGCCCGGCGTTCCGCCAGGACGAGTGGAAGCTCATCGCGGTCGGCGGGGTGATCGGGTTCCTGGTCGGGGAGCTGCAGGTCCTGCTGATGCTGGGCTGAGTTTGCACCCGCACATTCACTTTCCCTAGGAAAGATGCGTCCAGGGGTGCCTCAAGCGCATCTTTCTCGGCGAAAGTGACGCTCTTCAGGCCACCGGGGTCAGCTCGGCGGCCGAGGTCACCGCGCGCACCCGCGTCCGGCGGTCGCGTCGCCAGGCGATCAGGCGGCAGACCACGTAGATCAAGAACGAGATCGCCGTGACGAACGCGCTCACCGGCAGGCCCGGGGCCAGCGACAGCACGATCCCGCCCAGCGCCGACACCTCCGCGAAGACGATCGCCAGCACCGTCGCCTTCCAGGGGGACGCCGTCACGCGCGCCGCCGCGGCGGCCGGTGTCACCATCAGCGCCACCACCAGCAGCGAGCCGACGACCTTCACGCTCAGCGCCGTCGAGATGCCCACCAGCAGCGCGAACACCACCGTCAGCGTCTTCACCGGGACGCCGCGCGCGATCGCCACGTTGCGGTCGACCGACGCGAACAGCAGCGGCCGGTAGACCAGCGCCAGCACGGCCAGCACCACCACCGACGACACCACGAACAACGTCAGGTTCGTCGAGTCGATGGTGATGATCTGGCCGGTCAGGATGCCGAACTTGTTGCCCGACCGTCCTTTGTAGAACGACAGGAACAGCACGCCCATGCCGAGGCCGAACGAGAGGATCACGCCGATCACCGAGTCGCGGTCGGCGTCTCGCGCGCCCAGGATGCCCAGCAGCAGGGCCGCGACGACCGCGCCGATCAACGCGCCGTACTCGACGCCGATGCCCAGCAGCAGCGCCGCCGCGCCGCCGGTGAAGGCCAGCTCGGACGTGCCGTGCACGGCGAACGACATGCGGCGCATCACGATCAGCGGGCCCAGCACCCCGGCCACCAGCCCGAGGATCGCGGCCGCCAGCAACGCCGTCTGGACGCCTTCGAGCTCGGTGATCAGCTCCCAGGTCTTGCCGAAGTCGAACAGATCCAAGACTCAGCCCACTTGTTCTTCGACGTCGTGTTCGTGGTGGTGCGGCTCTTCCTCGCACGGCGAGCTCTGCGAACCCGCGATGTGGATCTGGCCGCCGACCTCGAGCACCTCGACGCGCGCGCCGTACAACTGCGACAACGTCTCGGTGTTCATCACCTCGTCCGGCTTGCCGATCCGGAAAGAGCCGTTGACCAGGTACAATACCCGGTCGACGAAGGGCAGCACCGGGTTGATCTCGTGCGTCACGAACAGCACCGCGGTGCCGGACGTGCTGCGCCGCTCGTCGATCAGCTCGCTGATCGCGCGCTGGTGTGCCAGGTCCAGCGACAGCAGCGGCTCGTCGCAGAGCAGCACCTCGGGGTCGCCGACCAGGGCTTGGGCGACCCGCAGCCGCTGCTGCTCGCCGCCGGACAGCCGGCCGACGGGCTGCTTCGCGTACCGCGTCGCGCCCACCGCTTCGATGGCTTCGGCGACCCGACGGCGGCGGGCGGCCATGCCGAACAGGCCCGGGCCCCAGCGGTGCCCGTCGAGGCCCAGCCCGACCAGGTCGACGCCGCGCAGCGTGAGCGATTCGTCGATCGCGCGCTGCTGCGGGATGTAGCCGACCTTGCGGTTCGCACCGCCCGGGCGGCCGCCGGCGATCTCGACCGTGCCCGCGGACAGGCCCTGCATACCGAGCAACGCCTTGAGCAGGCTGCTCTTGCCGGAGCCGTTCGGGCCGAGCACCGCGAGGAACTCCCCGGGCTCGACGACGAGGTCGAGGCCCGACCAGAGCGTCCGGGGACCGAACGCGAGACCCGCGCCGCGGACCCGGACCGCGGGGCGTACGTCGTCGGAGACTGGGGACATGCTCAGCTCAACGCTTTCGCGAGTGCATCGACTTCCCCGGTCATCCAGCCAATGTAGTCCGTCACACCCTGGGGCAGCGTTTCGGTCACGTCCACGACGCCGATCCCGGCGGCCTTCGCCTGGCCGACGACGTCCTGGGTCAGCGGCGTCACCGTCTGGGCGTTGTTGATCAGCGCCTTGACCTGCTTGGTGGCGATGAGCTGCTTGTACTCGCTGACCGCGCCCGCCGGGACGTCCGTGTCGTTCTCCACCGCGTCCGAAAACGCCTTGGGCGTCGCGTCCGTCAGCTTCGCGCTCTGGAGCAGGTAGTGCGCGACCGGCTCGGTGACGACGACCTTCACGCCCGGGTGCGCCGCGCCCAGCTCGCCGAGGCGCTTCTCCAGCGCGTCGACCTTCGCCTTGAACGCGGCCGCGTTGTCGGTGAAGAGCTGCTTCGACGCCGGCTGCAGCTCGCCGAGCTGCGCGGCGACCTGGTCGGCCACCTTGTCGACGCCCGGCAGGTCGTACCAGACGTGCTCGTTCTCGTCGCCGGTCGCGGCGATGTCGTAGGCGACGAGCTTCTTCGCGTCGCCCGCCTGGTCGGTGAGCTTGCCGAAGAACTCGTCGTAGCCGCCGCCGTTGGACAGCAGCAGCTGCGCGTCCTTGGCCGCCAGCGCGTCTTCGGCCGTCGTCTCGTAGGAGTGCGGGTCGGCCGAGGGGTCGTGGATGACCGACTTGACCTCGACCTTGTCGCCGCCGACGGCGCCGGCCACGCTGCCCCAGACGTCGGTCGAGGCGACGACCTTGATCTTGCCGTCACCGCCGGACTGGCCGCCGCCGTCGGCGCCGGACGACCCGCCGCCGGAGCATGCGGCGAGCGCGAAGAGGGACAGGGCCGAAGCAGCGGCGAGCGCGCTCCTGGTGCGGCGGGAACTCATCGGGGACTCCTGCGAGAGATGCACGACTGCTAATGGAAACCGTTGTCAGATTCACTTTACCCCATCCGGATGACACCCTGGCAATCCGATCGTGGCTGGTGTATGCGCCGACGTGCATACGGATCGAGACATCGACCACGCGGGGTGTCTCTTCAGGAAAACGATCTGAACCGTTACGGTTTGCTGATGGGACGTCCTATTCGCACCCGGAGGCAGGCGACACTGGCGTCGCTCGCGGCGGAGCTCGGTGTGTCCAGGACCACGGTGTCCAACGCCTACAACCGGCCGGACCAGTTGTCCCCGGAACTGCGCCGCCGGGTCCTCGAGACCGCGCGGCGCCTCGGCTACCCCGGTCCCGACCCCGTCGCCCGCTCGCTGCGCACCCGCAGGGCCGGCGCCGTCGGGCTGCTGCTCACCGAAAACCTCTCCTACGCTTTCCGCGACCCCGCCGCCGTCGGCGTGCTCGAAGGACTGGCCCTGGCCTGCGAAGACGCCAGCGTCGGCCTCCACCTGGTGCCGGCCAGCCCGGGCCGGGAGGACGTCGCCGCGGTGCACCGCGCGGGTGTCGACGGCTTCGTCGTCTACTCCGTGCCGGACGACGACCCGCACCTGGCCGCCGTGCTGGAGCGGCCGGTGCCGACGGTGATCATCGACCAGCCGAGCATCGAGGGGATCGACCGCGTCGGCCCGGACGACGCGGCGGCGGTCGGCAAGATCGCCGAGCACCTCGTCGGCCTCGGCCACCGGCAGGTCGGCGTCATCTGCATGCGGCTGGCCCGCGAGCGCAACGACGACTTCGTCTCCCCGGCGCGCCAGAGCGGCGCGCACTTCCACGTCCAGCGCACCCGGCTCGAAGCGCTCGCCGTGGCCTTCTCCGGCGCCGGCGTCGACTGGGCGGGCGTCCCGGTGGTCGAGCGGTTCGACCACACGGTGGACGACGGCGCGTCCGCCGCCCGGCAGCTGCTCGACGCGTACCCGCAGATCACGGCCGTGATCTGCACCTCCGACATCCTCGCGCTCGGCGCCATGGCCGAAGCCGAACGCCGCGGGCTGCGCGTGCCGCAGGACCTGACCGTCACCGGTTTCGACGGCATCGCCGAAGCCGAGCGGATCGGGCTCACCACCGTGCACCAGCCGGTGCTCGAGAAGGGCAAGGCGGCCGGACGGCTGCTGCTCAGCTCGGGCGAGCGGAGCGCGCCGAAGGTGATCACGCTGCCGACCGAGCTGCGCATCGGCCGGACGTCGGCGCCGCCGCGGACCGTCGAGGAGCCCTGGTTCGGGGGCTGAGCGCCGGCTTTCGCCGTGACTTTGCTCGTATCCCGTTGCCCGATCGAGCACCGGCCGGTCAAATGGTGGGGTACGCCCGCGCCGCGGGGCCACTGGCCGGAAGGTGACCGATGACCTCGATCGACGTACTGCTCAAGCGGAACCAAGAACTCGGCGAAGTCACGCCCGGCGACCGCTCGTCACCGAAGCCGTCACTCCAGGTGGCCGTCCTGACTTGCATGGACGCCCGCATCCGGGTGTTCGAGCTCTTCGGCCTGCTCCAGGGCGAATCGCACGTCCTGCGCAACGCGGGCGGCGTGGTGACCGACGACATGATCCGGTCGCTGGCCCTGTCGCAGCGCAAGCTCGGCACCCGCGAGGTCCTGATCGTGCAGCACACCGAGTGCGGCCTCTCGATGGTCACCGAAGACGACTTCAAGGATGAGCTCGAGAGCGACACCGGACTGCGCCCGACCTGGGCGGTCGAGGCGTTCCGCAACGTCGAGAACAGCGTCCGGACGTCGGTGGAACGCGTGCGCCGCAGCGACTTCCTGCCGCACACCGACAACGTCCGCGGCTTCGTCTACGACGTCAAGACCGGACGGCTTTCCGAGGTCGAGTAGCCTTCACGTTCAGATGTCGTCACCATCTGAACAGGAACCGACGTGCGCGTCCTCTTCGCCGGCCTCGCCTCGGCCGGGCACACCTATCCGCTGATCCCGCTCGCCATCGCGGCGCGGGAGGCCGGGCACGAGGTGCACTTCGCGGCCGGTGAGAACGTGCACGCGCCGCTGGTCCGGAACGGGCTCCGGCCCTTCCGGCCGGCGGATTCGTTCTACGAGATCTACGCCGAAGACCTCGAACCGGAGCTGACGCGGCTGCGGCCTGACCTCGTGGTGCACGGCTGGGGCGTGCCCGAGGCGGCCGTCGCCGCGGAGCGCGCCGGAATCCCCGCCCTCTGGCACGGGTTCGGCCGCATGTTCCCGGACGGGATCGGGTTCGAGCGCCCGAGCGGCGGGGTCCACCTGGACATCTGCCCGCCGTCCCTGCAGGACGCGGACTTCCTCGCGACGGCCGAGCGGATCGCCCTGCGTCCGGTGCCGTACTCCGAACCCGGCCCCTCCGAGCGGCCGCCGCGGCCACTGATCTACCTGACGCTCGGCACCGCGTTCGGCACCGCCGAGGTGCTCACCACGGCGATCCGGGGCCTGGCCCGCCTGGACGCCCACGTGGTCGTCGCCTCCGGCCGGGTGCGTCCGGACGACCTCGGCGAACTGCCGGCCGACGTCACGGTCCGGGCCTGGGTGCCGCAGGCCGACGTGGTGGCGCGCGCCGACCTGGTCGTGCACCACGGTGGCAGCGGCACGATGCTCGGCGCGCTCGCCGAGGGCGTCCCGCAGCTGGTCCTGCCCCAGGGCGCCGACCAGTTCGCCAACGCGGAAGCCCTCGTCACCGCAGGCGCGGGACTGCGCCTCCTGCCCGGCGAGCTGAGCGCGGACGCCGTCACCGAGCAGGCCCGGAGGCTGCCGTCCTGCCGTGACGCGGCGCGCGCGGTCGCCGCGGAGATCGCCGCCACGCCGTCGCCGGACGAGGTCGCTCGCGAGCTGCCGAAGCACGCGAAGTAGCCTCCCGGCGTGGCTGTGGACGCTGACGTACTGCTCGACTGGTTCTCCGCGCACGGCCGGGACCTGCCCTGGCGCGAGCCCGAGTGCTCGGCCTGGGGCGTCCTGGTCAGCGAAATCATGCTGCAGCAGACGCCGGTCGCGCGCGTCGAGCCGATCTGGCGCGAGTGGCTGGCGCGCTGGCCGGTGCCCTCGGCGCTGGCCGCGTCGTCCCAGGGCGAGGTCGTGCGGGCCTGGGGCAAGCTCGGTTACCCGCGCCGCGCGCTGCGGCTGCACCAGGCGGCGGGCGTGATCGCGGCCGAGCACGGCGACGTCGTCCCGTCCGATGTGGACACCCTGCTCGCGCTGCCGGGGATCGGCGCCTACACCGCGCGGGCCGTCGCCGCGTTCGCCTACGGGCGGCGTGCGCCGGTCGTGGACACCAACGTGCGGCGGGTCGTCGCGCGGGCGGTGCACGGCGCCGGCGACGCCGGGCCCGCGTCGAACACCCGCGACATGGCCGACGTCGAGGCGCTGCTGCCGGCCGACGACGCGCCGGCGGCCCGGTTTTCGGCCGCGATCATGGAACTCGGCGCGCTGATCTGCACCGCGCGCGCCCCGCGTTGCGCGGATTGCCCGGTGTACGACGAGTGCGCGTGGCAGCACGCCGGCCGGCCCGAGTACGCGGGCCCGGCCAAGCCGGTGCAGAAGTTCGCCGGCACCGACCGGCAGGTCCGCGGGCGGCTGCTCGACGTCCTGCGCGGCACCGAGGGCCCGGTCGAAAAAGCGAAGCTGGACCTGGTCTGGCACGACGACGGCCAGCGTGATCGTTGCCTGGACTCCCTGCTGGTCGACGGCCTGCTGGAGCAGACCCGCGACGGCCTCTTCGCACTTCCGGGCGAACACTGACGCGCTACGACAAAAGTTGGTCAATAGTTGTCAACGGCGCGCTCCGGAGCTACCTTCTGCTGATTGCATTCCGGCGGAAGGTTCTCGCAATGGCGGACTTTGACCGCCGTGCCCTGCTGAAGGCGGGATTCACGGCGACCGCGGTCGGAACACTGGGGCTGACCGGGGTTCGAACAGCGGCAGCGGCGGCGGCAACACCGACCATCCACAGCACGGCCGAATGGAAAGCGCGGGCCGCGACCGGCGCGATCGTGGTCGAGAACCACAAGCCGACGTACATCGTCGTGCACCACACCGTGGATCCGGGGAACGTCACCGACTACTCGCTGGCCCACGCGCTCCAGATCTCGCGGGACATCCAGAACTTCCACATGGACACGCGCGGCTGGATCGACACCGGCCAGCAGTTCACGAACAGCCGCGGCGGCTTCATCACCGAGGGCAGGCACCGCAGCCTGGAGATCCTGCGCGGCGGCACCCAGCACGTGCAGGGCGCGAACGTCGGCAACCACAACAGCGAGTGCATCGGCATCGAGAACGAAGGCCTGTACAGCACGGTCGACGTCCCGGTGGCGCTGTGGAACTCGCTGGTGGGCCTGGTCGCCTACATCGCGCACCAGTACGACATCACGCCCGAGTTCATCAAGGGCCACCGCGACTTCAACTCGACGGAGTGCTGCGGCCAGGTCCTCTACGACCGGCTGCCGGAGCTGCGGACGGCGGTCGGCCGCGTGCTCGGCGTCTCGGTCGCGCGATCGGACGTCGCGGAGTGGCCGCTGCTGAAGCCCGGCGACACGGGCCGGCGGGTGCAGCTCGCGCAGCAGTTCCTGCGCGCGGCCGGCGCCGACGTGCCGGCCGACGGCGTCTTCGGAGCGTCCACAAAGGACGCCGTGGCGGCGCTGGCGGCCCGGGCCGACCTGCCGCGCGACACGTGCACGGCGGCGAAGGCGGCCGACGAGACGGGCTTCCTCGGCTCGGACGTCTGGCCGCTGATCGTCCCCGCGGACCGCTCCACGGCGGCCTGGCGAGCGGACCTGTCCCGGGCCTAGCGGTTCAGGACCTGGGACAGGAAGGCCTCGACGGCGCCCCGGTAGGTCTCCGGGGCTTCGTCGTGGGGCAGGTGGGCCGAACCGGGGACGACCAGGTGTTTCGCGCCCGGCACCCGGGCGGCGACCAGCGCCTGCTGGCCCGCCGGCATGGCCGTGTGCTCGCCCTCGACCACCAGCAGCGGGCAGCGGATTCCGTCCACAGTGGACCAGTAGTCGACGCGGCCCCACTCGGCGGCGATGACGTACAGGTCTTCGAGGTCCGCGACGAGGTGGTAGCCGTCGGGACGCTCCTCGACGCAGTCGGTGAAGTACTCGCCCGCGTCGCCGAAGAACTCCCGGACGTGGTCGAGCGATTCGAACGGCACCGGCCAGCTCTCGAAGTAACCACGCCAGGTCTCCACGGTCCGGCCGCGCTGGTCCGGCGCGAAGTCCTCGGACACCACCGCGCGCACCAGCTCCGGGTACCGCGCGGCCGTCGCCCACGCGTGCAGGCCGCCCATCGAGTGCCCGATCAGCACCGCCGGGCCGGCGTCGAGGGTGCGCAGCGCGGCGGCGACGTCGGCGGCGAACCGCTCGGTCGTCCACGGCCCGACCCGCGGCGCGCTGCCGTGGCCGCGCGCGTCGAGACCGTAGACCGCGCCGTAGGGCCGGAGCCACTCCGCGACCCGCCGCCACGTCCGCGCCCGGCCCATCAGGCCGTGGAGCAGAACGATCGGCACGCCGCTGCCGCCGAAACAGAGCACGCGGCCACCTAACCACAGATCCGCAGGTGCGGAACGTGACCGAGTGGTCGCGCACGATGACCTAGGCTGGTCGCATGCGCCGCCGACTCACCGCCCTCGCCCTCTGCAGTGTGGTGATCTCCGCCGCGGCCTGCAGCGGTGACGCCGTCCCGGCGCCGCCGCCACCGCCGCCCATGCACCCGGTGCCCGGAGCGTCCGGCGCCGGTGATCCGTATTACCCGGACGACGGCAACGGCGGTTACGACGCCCTGCACTACGACGTCGACGCGACCTACGACCCACCGAGCGGCCGGCTCGACGGCGACACGACCGTCACGGCCAAGGCGACCCAGGACCTCAGCCGGTTCGACCTCGACCTGCGCGGACTCGACGTCGCCGGTGTCGAAGTGGACGGGCAGCCGGTGAAGTTCAGCCGGGAGAAGGCGTACGAACTGGTCGTCACGCCGGCGGCGCCGATCCGCGCCGGGACGACGTTCCGCACGCGCGTCCGCTACGGCGGTGATCCGGCGAAGACCCCGCACGGCGGCGGCAGCGAGAACGGCTGGCAGCACTCGGCCGACGGCGGCGCGTTCATGGTCGGCGAGCCGCACTCGGCCGCGTTCTGGTACCCGGTCAACGAGACCCCGCGCGACAAGGCCACCTTCACGCTCACCGCGCACGTCCCGGACGGCTGGACGGTGATCTCGAACGGCCGCGAGCTGCCGCCGGTCCACGCCGGCAGCAAGACCACGACGACGTGGACCGAGACGAACCCGGTGGCGAGCTACCTGACGACCGTCGCGATCGGCAAGTTCAGCGTTGACCGATCGACGCTGCCGGACGGCACCCCGGTCGTCTCCGCGTACGCGCCCGGCGCCGAGGCCCACCGCGCGACCGGCGACCGGCTGCCCGAGATCCTCACCTTCCTGACCGGCAAGTTCGGGCCGTACCCGCAGTCGGCGGCCGGCGGGATCTACCTGAACGAGGACATCCACTTCTCGCTGGAGACGCAGACCCGGCCGACGTACGCGAAGTGGGCCGAGCTGCTGACGCTGGTGCACGAGAACGCCCACCAGTGGTTCGGCGACTCGGTGTCGGTGGCCGACTGGTCCGACGCCTGCCTGAACGAGTGCTTCGCGTCGTACGCGCAGTGGCTGTGGGGCGAGCGCGAGGGCCAGAACCTCGACGACCGCTACCGCGCGGCGATCGAGCTGACCCGCGGCAGCACCGACTTCTGGAGCCGCAAGCTGGTCGGCATGGGTGCCGGCCACGAGTTCGAAGGCGTCTACGACAAGGGCATCCTCGCCCTGCACGCGCTGCGCCGCAAGATCGGCGACCCGGCGTTCGACCGCCTCCTGCACGAGTGGCCGGCCCGCTACCGCCACGCGAACGCAACGTGGACCGACTTCGAGAAGCTGGCCGGCAGCATCGCGGGCCAAGATCTCCACGCCTTCTTCACCGACTGGTTCCACGGAACCGCGCTACCGGCGGACGCCGATCTCTTCCCCGGCAGCCTGCGCAGCTGACCCGCACCGCGTGTCGACACGGCGTCAGTAGGGTGGAGCCATGAGTGTTGTGAAGATCAACGCGATCGAGGTTCCCGAAGGTTCCGGCGCCGAGCTGGAGAAGCGGTTCGGCGCGCGGCTGCACGCCGTGGACCAGCAGCCCGGCTTCCTCGGCTTCGAGCTGCTGCGGCCGGTTTCCGGCGAGACTCGCTACTTCGTCTACACGAAGTGGGAGACGGAGGAGGCCTACCAGGCCTGGGCGACCGGTGGCGCCGCCGCGGCCGCGCACGCCGGGGAGCGGGCCAAGCCCGTGTCGAGTGGTGCCAGCCTGCTGGAGTTCGAGGTCGTCCTCGGCTCGCAGCCGGGTGAGTGACCTCGCCCGCGCCGCGGAGTTGCTCGACGGTGCCGGCGCGCTCCTGATCTGCGCCGGCGCCGGGATGGGCGTCGACTCCGGGCTGCCGGACTTCCGGGGCGGCGAAGGGTTCTGGCGCGCGTACCCGCCGTACGCGCGGCTCGGCCTGCGGTTCGAGGAGATCGCCGACCCGCGCCACTTCGCCGAGGACCCCGAGCTGGCCTGGGGGTTCTACGGCCACCGGCTGGACCTCTACCGCAAAACGGTCCCCCACCGCGGTTTCGGCCTGCTGCGCGAACTCCGGCCGGCCGGCGGCGTCCGCGTCTTCACGTCCAATGTGGACGGCCAGTTCCAGGAGGCGGGCTTCGAGCACGTCGCCGAGGCGCACGGGTCGATCCACCACCTGCAGTGCCTGTCCGGCTGCACCACGGACATCTGGCCGGCCGACGTCGACGTCCGCGTCGACGAAGAGACGATGCGCGCGGTGCCGCCGCTGCCGTCGTGCCCGCGCTGCGGCGGCTTGGCCCGCCCCAACATCCTGATGTTCGGCGACCACGAGTGGGTGCCGGACCGCAGCCAGGCCCAGCTCGACGAGCTGACGACGTGGCGCCGCACGGCGCGCGACCTCGTCGTGGTGGAGCTGGGCGCGGGCCAGGCGGTCCCGACGGTCCGCCGCTACAGCGAACTCGCCAGCGCCGCGACGGGCGCGTTGATCCGCATCAACCCGCGCGAACCCCGGATCCGCCACGGCCGTGGCGTCTCGATCGCGGCCGGTGCGCTGGAGACGCTCGAAAAGCTGAGCTGATCAGGGCAGTTGCACCTCGGCGAAGACCGCGCGGTGGTCGCTGCCCGGGACGTCGAACACGCCGTAGTCCCGGACCGCCGCGCGGTTGTCCACCACGACGTGGTCGATCGTCACCAGTGGCAGCGACGACGGCCACGTCGGCGTCAGCCCCGAGCCGTGCTGCTCGGCCGCGTCGTTGTAGCCGCGGGACAGGACCGTGCGGAACGCCGCGTGGTCCAGGGTCGCGTTGAAGTCGCCCGCGAGGATCCGGAGGCCGTGCTCGCCCGCCGCGCGGGAGAGGTCCTTCGTCTCGCGCTCCCACTGCGGGGTGTCGACGTCCGGGGAGATCGGGTGGACGGCGACGATCTCCACGACCACGCCGTCGCCGAGGTCGGCCTGGGCACCCGGCTGCTTGGCCGCGGAATCACCCGTCAGGTTGACCTCCGTCAGGGGGAACCGCGACACGATCCCCGAGCCGAACGCGCCGGGCGCGGGGTGCAGGACGCGGTACGGCAGGGTCTGGAACAGCCCGGCCGCGGTCAGGCCGTCGACCACGCGGGGCGTCATCTCGACCAGGTTCAGCACGTCGATCCGCTGCGCGCGCACCAGGTCGACGACGGCTTTCGGGTCCGCCTGGCCGTAGAGCAGGTTCGAGGAGAGCACGCGCAGTGTCTTGCCGTGCGCGTCGCGTTGGTCGCTCGCCGACACCCGCGGCACGACCAGGACGGCCAGCACGATCGCCAGCACCAGCGCGACCCCGCCGACCCACCACCGGCGGCACACCAGCGCCAGGCCGCCGGCCAGCACGCCGTACAGCACCGCGTACGGCGTCAACGACAGCGCGACCAGGATGTACCAGTCGCCGTCGAAGCCGACCAGGCGCAGCACGACCAGCACCGCCAGCGGCACCACCGGTACCACCAGCAGGGCCGTGACCAGCGGGTTCTTCCGCCGCACCCGCGTCTCTTCCGTTGTCACCATGCAGCCGAGTATGCCGAGGTCGCCGCCGGACGGCCCGGGCGGCGACCACACCTCCACAACATCTCCACCGGCGCTGCCAGCGCCGGACAGCCGCTGTCAGCGCGCTGTGCGCGCCCTGCCAGCCCGGACGTCCACTGTGGTCCTCACAGCGACCAGCGAAGGAGGACGCCCATGTCGCACGCGATCCAGGCCGAAGGCCTGGTCAAGCATTTCGGGGAAACCAAGGCGCTGGACGGGGTGGACCTCGAGGTCCCCTACGGCCAGGTGGTGGGGGTGCTCGGGCCGAACGGCGCGGGCAAGACGACCGCGATCCGCATTCTGGCGACGTTGATGAAACCCGACTCCGGGAGAGCCACGGTCGGGGGCTACGACGTGGTCTCCGACCCGGTCCGGGTCCGCAGCCTGATCGGGCTGACCGGGCAGTACGCGTCGGTCGACGAGGACCTCAACGGCATCGAGAACCTGATGCTCATCGGCCGGCTGTACGGCCTGCCCCGGGCTCAGGCCCGCAAGCGCGCCACCGAGCTGATCGAGCGGTTCGAGCTGACCGGCGCGGCCAAGCGGGCGATCCGGACGTTCTCGGGCGGCATGCGGCGCCGGATCGACCTGGCCGCCAGCCTCGTCGGCGGCCCCGAGGTGCTCTACCTCGACGAACCGACCACCGGGCTCGACCCGCACGCCCGCAACGAGGTCTGGGACGTCGTCCGCAACCTCGTCGCCGACGGCGCGACGGTGCTGCTGACCACGCAGTACCTGGAGGAGGCCGACCAGCTGGCCGACAAGATCACCGTGTTCGACCACGGCCGCGTCGTCGCCGACGGCCGGGCCGACGAGCTGAAGCGCCGCGTCGGCGGGCAGACGCTGCAGGTGCGTCCGACCCAGCTGTCCGACATGGACGCCGTCAACCGGATCCTCGGCGACCTCAGCGGCGTCCGGCCCACCCGGGACGACGCCTCCGGGCTGCTCACCGCGCCGGTCAGCGACCCGGTGCTGCTGTCCACGTTGGTCCGCAAGCTCGACGAGGCCGGGATCACCGCGGACGAGCTGGCGCTGCGGCTGCCCAGCCTCGACGAGGTGTTCCTCGCGCTGACCGGGCACGCCGCCGATGAACCCAAGAAGGACACCCGCGACCTCGAAGGGAGCCTGGCATGACGACCTTGGCACTCGACCGCCCGGCCCCGCCGCGGCACATCAGCCCGGGAAAGGGCTTCCAGCACGCGCTTTCACTCGCGTGGCGCGGCGTGCTGAAGATCCGCAAGAACCCGGAGCAGCTGGCCGACGTCACGCTGATGCCGATCATCTTCCTGGTCATGTTCGTCTACCTGTTCGGCGGCGCGCTGTCCGGATCGACCGACGCGTACCTGCAGATGGTCGTGCCAGGCATCATGGTGATGAACATCCTGCAGGCGTGTCTCACCGTCGGCACGAACCTCAACACCGACATCACCAAGGGCGTGTTCGACCGGTTCCGCAGCATGCCGATCGCCCGGTCGGCACCCCTGATCGGCGCGGTGCTGGCGGACATCGTGCGGTACGTCGTCTGCCTGACCGTGCTGATGGTCGTGGCGACGATCATGGGCTACCGGATCGCGACCAGCCCCGGCGAGTTCGCCGTGGCGATCCTGCTGGCGCTGGCGTTCGGGCTCTGCTTCTGCTGGGGCTCGGTGTTCGTCGGCATGATCATGAAGTCGCCGGGCGCGGCACAGGCGCTGATGTTCGTCTTCATCATGCCGCTGACGTTCGGCAGCAACGTGTTCGTCAGCACGGCCACCATGCCGGGCTGGCTGAAGGCGTGGGCGGACATCAGCCCGGTGAGCCTGATGGCCAACGCGTTGCGCGGCCTGATGAACGGCGGCGCCGTCGCCGGTCCGCTGGCCGGGGCCCTGGCCTGGATGGCAGGCGCGGTCATCGTGTTCTTCCCGCTGGCCACCTGGGCCTACCGCCGGCGGGTCTGAGGGCGCGGGTGCACGGGGGTGACCCACGCCAGTAGCTGAAGGGGACGTTCGCGGGGGCGAGCGTCCCCTTCAGCTTTTGACCGCGTCCAGCTCCGCCAGCACCCAGCCGATCGTGTCCTCTTTGGACATCGCCCGGGCCTGCTCGTACCGCGCTTCGTAGTCCGGCAGCTCGTCGTTCAGCTCGACGCGAAGCTCCCGCAGCTCGGGGCTGCCGAGGTCGAGCCGGCCGCGGATGACGGCGGACGCCGCGAGCGCCCGGACCGCCACGTCGAGGCGGCCCTGCCGGGCGCGGATCAACGCCAGCAGCTCGACCGCCCCGGCCAGGTCCGGCATGTCGCCGCGGCGGTAGGTGGACCGGATCGCCGAGGCGGCGGGGGCTTCCGCCTCGTCGGCGTGGCCGGTGGCGAGGCTCAGCCGCGCTTCGGCCGCGCAGACCCACTCTTCGCCCATCCCGCCGGGGAACGCCGCGTCCCGCGCCAGCTCCGCGATGCGGTCGAGCTGCACCCGGGCCTCGGTCAGCCGGTCCGTGCGCACCAGCAGCTCCAGCCGGCCGAACATCAGGACGATCTTCTGCTGCGGGTTCGTGACGCTCGCGCCGTAGCGCTCGGCCGCTTCCTGGTCGCGCCAGGCACCTTCGATGTCGCCGGCCCGGGCCCGCTCCACGGCCAGCCGCCACCAGTGCTGGACGGCGTCTTCGTGCGAACGCAGCTCCATCGACATCGCCAGGCCCTGCTGGTAGGTCTCGATGGCCTTCGCGCTCTCGCCCGCCTGCGAAAGCGCGTACGCCTTGAAGCTCAGCGTCATCGCGATGCCCCAACGGTCGCCGACCTCGACGAAGCCGGCGTAAGCCAGGTCGCGCGCCCGGTCCGCGCCCTCGACGTCCCCCTCGTCGTCGAGCACGAAGCTCTCCACCCAGTGCCCGCCGGCGCGGGTCCACGCGTCCGCGCTCCGCTCCGACCGGCGCACCTCGCGGAGCGCGACGTCGCGGTCGCCGCCGAGGAAGGCCAGCATCGGCAGGGCCACCGAGAGCCCGGCGTAGCGGTCCATCGCGCCGGTGCGGACGCATTCGTCGACCACCGGCAGGGTGTCCGAGTCGTCGGTGCGCATCGGGACCATGTCCATCAGGTACAGGATCGCCCTGTAGGCCGCGGCGACGACGGCGGGCAGCCGGTCGCCGAAGGCGAGCGTCTCGCGGACCAGTCCACCGAACCGGCCGCTCTGACCGAGAATGGTGAGGTACCAGAACATCCCGTCCAGCAGCCCGATCGCGTTGTCCACATCGGACATCTCCAGCGCGCCGCGCAGCGCCGTGATCATGTTGGCGTTCTCGGCCTCGTACCGGGCGATCGCCGGCAGCTGTTCACGGGTGCGCAGCACCGGCTCCAGCCGGGCCGCCAGTTCGTTGTAGTACGTCGCCATCGCGCGTCGCGTCGCGTCGAGCTCGCCCGACTCCGCCAGGCGCTCGGTCGCGTAGGCCCGCAGCGTCTCCAGCATCCGGTAACGCGGCTCGCCGAGATCCCCCGGCACTGTGTCCACAATGGACTTCTCGACGAGGCTGCCGAGCACGTACGGGACGTCGGCCGCGAGCAGTGATTCGTCCGCGCAGACGGCTTCGACCGTCTCCAGCTCGGCGCCGCCGGTGAACACCGAGAGCCGCCGGGCCAGCACCCGCTCGGCGTCGGTCAGCAGGTCCCAGCTCCACTCGACGACCGCGCGCAGCGTCCGCTGACGCGGCAACGCCGTGCGGCTGCCCGAGGTGAGCAGCCGGAACCGGTCGCCGAGCCGGCCGGCGATCTGCGCGACCGTCATCGACCGCAGCCGCGCCGCGGCCAGCTCCAGGGCCAGCGGCATGCCGTCGAGCCGGCGGCAGATCTCGCCGACGTGGTCCACAGTGGACTGGTCGAGGACGAAGTCGGGGCGGACCGCGGCCGCCCGGTCGAGGAACAGCCGCGTCGAGTCCAGCTCGGCGGCTTCGGCGGGCGCGGCGCGTTCCGCGGGCACCGGCAACGGCCCCAGCGGGCAGAGCGCCTCCCCGGTGATCGCCAGCGGTTCGCGGCTGGTGGCCAGGATCCGCAGCCGCGGCGCGCGGTGCAGCAGGTCGTCCGCCAGCCGCGCGGCGGCGTCGACGACGTGCTCGCAGTTGTCCAGCACCAGCAGCGCGTCCGCGCCCCCGAGCACCTCGACGGCCTGCTCGAGCGGGTCCGCCGGGCGCCGGCGGACCTCGGTCTCGGTGCTGCGCATGTCACGGACGCCCAGCGCGCCCAGCAGCGCGGCCTCGACGTCGTCGGGGTCGCGGACGCCGGCCAGCGCGGCGAACCAGACCCGCCCCTGCTGGTGCACCGGGTGCCGGGACGCCGTTTCGGTGGCCAGCCGGGTCTTGCCGGCGCCGCCCGGCCCGGTCAGGGTGACCAGCCGGTTCCCGCCGAGCAGCTCGGCCAGCTGCTTGAGTTCGTCGTCCCGGCCGATGAACGTCGTCAGCCGCGTCGGCAGCCGGTCGGCCACCGGTGACGGCGGCGCGAACTCGCCCCGCAGCGCGGCCAGCTGGATCTCCTGCAGCTCGGCCGACGGGTCGACGCCGAGCTGGTCGGCCAGCGTGCGGCGCAGGCCGGAGTAGACGGTCAGCGCCTCGGACTGCCGCCCGGCGGCGCAGAGCGCGCGGATCAGCAGGCCGGCGAGCCGTTCGCGCAGCGGGTCGGCCTCGGCCGCGGCGGCCAGGTCGGGCAGGACGGCGGTGTGCTCGCCCAGGCGGATGAGTGCGTCGAAGCGGTCTTCGGCCGCCTCCGCGCGCAGGTCGGTGAGCCGCCGGGCCGGAGCTTGCGCGAACGGCGCGTCGAGGACGTCGGCGAGCGCACCGCCCTGCCACAGCGCGAGCGCCTCGGCGAGCAGCTCGGCCGCGCGGGCGGCCCGGCCGGCGGCGAGCTCACGGCGGCCTTCCGCGGCCAGCCGTTCGAAGCGCTCGGCGTCGACGTCCTCCCGGGCGACGGCGAGCCGGTAGCCGCCGGGGCCGGACTCGATCGCCACCGGCAGGGCCTTCCGCAGCCGCGAGACCAGCGACTGGAGGGCGTTCGGCGCGTCGGCGGGCGGCTCGGCACCCCAGAGGCCGTCGATCAGCGCGTCGGCCGGGACGGCCCGGCCGGCGTCCAGCGCCAGCCTGGCCAGGAGCATGCGGAGGCGGGCGCCGCCGATGTCGATCGGGGTGCCGTCGTCTTCCGCTGCCCGCAGCGGGCCCAGCAGCGCAACGCGCATGCACCCAGCTTTCCAGACCCTCGCTGAGGGCCGGGGGCGGATGCCCGGAGCGGCACCGACGGAAGGGTTGATTTTCCGGACAAATGCGACTTCGACCCGGCCCGGCACACAGCCGTGGCGCTACGTTGCGGGTTCACGCACCCCAGACGGACAGGAGCGTTCATGAGGGGCAAGAAACCGGTCGTGCTCGCGGCGGCCCTGCTCACCGGCATCTGCCTGAGCTCGGGCGTCGCCGCCGCCGGGAACGACTGGGGCGCCGCGAAGCCGGGCAGCGACGGCGCCGGGGACAGCTACTACCCCCAAGACGGCAACGGCGGCTACGACGTCGCCGACTACAACCTGAAGGTCACCTACGACCCCGCGTCGCACCAGCTCATCGGGCTGCAGGACATCACCGCGCGGGCGACGCAGGCGCTCAGCTCGTTCAACCTCGACCTGCGCGGGCTGACCGTCGACACGATCCAGGTCGACGGCCGCGGCGCGCGGTTCAGCCGGACCGGCGACCACGAGCTGGTCATCACGCCGTCGCGGCCGCTGCGGCGCGGCCAGAACTTCCAGGTAAAGATCGGCTACCACGGCGTGCCCGCGCCCATCGACGACCCGTCGCTGGGCAACAACGGCTGGCAGTACGCCCAGGCGGGCGGCGCGTTCGCCGCCGGCGAGCCGAAGTCGGCGACCACCTGGTACCCGGTCAACGACACCCCGCTCGACAAAGCCACGTTCCACCTCGCGATCACCGTGCCCGACGAGTGGGGCGTGATCGCCAACGGCCGCGAGAAGCCGTCCTTCAAGGCACCCGGCGGCGGCACGACGCACGTCTGGGCCGAGGAAACGCCGATCGTGCCGTACATGACGACGGTCGCGATCGACAAGTGGACCTTCGACCGGCAGAAGCGCAAGGACGGGACGCCGGTCGTCAGCGCGTTCGCTCCCGGCGTGCCGGATTCGACGAAGCAGGCCGAGGCGAGGCTGCCGGAGATCCTCGACTTCCTCGAGTCGAAGTTCGGCAAGTACCCGATCGACGCCGCGGGCGGCATCTTCCTCAACGAGCAGATCGGCTTCTCGCTGGAGACGATGAGCCGGCCGATCTACTCCGCGGGCTGGGCCGGCACGGTCCCGACGATCGTCCACGAGAACGCCCACCAGTGGTACGGCGACTCGGTGGCCGTCGACCACTGGCGTGACGTCTGCATGAACGAGTGCTTCGCCTCCTACGCCACCTGGCTCTGGGACGAGGCCAAGAACGGCGTCGACCTGGACAAGCAGTACGCGGACGACGTCAAGAAGGCGTCGACGGCGTTCTGGAACGGCAAGCTCTACGACATGGGCGCCGGCAACGAGTTCACGTACGTGTACTCGAAGGGCCCGGTCATGCTGCACGCGCTGCGCAACTACATCGGGCAGAACGCGTTCGACCGGGTGCTCAAGACCTGGCCGTCGCTGCACCGGGGCGGCAACGCGAGCATGCAGGACTTCCAGCGCTACACCGAAAGCGTCGCGCACAAGAACCTCAAGGGCTTCTTCGACGCGTGGATCTACGGCACCGGCAAGCCGGCCGACCAGTACCTCTACCCGGGCGGCCTCAAGCCCGCCGCCTGAGCTTCGAGTCCGTGAATGCCACATCGAGGGACGTAGTGTCTCTTGATGTGGCATTCACGGACTTCGGGGAGGGAACCATGGCCAGGGTGCTGATGACGGGGTTCGCGCCGTTCGGCGGCGAGCCGGTGAACCCGTCGTGGCAGGCGGTGTCGGCGCTCGGGGCGCGGCGGGACGACGTCGCCGCCGTCGAGCTGCCGGTCGAGTTCGCGGCGTCGTTGCCCGCGCTGCGGCGGGCTCTCGAGGAGCACCGGCCGGAGCTGGTGGTTTGTGTCGGGCAGGCCGGCGGCCGGGTCGAGGTGACGCCGGAGCGGGTCGCGATCAACCTCGTCGACGCCCGCATCCCGGACAACGCCGGTGCCCAGCCGGTCGACGTCCCGGTCGTCGAAGGCGGCCCGGCGGCCTACTTCACGACGCTCCCGGTGAAGGCCTGCGTCGCGGCGATCCGCGCGGCGGGCGTCCCGGCGGCGGTGTCCCACACGGCCGGGACGTACGTCTGCAACCAGGTCTTCTACGGCCTCATGCACCTGCTGGCCACGGACTTCCCGGGTGTGCGCGGCGGTTTTGTGCACGTGCCGTTCAGCCCCGAGCAGGTCGCGGCGTCGGGCAAGACCGCGCCGTCGCTGGGCATCGACCGGATCGCCGACGCGCTGGAAGCCTTGGCGGACACGGCGTTGAAGCTCACGGAGGACATCGCGGTCAGCGCGGGCGCGGAGCACTGAAACCCGGGAGTGCTCGTCGCCGGCCCGTGAGTCAGGCCGGCTTGAGGTCGCTGGTGAAGTACGCGACGAGGTCTTCGGTGCGGCGGTCGCGGCCCGTGAAGTCGATCGAGACGTAGAGCGCGGCCGCCTCGCGGCCGTCCGCGCCGAAGAGCACGATCCCGGCGAGGGTGCCGACGCCGGCGACGTACCGGCCGTGCAGCCCGCCGCCGTCCCAGGTCCCGCGGACGACGGTGCCCTCGCCCATCTGCAGCTTCGCGCCCGCCTCGAAGGCGTCGACGGTCAGGCCCTGGTAGTAGGTGACGGCGCTGCTCTTGCCGGACCCGGCCGGGAAACCGCACGTGACGGCGGTCCGCGCGTGCACGATCCTGGCCACGCTGTCGGACTGCCGGCACGCGGCGCGGTCCGGCACCGTCCCGGCAAGTGATCGCAGGCAACCGGTGAACCCGGCCTGGTCGCGCTGCGCCGTGCTCGTGCAGTCCACTGTGGACTCGGCGGCGTCGGTGCGGGTCGCCAGCAGGACGACGGTCACCACGATCGCGACGACGACGAGCAGCGCGGCCGCGACGAGCAGCGGTTTCTTCTTGCTCGGCCGGGGTTCCGGTGGCGGCTGCGGCGGCCGGAAGGCCTGCTGCGGCCAGGGTTGCGGGCGCGGCGGGGCCGCGGGCGGGCGGACCGGCGCGAACGCGGGCACGGTGAGGTTCGGGTCGCTCGTCCCGAGCGGCACGTGGTGCAGCCCGAACGCGACGGCCGTCTCGGGCTGGTCCTGCGTGGCCGGCACGATGCCGAGCTGGCGGCCGAGCAGCCCGGCCAGCAACGGCATCCGGCTCGGCCCGCCGACCAGGTAGACGCCGGCGAGCTGCGCGGGGTTCAGCCCGGCGCGGTGGATGGTCGCAGCGAGCAGTTCGGCGCTGCGCAGCAGGCTCGGCCGCACGAGCGCCTCGAGCTCCGCACGGCTGACGAGGACGTCCCCGAACGGCTCGGGCATCGGCACGTCGGTCTGCGGGTGCCGGGAGAGGCTTTCCTTGGCGTCACGGACATCCTGGAGCAACGCGCGCCGCAGGCGGCGGTCGGCGGTCGTCTGCGGGCGCAGCAGCCGTTGCCACTGCGCCGGATCGGCGTGCGACACCGAGCGGCCGATGTGGACGAGCAGCGCCTGGTCGATGTCGAGGCTGCCCAGGTCGGGCAGGCCGTCCTCGGCGAGCACGGCGAAGCCGTGCGCGGACATGCCGACGACGGCGCAGTCGAAGGTGCCGGCCCCGAGGTCGTAAACCCCGATCGGCCCGGTGTCGCGGTTGCCGAGACTCCCGTAGTGCGCCGCGGCGGCCACCGGTTCGGGAACCAGCCGCACGTCGACGAGCCCGGCATCGGCGGCGGCGATCCGCAGGACTTCCTGCCGCGCCGCACCCCACCCGGCGGGGTGCGAGATCCGCGTCTGCCCGGGCAGCCGTCCCAGCTGCCGCCCGGCTTCCTCACCCATCCGCCGCAAGACGGCGGCAAAGGCGTCGGTGATCCGGACGGTGGCGCCGCCGAGCTGAAGGACGCCTTCGTCGATCCGCCGCTTGGGATTCGCCTCGAACCGGCTGGGATCGAGCCGCCCACCACGTTCGGCGTCCTGCCCGACGATGAGCAGGCCGTCATCGTTGAGGAAGACCGCGGAGGACATGGTGACGGACCCATCGACCTCGATGGCCCGCGGCCCCCGCCCGAACGCGGAGAGCACGCCGACCGTACTGGAAGTCCCGAAGTCGATCGACAAAACGTCCACGCGGCGTCCCCTCCCAAGGCCCGCGGGCATCGTCTCACGCGCCCGGACGACACCTGGATCAGGCGCAGGCGTCGCGCTGGTCCCGTTGGCTCGCGGAAACGGTGACGTCGTGGTCGTCGAAGTCGGCGACCACCCGCATCCGACCGCCCAGCGCGGCGATGTAGCGCGCGAGGGTGTCCAGCTCCATCTGGCCGGGATCACCTCGCTCCAATTGACTGATCCGCGGCTGGCTCACCCCCATGCGCCGGGCGAGTTCGGTCTGGCTGACACCCGCGTCATCACGCAGCTGCGCCAAGCGAAACCCGAGTACGTACGCCTGGGTGACCTCACGCGCCGCGACGTGGGCGGCATCGACGTCACGGCCCGCTTCGCGATCGATCGCGAGCTTGTCAGCCTTGACTTCCTTCCACGATCGGCTCATCGCTCAGTCCTCCTCTCCGCTTCGCAAGTGCTCCCGGAACCGCTTTTCCGCTATCGGGATGGTGAGGTCGTACCAGCGCTTCCAGTTTCCCGCTTTGTCCCCCGCCACCAGGAGCACCGCACAACGTACGGGTCGAATGCGAACAGGATCCGGATCTCACTGCTTCCCGCCGACGCCGGCCTCAGCTCTTTCAAGAGCGAGCATGTCGATCGCTTTCTTCGACCCGATCCGCCGTGACCGGGTCTTCCCGACACAGCTCCACGAACACGAGCGCTTCGGGGACCAGAGCCCGGACATGCAAGAAGGGCGGCTCCCCAGTGGGGAACCGCCCTTCCGGCGTACTACACGACCTTCAAGCGTTCAGGCGATCACTCGCCTTCGGCTTCGCCGCCGTTCTCTTCGTGACCGGCGCCGATGCTGACCGGCGGGGCGTCCGGGATCGAGGACGGCCGGCGCTCACCGCGGAAGGTGAACTTCGCCTGGTCGTCCTTGTCCTCGGGGTTGCCGCTCCAGCCTTCGACGTCGACCAGGATGATCTGGCCGGCCTCGACCTCGCCGAAGAGGATCTTCTCCGACAGCTGGTCCTCGATCTCGCGCTGGATGGTGCGGCGCAGCGGCCGGGCACCCAGCACCGGGTCGAACCCGCGCTTCGCGAGCAAGGACTTCGCCTTCTCGGTCAGCTCCAGCTCCATGTCCTTGGCCTTGAGCTGCTTCTCCACGCGGCCGATCATCAGATCGACCATCATGATGATCTGTTCCTTGGTCAGCTGGTGGAACACGATGATGTCATCGATCCGGTTCAGGAACTCCGGGCGGAAATGCTTCTTCATTTCCTCGTTGACCTTTTGCTTCATCTTCTCGTACTTCGTGCTGACGTCGTTGCCGCCGGCGAACCCGAGCGAGACGGACTTCGAGATGTCCGAAGTGCCCAGGTTGGACGTGAAGATGAGGACCGTGTTCTTGAAGTCGACCGTGCGACCCTGACCGTCGGTCAGGCGGCCGTCTTCCAGCACCTGCAGGAGCGTGTTGTAGATCTCCTGGTGCGCCTTCTCGATCTCGTCGAAGAGGACCACCGAGAACGGCTTGCGCCGCACCTTCTCGGTCAGCTGGCCACCCTCTTCGTAGCCGACGTAGCCGGGAGGGGCACCGAAGAGCCGCGACGCGGTGTAGCGGTCGTGGAACTCGCCCATGTCGATCTGGATGAGCGCGTCGTCCTCGCCGAACAGGAACGCCGCGAGCGCCTTGGACAGCTCGGTCTTACCGACACCGGACGGGCCGGCGAAGATGAACGAGCCCGACGGGCGCTTCGGGTCCTTCAGACCGGCACGCGTACGGCGGATCGCCTGCGAGACGGCCTTGACCGCGTCCTCCTGGCCGATGATGCGCTTGTGGAGCTCTTCCTCCATGCGCAGCAGCCGGGTGGTCTCCTCCTCGGTCAGCTTGAACACCGGGATGCCGGTCCAGTTGGCCAGCACCTCCGCGATCTGCTCGTCGTCGACCTCGGCGACGACGTCGAGGTCGCCGTCCTTCCACTGCTTCTCCCGCTCGCCCTTCTGGCCGAGGAGGGTCTTCTCCTCGTCACGCAGGCGGGCGGCCCGCTCGAAGTCCTGCGCGTCGATCGCGGACTCCTTGTCGCGACGGACGTTCGCGATCTTCTCGTCGAACTCGCGCAGGTCCGGCGGCGCGGTCATCCGGCGGATGCGCATCCGGGCGCCGGCCTCGTCGATCAGGTCGATCGCCTTGTCCGGGAGGAACCGGTCGTTGATGTACCGGTCCGCCAGGGTCGCGGCGGCGACCAGCGCCGAGTCGGTGATCGAGACGCGGTGGTGCGCCTCGTACCGGTCACGCAGGCCCTTGAGGATCTCGATGGTGTGCTCCAGCGACGGCTCGCCGACCTGGATCGGCTGGAACCGGCGCTCGAGGGCGGCGTCCTTCTCGATGTACTTGCGGTACTCCTCGAGGGTGGTCGCGCCGATCGTCTGCAGCTCACCGCGGGCGAGCATCGGCTTCAGGATCGAAGCCGCGTCGATCGCGCCCTCGGCGGCGCCCGCCCCGACCAGCGTGTGCAGCTCGTCGATGAACAGGATGATGTCGCCGCGGGTCTTGATCTCCTTGAGCACCTTCTTCAGGCGCTCTTCGAAGTCACCGCGGTAGCGGGAGCCGGCGACCAGGGAGCCCAGGTCAAGCGTGTAGAGCTGCTTGTCCTTGAGCGTCTCGGGCACCTCGCCCTTGACGATGCTCTGCGCGAGGCCCTCGACGACGGCGGTCTTGCCGACGCCGGGCTCGCCGATGAGCACCGGGTTGTTCTTGGTCCGGCGGGACAGGACCTGCATGACCCGCTCGATCTCCTTGCCGCGCCCGATGACCGGGTCGAGCTTGCCCTCGCGGGCGAGCACGGTCATGTTGCGGCCGAACTGGTCCAGCACCAGCGACGACGACGGGGTGCCTTCACCGCGGCCGCCGGAACCGGTTTCGGTGGACTCCTTGCCCTGGTAGCCCGAGAGCAGCTGCAGGACCTGCTGGCGGACGCGGTTCAG
Organism: Amycolatopsis sp. WQ 127309; assembly: GCF_023023025.1. Lineage (NCBI taxonomy): Bacteria > Bacillati > Actinomycetota > Actinomycetes > Pseudonocardiales > Pseudonocardiaceae > Amycolatopsis > Amycolatopsis sp. WQ 127309. The sequence goes on from NZ_CP095481.1 coordinate 1,987,127, forward strand.
GTCCGCACCCAGCTTGACCAGCACCTGCGCGGCGACGCCTTCGCCCTCGCGGATCAGGCCCAGCAGGATGTGCTCGGTACCGATGTAGTTGTGGCCGAGCTGCAGCGCTTCGCGCAGCGACAGCTCCAGCACCTTCTTCGCCCGCGGCGTGAACGGGATGTGCCCGCTCGGCGCCTGCTGGCCCTGGCCGATGATCTCTTCGACCTGCTGGCGCACGCCCTCCAGGGCGATGCCCAGCGACTCCAGCGCCTTGGCGGCGACACCCTCACCCTCGTGGATCAGACCCAGGAGGATGTGCTCGGTGCCGATGTAGTTGTGGTTGAGCATCCTGGCTTCTTCTTGAGCCAGAACGACCACCCGCCTCGCGCGGTCGGTGAACCTCTCAAACATGTGCACTCCCTCGACTGCTGCGCCGGCGGCCCGTTATCCATCCGTGCTTTCACCGCGATGGATTCAGCACCGTGAGACCACTCTAGTAGCCAACTGGTAGCGCTGGCGTACCACTACGGCTGTTCGCGGTCTTTTTCGCACCCGGACGTGGAGCACTCCGGGCGCATCCCATCATCAGGTTGCCCTGCACCTTTACGTCAACCCCAACGTGCGGACGGCCACCCGGATTCCGCCATCCGCGCGGTGTCCGCTCAACGCGAACAGGTCCGCAACATGGGAGACCCGTGAGACCGGCCACCCGATTGGCGCAGTAACGGAAAGCCTGTAAGGTTAGGCAGGCCTAATCCCCACGGCGCTAGGAGGGCCGCGGTTGAACCAGCAGCGGTCCTTCCGTGACGCACGCGAGGTCGGCGACGGCCTCGCGTCGTCGCTCCTGCGGGTCTCCGGCCTGCAGGAACGCAACGAACTGCGGCGTGACGTCCCGGTGGGCTGGATCCGCTGTTCGGAGCTGCTGGAGACGCCGGCGTACTTCGACGAGTGGCGCGGCCTGCTGGGCGACTGGCTGCTGCGCGAGCACGACGCCGCACCGGCGCGGACCACGGCCAGCTACGTGATGACCTGGTACCTGCACGTCCCGGCGTACGTCGGCGCGCTGCTGCTGCACCACGAGCGCCGGGTGCCCTCGCTGAAGCCCGGCGAGCTGGCGTTCCGGCTGGCCGACGACCGCCCCCACCCGGACGGCATGGCCGTGCTCGGCGACGACTTCTACTGCCTCCCGACGGACCCGGGATCAGCCCGCTCGGAGGCGACGGTAGTCCGCGACGAGCGGACCCTGGCCGCGGTGCTGCGGGCCCACTACCTGGCCCACGCGGCCAAGTTCGTCCAGGCGTACGCCCCGGTCAGCAGACTGGGCCGCCGTATGCTCTGGGCCGCGGCGACCGACGCGCTGGAGAACTCGCTCTGGTGGGCGGGCCGCCAAGGAGGCACCGCGGAGGCCGAAGGCGCCGGCGTAGCCGACGCGGCCCTGGTCCTCGACACGGTCTACCCGCCACTGACGTCGGCATCGACCCTGCGACTGCAGGAGGGAGCGGATGGCCACCGCGAGTGGACCCGCCGCCGCGAGAGCTGCTGCTTCTCGTACCTGCTCCCGGCCGAATCCGAGTGCGACGGCTGCCCCCGCACCTGCGCCCGCTAGCCCCCCGGCAGCGTTCGTCACCCGCGCCACGCCTCTCCCGGAACGGCCAACACGACGACGGGAGCGGCCAACACGGCACGCAGCGCCGACAGCGAGACCCGTTGCCGGCGTGTTGGCCACTTCAGGCGGCGTGTTGGCCGCTCCGGGCGATGTGTTGGCCATTCCGGGCAGCGTGCGGGCCGCTCCGGGCAGGACCACCACTCAGCGACCCCACGCCGGATCGCGACCCGCCGCCCCGAGCGCGCGGTCCAGCACAGCCGCGTCCGTCGGAACCGGTACCTCCGGGCCGTAGACGCCCATCGCGCGTGCCTGCTCGCCCATCGCCCGCGCGGACTTCAGGACCGCCGTCGCCGCGGAGGACACGCAGTGCAGCGGTCGGCCGCTCGCCCGGGCCAGGTCCCAGCCGTGCAGGACGAACTCGCCCAGGACCATGTCGCCTATCACCGCGCCGGGCAGCTCGGCCGTGCCCAGCTTCGTCGTGCCGGTCCACGCCGACGCCGCCTCGAAGATCTCCACCAGCGTCTCCGTCTGCTTCTCCAGCGCGGCCGCCCAGCCGGCCGTCACCAGCCCCGCGCCGGTCTCGCCCGCTCCGGGTGACGGCGGCTCCTCGCGCCGTCCCGCGGCGATCAGCCACGGGCCCCAGTACAGAAGGTGATTCAGCAGTCCGGAGACGTCGTAGCCGGCGCACGGCGTCGGGGCGCTCAGGTCTTCCACGGCCAGCGCGACGCTCAGGAACTCGGCCGCGGCGGGGCGCATCAACTCGGCAGTCATGCCGAGATCAAAACGGCCCGCCGCGGCGCCGTCTTGAAAGAACGCGACAGTTACCGTTGAGCCGTGGTGGAACACCGGATCCCGCAGGGCATCGTGGCCGAGGCCGCCGCCCGCACGATGTTCACCTTGACCCGGTACCCGCCGGCGCCCGAACTGGCGGAATGCGTCGAGTACCACTGGGTGCTGCACTGGGACCGGCGCGGCAAACCGCCGCACGAGCAGCGCGTGCTGCCGAACCTCGCGGTGCACGCGACGTTCTTCCCCACCGCTTCCGGGGTGTACGGACCAGGTCGTGAAGTCTTTTCACATCGGCTGGAAGGCCGGGTGCAGGGCCTCGGCGTGCGATTCCGGCCCGGGTGCTTCCGCGCGTTCCTCAACGGCCCGGTGAGTGACATCGCCGACCGCGCCGTCCCGCTCACGGACGTTTTCGGCGCGAAGGCCCGCGAAGCCGCGGAATCGGTGCGGACCGCGCCGGACGACGCGCAAATGGTCGGTGCGATCGACAACTTGCTGATCGCAAATGCGGCGGTACTCCGACCGGCGGCACGAGAGGCCGCGGCCGCGGTCGAATCAATCGCGCGGGATCCGGGAATTACCCGGGTGGCACAGCTGTGCACCGATACTGGACTAACCACCCGCTCACTGCAACGGCTGTTCGCCGAACACGTCGGATGCGCACCCAAGTGGGCGATCCGGATATACCGGCTCAACGACGCCGCGCACCGGATCGCCACCGAAGGACCAGTGGATTACGCCGGACTGGCGGCTCGGCTGGGCTATAGCGACCAGTCGCACTTCATCCGTGATTTCGCGGCGGTGACCGGTCAGTCGCCCGGCGAGTACGCCCGAACGGCCCGGACCGACCCCGGACCGGTGCCGGACAGTCACCGGACATGAAGAAAGCCGCCGGGCGAATTCGCCCGGCGGCCCCAGTCCCGCAAACCCCGCGTCAGTTCTTCTTGTGGTAGGCCTCGACGACCTCGGAGGGGATCCGGCCCCGGTCCGAAACCGCGTACCCGTTCTTGCGCGCCCAGGACCGAATGGCCTGGTTCTGCTCACGGTCGACGGCGGCCGGGCGAGCGGAGCCCTTGCCACCCGCGACCGGACGCACGGAAGCGCGCTTGCGACCACCGGCGCGGCGGGCGTGCTCGACATACTGCGCGAGCGCGTCCCGGAGCTCCTCGGCGTTTTCCGAGGAGAGGTCGATCTGGTAGCTGATGCCGTCCAAACCGAACTCGACGGTCTCTTCCGCCTCACTGCCGTCGAGGTCGTCGACCAGCGAGACGAGCACCTTCTGTGCCATCTGTTTCCTCCTGCGGGGGCTTACTCAATGATCTGGTTACGGGGCGTGCCCCGCACAGAAGACTTTGTCTGTACATTAGTACCCGCTTCCGGGTGACAGCGCAAATCTCATTGAGGTAAACCAGTAGACAACTCACACGGCCGGGTTATTCGGGCCGGGTGAGCGGGAAGAGGATCGTCTCCCGGATACCGAGACCGGTCAGCGCCATCAGCAGCCGGTCGATCCCCATTCCGACCCCGCCGCTCGGTGGCATTCCGTACTCAAGTGCCCGGAGGAAATCTTCATCCAGCCGCATGGCTTCGCTATCGCCCTGTGCCGCCAGCCTGGACTGTTCGGTGAGCCGTTCCCGTTCGACGACCGGATCGACCAGCTCGGAGTATCCGGTGGCGAGTTCGAATCCGCGCACGTAGAGGTCCCACTTCTCGGCCACACCGGCCCGCGAGCGGTGCTGCCTGGTCAATGGCGACGTCTCCAGCGGAAAATCACGCACAAACGTCGGGGCGTGCAGGTGATCTCCGACGAGATGCTCCCACAGTTCCTCGACCAGCTTGCCGTGCGTGAGCTTCGGATCCACTTCCAAGCCCCTGGCCTGCGCGAATCCGTGCAGTTTGGCGGCGGGCGTCTCCGGCGTCACCTCTTCGCCGAGGGAATCGGACAACGACTCGTACATTCCGAGTGTGGTCCATTCGCCGGAGAGGTCGTACTCCGAACCGTCGGGCAGGGTGACGACCTGGGTGTCCAAGACCGCCTGCGCGGCTTCCTGGATCAGCTCGCGGGTCATCACGGCATTGGTGTCGTACGTGGCGTACGCCTCGTAGTACTCCAGCATCGCGAACTCCGGCGAGTGCGACGAGTCGCTGCCCTCGTTCCGGAAGTTGCGATTGATCTCGAAAACCTTCTCGATGCCGCCGACGACGCAGCGCTTGAGGTAGAGCTCCGGCGCGATCCGCAGGAAGAGCTCCAGGTCGAAAGCGTTCGAATGCGTGACGAACGGGCGGGCCGCGGCGCCGCCGTGCAGCGTCTGCAGCATCGGCGTCTCGACCTCGGTGTACCCGCGCCGGTGGAACGACTCCCGCAGCGACCGGACGACGCCGGCGCGCGTGCGCACGACGTCCCGCGCGCGCGGGCGCAGGATGAGGTCGACGTAGCGCTGCCGGATCCGCGTCTCCTCGGCGAGCTCCTTGTGGGCCACCGGGAGCGGGCGCAGCGACTTCGACGTGAGCCGCCAGCTGTCCGCCATCACCGAAAGCTCGCCACGCTTGGAGGTGATGACCTCGCCGTGCACGAAGACGTGGTCGCCCAGGTCGACGTCGGACTTCCACGCCGCGAGCGCGTCTTCGCCGACCTTCGCCAGGCTGATCATCGCCTGCAGCTCGGTGCCGTCGCCCTCACGAAGGCTCGCGAAGCACAGTTTGCCCGTATTGCGCAGGAACATCACCCGGCCGGTCACGCCGACCAGATCGCCGGTGGCGGTGTCGGCCGGCAGGCCGGAATGGGACGCGCGCACGTCGGCGAGCGAGTGCGTGCGGGGCACCTCCACCGGGTACGGATCGATCCCTTCGGCGATGATCCGGTCGCGCTTCTCCCGGCGCACCCGCATCTGCTCGGGCAGTTCGTCTTCGGCGGGGTCGCTGGTGGACGCGGGGTTTTCGGTCATGGCCCATAGGGTACGAACCTCACCTGGCGCTACGCCAACCGGATTACCTTTCCTTTCCGTCCATTAACCTGGGCCGGTGAGTGATCCCACAGCGGACATCCGCGCCCGGCAAGCCGCTTCCTTCGGTTCACGCGCCGGCGCGTACGCCGAGCACCGGCCCGACTACTCGCGAGAGGCCATCGAGTGGGGCCTCGCCGGGGCGGACTGCACCCCCCGGCGGGTGCTCGACCTCGGCGCCGGAACGGGCAAGGTCACGGCGAGCCTGGTCGATCTCGGCCTCGACGTCACCGCCGTCGAACCCGACCCGGGAATGCTGGCCGAACTGTCCCGCCTGCTGCCGGCGGTGACGGCGCTGGAGGGGAGCGCGGAACGGATCCCGCTGCCCGGCGCGGCCGTCGACGCGATTTTCGTCGGCCAGGCGTTCCACTGGTTCGACGTCGGGCCCGCGATGACCGAAATGGCGCGGGTGCTGCGCCCGGGCGGGGTGTTCGTGCCGATGTGGAACTACGAGGACGAATCGGTGCCGTGGGTGGCGGAGTTCACCGAAACCGCGAGCATGGGGTGGCGCCGCCCGGACACCGACGGCGACCGGCAGCCGGCCACCCATCCGGCGTTCACATCGTTCGAGAGCGGCCGCTTCCACCACGCCCACCGGCGGACGGCGGAGAGCCTGCTCGAAACGCTGCAGACCTATTCACGCGTGATCATCTCGGACCCGGCGGAGTCCGCGCCGCTGGTCGCCCGCGTCCGCCACTTCCTGGAGACGAACCCCGCGACGGCGTCCGGCGAGTTCGACCTGCCGCTGATCACCTGGACGTTCCGCAGCCGGCGCCGCTGAAGCCACCGCCTTGACCTCCAGCAAACTGGAGGTTCCAGACTGGACCCATGCGTACCAAATCCTGGGGCCGGGCACTGATCTCCCTGACGTCGCTCGTGACCGCGGCCGGCCCCTACCGGGCCGACTGGAACGAGACCCACGTGAAGAACCCGGCCTGGCCACCGCACGCGAAGTTCCACAACGGCCAGACGATGAGCCTCGGGCTCGCGCTCGGCGTCACGAGCCTGTGGCAGCTCTGGCGGGCACCCTCGTCCCGGGAGGGGCTCGACGCGGGCGCCGCACTGGCTTCGCTGTACTGGCTGACGCAGATCTCGGCGCTGGCCTACCCGGGCTCGAAGGCCGTCGACCCGCCGGGGACGGCGAAGTTCCCGCAGGCGGCGATCGCGTTCCCGGCGCTGGCCGTGACGGCGCTGGGCTACGTTCTCGAACGCCGGCGCCTGGCGCGGGGCTAAGGGCGGATGTTGCGCTCGTAGACCAGGCGCAGCCCGAGCAGGGTCAGGTCCGGGACGTGGTCCGTGATCGTCTCCGACTCGCTGATCACCAGCGGCGCCAGGCCACCGGTGGCGAGCACCGCCACCGGTTCCCGGCCGCCCGGGGACAGCTCGCGGACGATCCGCCGGACCAGGCCGTCGACCTGGCCCGCGAAGCCGTACAGGATGCCCGACTGCAGGCACTCCACCGTGTTCTTGCCGATCACCGACCGCGGCGGCACCAGCTCGACCTTCCGCAGCGCCGCCGCGCGCGCGGCCAGCGCGTCCACCGAGATCTCGATCCCGGGGGCGAACGCGCCGCCCAGGAACTCGCCGCGGGCCGAGATCGCGTCCACGTTGGTCGACGTGCCGAAGTCGACGACGACGCACGCCGTGTCGCTGTGCAGGTGGTGCGCGGCCAGCGTGTTCGCCAGCCGGTCCGCGCCCACTTCCTTCGGGTTGTCGACGAGCAGGGGCACACCCGTGCGCACCCCCGGCTCGACGACGATCTTCGGCACTTTCGCGTAGTAGCGCGAAAGCATCACGCGCAGTTCGCGCAGCACCGCCGGCACCGTCGACAACGCGCTGATCCCCGTGACGTCGTCCGCGTGCGGGCCGAGGAGCCCGCGCACGGTCAGCGCGAGCTCGTCGGCGGTCATCCGCGCGTCGGTGCGCATGCGCCAGTCGCCTGCGAGCTCGGTGCCGGAATAGAGCCCCAGCACGATGTTCGTGTTGCCGACGTCGACGGTGAGCAGCAAGCGGGTCAGCTTTCCGCGTGCAGCAACGCGTCGAGCCGGCGGGCGTCCGCCGTCTCGGCCACCGGGAAGATCGCCGTCTCCTCCTCCGGCAGGGTCACCGTGCCGCTGAGCAGCCCGGAACCCTCCGGCGCGTGGCCGGGATCGGTGTGCCGGTGGACGATCCGGTTGTCCGCGTCGACGAACACCACGCGCGGTTCGTACGTCGCGGCCTCGGCGTCATCCATCTGGCCGTAGGAGATCAGGATGACCAGGTCACCGGGGTGCACCAGGTGGGCCGCGGCGCCGTTGATGCCGAGCACGCCGCTGCCGCGTTCCCCCTTGATGACGTAGGTCTCCAGCCGCGAGCCGTTGGTGACGTCCACAATGGACACCTGTTCCCCCGGCAGCAGGTCCGCGGCCTCCATCAGGTCCTCGTCGACGGTGACCGAGCCGACGTAGTGCAGGTCGGCCTGGGTGACGGTGACCCGGTGGATCTTCGACTTGAGCATGGTGCGGTACATCGTGGACTCCTATTCCCCTGCGTCCCGCTCCGGCTGCGCTGGGTGGTCAACCGCCGCACCGAGCAACACCGGGACGTTGTCGATCAGCCGGGTACTCCCCACCCGGGCCGCGATCAACAGTCTTGCTTCACCATCGACGGGCGCGGGCCCGAGGTCGGTTCCCCTCAACTCCAGGTAATCCACCTCGACCGCGGGCCGCGCGGCGAGGGTCTTCCACGCGGTCTCGAGGACCGCTTCCGCCCCGTCCCGGCCGACGAACGCCCCCGCGGTGAGGGCGGCCGACAGGACGATGGCGTCCTCACGCTGCTCAGGCGTGAGGTAGACGTTGCGCGACGACAGCGCGAGCCCGTCGCGTTCACGCACGGTCGGCACGCCGATCACGTGCGTGCCGATGTTCAGGTCGCGCACCATCCGCTTGATCAGGACCAGTTGCTGGTAGTCCTTTTCGCCGAAGAGCGCGTAGTCCGGACGGAGCAGGTTGAACAGCTTCGCCACGACGGTCAGCACGCCGGCGAAGTGGCCGGGCCGGACGACGCCTTCGAGCTCGTCGCCGAGCGGACCGGGGTGCACGGTGACGGCGGCACCCTCGGCGTACAGCGCGTCGGCGGCCGGGGTGAAGGCGATTTCGACGCCGTCCTCGTCCAGCACGGCCAGGTCGGCCTCCAGCGGACGCGGGTAGGCCTCGAAGTCCTCGCCCTCGCCGAACTGCAGCGGGTTGACGAAGATCGACGTGGCCACGACGTTGTTCGGCAGCCGCTTGGCGCGGCGGATCAGCTCGCGGTGCCCGGCGTGCAGCGCGCCCATGGTCGGCACGAGCGCCAGCTTGCACCCGACGCCGTGCAGGGCCCGGCTGACCTGGCTCATCTGCTCGGGCGAGGCGAAGGTGTTCAGGGTGCCGCGGCTGAATTTCGGTGTGGTCACTGGTCTGGATGCCCTTCGGCGGGATCGTCGAGGAGGTCGGTGAGTTCCTTGGCGGCCGCGGTGTCGAGCAGCCCGGCGGCCACGGAACGCTCCGCCGTGCGCTTGGCCAGCGCGCGGTAGGCCGGTGCGACGTCCGGCGCCCGGTCCCCCAGCACCTCGAGGTGCTTGCGGACGGTGCCGATGTCGCCACGGGCGACCGGGCCGGTGAGCGCGCGGTCGCCGTGTCGGAGCACATTATCCAACGCGGCCGAAAGCAGTGGTGCGACCAGGCGTTCGGAATGCCCGATTCCCGCTTCGCGCAAGACTTCCGCGCAGTCCGCGACCAGCGTCATCAGGTGGTTCGCGCCGTGGGTCAACGCAGCGTGGTAGAGCGCTCGCGCGGAGTCGGGGATGCGCACGGGCTCGGCACCCATCTCGACGGCCAGCGCTTCGCCGACGTTCCACGCCGCTTCGTCGTCGGCCGTCGCCGTGACGCCGATGCTGCACGCCGCCAGCCGTTCGAGGTCTTCCTCGCGGCCGGTGAACGTCATCACCGGGTGCAGGGCCAGCGGGAGCGCCCCGGCCTCGGCCGCGGGCGCCAGGACGTCGATGCCCTGCGCGCCGGAGGTGTGCACGACGATCTGGCCCGGTCGCAGCGACTTGGTGGCGACCAGGCCGCGGACCATGCCGGCCAGCGCGTCGTCGGGGAGGGCGAGCACGACCAGGTCCGCCCGCCGGACGGTTTCGTCGGGCGGCAGGATGGGCACGTCGGGGAGGAGGCGTTCGGCGCGGGCCAGCGACGCGGCGGACAGGCCGGACGCGGCGACCACCGTGTGGCCCGCCCGGGCCAAGGCGGCACCGAGCACACTGCCCACCCGGCCGGCGGAAACGACCCCGACCGCGAGGCGAGCAGGTCTCATCATGGCGTGCGCCTGTGGACGCTCATGGTTGGCAGACTCCCTCTGCTCTCGTTCCAGTCCCGCTCCGGGTACCGGACGACGGCGCGAGACTAACTCGGCTGAGCGTGGACCGTTGAGCCCGGGTGACAAGCTTCACCCGGACCGGTTCACCCTTGTGGCGCTTCCTGGGCGAGCCGGGTGGCTTCGGCGCGGGCGGCCTTCAGCGTGCGCAGCAGCTCCTGCTGGCGTTGCCGGTCGACCGCGGTGTGCAGCTCCTGGCGGTCCAGGAACGCGAGCTCCGTGACGCTGGCCTGGTACACGGCGACGGCCTTCGCGGCCTGCTTGCCGGACTGGCGTTTCGCCTGACGGCGCCAAGCGCGGCGGCCGGGCAGGCTGGCCAGCAGCTCGACCTCCGACGGCGCGATCCACCGCGCCGCGGCCATGTGCGGCAGCGCGGCTTCGATGATCCGCTGCTCCCGCCGTCGCTGCAGGATGACCAGGTAGACCACGCCGAGGAACAGCGGCAGCATGATCAGGAAGTACACGGTCAGGAACTTCGACCCGCCCAGCAGCGCGGCGCTGTTCCACAGCGCGTGCAGGCAGACCGCGGCCAGGTAGCCGGCGACCGGCGCGATGATCCGCAGCGCCTTGGTCGTCGTCCGGGCGGCGATGCCGATCCCGATGCCGGTGAGCACCGCGAACAGCGGGTGCGTGAACGGCGCGAGCACGCCGCGCAGGAAGAACGCCGTGATGACGCCCTGGCTGTGCCCGTCGCCGAAGCCGTAGTCGTAGAAGGCCCGGCCGAAGTAGTAGATGTTCTCGGTGAAGGCGAACCCGGCCGCGCTGAACCCGGCGTAGACGACGCCGTCCACGACGCCGTCGAACTCGCTGCGGCGGCGCCACAGGATGAGCACCACGAAGAGCGCCTTCGCGGCCTCCTCGACGACCGGCGCGGACACCAGTGCGGCGACGGTGTTGCCGCTGCCCTTGCCGAGCAGCTCGTCACCGACCGCCTCGGCGGTGGTGTTGATCAGCAGCGCGGTGATCGTCGCGATGCAGGCGCCCCAGGCGAACGCCAGCAGCAGGAACTTCGCCGGCTCGGGCTCCCAGCGGTCGACCCACAGGAAGCCCGCCACCACCCCGGCGACCGGCACCAGCGCGGCCAGCACGCCGATGGTGACGGCCAGCGGGCCGACCCGCGCCGTCGCCAGGCCGAACAGGAACAGGCCGCACAGGGCGACCACGATCAGCCCGAGCACCGGCAGCAGCACGGTGATCCGGCGAGGCCGCCGTCCGCGATCGAGTCCCGTCGCGGGCGAGAGGGTTCCGCTCACAGCGGGTCACCCTACGCAGACCGGACACGGACCGGAATGCGAACCCCGGGTGTGGCCCGGCGGGGCCGTCGCGGCCACCACCCGGCTCGCCTCAGTCCTCGGCACGCCGCCTGCGGCGCGGGGTCGAACCGGTGCCGCCGTTGGCCGCCAGCAGCTCGCTGACCGACCGGCCGGTGTTGTGCGACCCGCTGCCCGGCACCTCGGTGGAACGGTGGCCGTTGCGCGGGGCCTGGCCGTTGCCGTTCCCGTTGCTGTGGCCGTTCTGGCCGTTCCCGTTCTGCCCGTTGCCGTTCTGGCCGTTGCCGTGCTGTCCGGTGCCGTTGCGCTCGAGGTCGGCCGGGTCGACCGGCGTCATGTTGCGCCGCGACAAGGACGCGCGTTCGGCGACCATGCCTTCCCAGGCCGGCGGTTCGCCGTCCGGACGGCGACGGCGGCCACCCGACGGCTCGGGCGGCGGCGGGGGCACGGCGGGCATCACCTGCGAGTCGTCCGGCTTCCGGCGGCGGCCGCCGCCGGTGGAACGGCCCTGGAAGCTGCGCATCGACTCCGGCAGCGTCGGGTTCACCGGCGCCTCGGCCTGGGCCGCCGCTTCCGTGGGAGCGCGGTGCGAACCGTGCGAACCGTGCCGGGACGGCGGCTCGTCGAGGATCGGCGACATGTCGGGCCGCGAGAACTGCTCGAGGCGCGACGGACGGCGGCCGTCGGCGGCCGGCACCGGCGTGGTCGGCGGCACGGCGGGCGGCAGGTTGGTCCGCGACGGCGGGCCGGTGCTGGGCACCGGCATCGTCATCGGGACGACCGGGAGGTCGGTCCGGGACCCGGCCGGGTCCCGGCGCGCCACGGCCGGCAGGTCGGTGCGCGACCCGGCCGGATCGCGCCGCGGCACGGCAGGCAGATCGGTCCGCGAGCCGGCCGGATCCCGCCTGGGCACCGCCGGCAGGTCGGTGCGCGATGCCGTGGCGTCCCGCGGCATCGGCGGCTTGCGGTCGGCGGGCTTCGGCTCCGGCGGCTTCGGCCGGTTGGGCCGCTGCCGCTCGGCGAAGTCGTCGCGGTTCTGGAACGCCGCGCTCAGGTCGGCCACCGGGCGCTCGACCGGCCGGATGTCCGACCGGGACATCTCGGACGGCTTCGGCGGCGGCACGCTGGCCGCCGGACGGCCCTGGAGCGGGCGCGCGGGCGGCTCGGGAGCCTTCCGCGGATCGGGGCGCGCGCCGTTCGGCTTGGGGACGCGCGGCAGGTCGGACCGGGACATCTCGACGCGCGGGATGTCGGGCCGGGACATCTCGGCGGGCCGCATCTCCTGGCGCGACCGCTCGGCGGGCCGCTGCCGCTCGACACGGGGCAGGTCGGACCGCGACACCTCGACGCGCGGGATGTCCGGACGCGACATCTCCACACGGGGGATGTCGGGGCGGGACATCTCGACGGGCCGCATCTCCGAGCGCGAGATCTCCGCGCGGCGCGCGGGCGGCGGCTCGGGACGGCGGATCTCGGTCTTCGGCTCCGGGCGGCGGACCTCGGTACCGGGGTCGGGGGTCCGCGGCATCTCCCGGCGCGTCGGCTCGGCGGGGGCTTCGGGACGGCGTTCGGGCTGCTTGGCGACCTCGGCCGGGTCCGGCAGCCGCATCGGCTGCGACTCGGCCTGGCGGCGGGCCGCCTCGGCGCGCAGCTCGGCGGCCTTCAGCTCGCGCTGCGCGGCGTTCAGCGCCGGGTCGACCTCCGGCACGGGCGGACGGCGGTCGCTCAGCGGCTTCGGCCGGGCGATCTGCTGGGTGCTCTGGGCGTTGACGTTGGCCGGGGCCTTCGGGCCGGTGCCCGGCTTGCCGCCGAACCCCTTGCCCTTGCCGCCGAACCCCTTGCCGTTCGCGGGCTTGCCGTTCGACGCCTTGCGGCGGCGCTCGTCGAGCACGCGGTCGATCAGCTCGGTCGGCCGTTCGCCGCCCTCGGGCACGGGCTTCTTCGCGGCCATCAGCTGCGCCGGCTTCTTCTTCGGGGCGCCGTCGGGGATCATCCGGTTGTCGTCGGAGACCTTGCGCATGCGGGTCGCCTGCGCAGTCAGCGCGACGCGTTCGAGCAGCACCTCACCGCCGAACAGCGACTGGAGGCTGTCGCGCAGCGCGGAGACTTCGACGCGCAGCGCCTCGAGCTCCTCGCGGCCGCGGGAGTCGGCCGTCGTGCGGTTCTCCGCCTCCACCTCCAGTTCGTACTCGCGCCGGGCCGCGATCTCGCGTTCCAGCTCCAACTCGTACACAGCCTGCGCCTCGGAGACCGCGTCCTCGCTCTGTGCCGCGTGCTTGCGGTACTTCACGGCGAGGAACGCGCCGATCAGGGCAGCCCAGAGGGCGGCGACGATCCCGAGTCTGAGGTACTTGAGATCGTTGCTGAGCACCAGTGCGAGGGTGGCTCCGATGGCGAGGACGAATCCGACAACAAGCCACGGCCTACCCAGAAGGCGGCCGCGCGAGTCGTCACCCACGCCGGTCATGACTGACACCGTACCTGCTCGTAATCCGAACGAGACCTACTCGGTCCAGCGAGCGGTGGGATTCGAGCGCTAACCGGTCGTCCCGCGGGTCCGTTCACGGGGCTGGTCGCGCGGGGTCCGGCAGCAGTGTTCGAGCCACAAACCCGCTGCTACCAGCAGTGCCGCGGAAACCACGCCGACCACCGCGGCCCGGGTGTCGAGAACCGCGGCGACGAGTTCGTCACGTCGGGGAAAAAGGTAGGCGAGCGCCGCGAGCCAAGCACCCGCCATGAACGCGCCAGCGAGTGACGAAGCCTTCGCCAAGGCCACCGATCGGGCGATCCCGATAGCGGCAACGACGCGGCCGTTCCTGATCCGGGAGCGAACCCGGAACGCGAGCACGGCCTCGATCACGGCGAGCACCGCGAACGTGACGCCGGCGAGCAGCGGCAGCTGGGGCAGCGAGCCGTAGGCCATCTGGAAGAGCAGGTAACCGAGGACCAGGCCGAGTACCCCGGCCACCACCAGGTCGCGAGGCCGGGTGAAGTGCATGTGCCAACCGTACCGGGGCGCGCCCTGGCGCACCCGGACCCGCGCCTAGCCTTGACTCTCCACCGACTGGAGAGTTCACCATGCGTCTTGTGGGTACCACCGCGATCTTCACCATCGGCGAGCTGGCCAGGCGCACGGGCCTGCCGGTCAAGACCATCCGGTTCTACTCGGACGAGGGCCTGCTGCCCCCGACCGACCGGACGGACGCCGGCTACCGGCTCTACGACGCCACGGCCATGGCCCGGCTGGAGCTGGTCCGCACCCTGCGCGAGCTGGGTCTCGGCCTCGCCGACGTCGAAGCCGCCCTGTCGCGCTCCGCGACGGTCGGCGAGCTGGCGAACCGGCACGTCGAGGCGCTCGACGAGCAGATCCGGCGGCTGCGGCTGCGCCGGGCGGTGCTGCGCGCGGTGGCCAAGCGTGATTCCGAGCTGGAGGAAGTGAACCTGATGAACCGTCTCGCGTCGTTGTCCGACGAGGAGCGCAAGCGGCTGGTGGACGAGTTCTGGGACGAGATGGTCTCGGGGCTGGAGATCGACCCGCAGTTCTACGCGCGGATGCGCGCCGGGAAGCCCGAGCTGCCGGACGACCCGTCGCCCGAGCAGCTGGAGGCGTGGATCGAGTTCGCCGAGCTCGTCCAGGACCCGTCGTTCCGCGCCTTGATCCGCGAGCTGAGCGAAACCCAGGCCCGGCAGATCGCGGACGGCGAGTTCCACCCGCCCGCGGACGCCTGGCAGCAGAACTGGCCGGGCTGGGTCTCCCGCGCCGAAGCGGCCGCGACGGCCGGAGAATCGCCGACGTCGGAGGCGGGGCAAACGCTTGCGGCCGACATCGCGACGGCCACCGCCCGCCCCGGCCAGGACGCGACGTCACCGGAGTTCCGCGCGGAGATGGCGGACCGCTTCGCCGCGAGCGGCGACCCCCGGGCCGAGCGCTACTGGCAGCTGCTGGCCACCGTCAACGGCTGGCCCCCGGTCCCGACGGCCCAGCCCGCGGTGCGGTTCATGATCGCGGCTCTGCGCGGCTGACCGCACGAGGACCGCAGTTCGGCGACGAACCGGGGGTGGGCGGTAACGGACACCCCCGGTTCACCGATCTTTATGCCTTCAAGTCGAGATCGGTCCGCCGGACCGAGCCGACGTCCGACGCCGGACGCGCGGCCAGCAGCGTGGCGAGCGGGCCGTGGCCGGGCAGGATCGCGTCCGGCTCGATCTCCAGCCACGGGACCAGCACGCTCGCGCGCTCCGGCGTGCCCGGGTGCGGCAGCAGCAGCTCCGGGTCGGCGGAGGTGACGCCGTCCACCGTGACGACGTCGACGTCCAGCGTCCGCGGCCCCCACCGCAGCTCGCGCACGCGCCCGGCCGCCTGCTCGGCGGCCTGGCCGGTGCGCAGCCACGCCCAGTGGTCGCGGCCCGGGTCGTCGACGACGCAGACGGCGTTGAGGAAGTCCGGCTGGTCCTCGACGCCCCACGCCTTCGTCTCGTACACGCTCGACACCGCGACCAGCGCGGGCCGGACGGCGTCCAGCGCGAGCTTCAGGAAGCCGAGCCGGTCGCCGAGGTTGGAGCCCAGGGAAAGGACGGCGCGGCTCACCGGTCGCGCCGGACCGTGACGGCCACGTCGTCGAAGGTCAGCGGGATCGGCGCCGACGGCTTGTGCACCGTCACCTCGACCGCGCCGAGCCGCTCGTCCCGCATGACCGCGTCGGCGATCGTGCCGGCGACCTTCTCGATGAGGTCGTACGGCTCACCGGCGACGATCCCGGCGGCCAGCTCGGCCAGCTCGCCGTAGTGCAGCGTCTTGGTCAGGTCGTCCGACGCGGCGGCGGGCCCGAGGTCGAGCCACACCGTGATATCGATGACGAACTCCTGGCCGTCCCGCTTCTCGTGCTCGAACACGCCGTGGTGGCCGAACACGCGCAACCCGGTCAACGTGATCCGGTCAGACATCCGGAGAACCCTTCCACCACGCCGCGGCCACCGCGACCGCGTCCAGCGACGCCCCGACCTCGTGCACCCGCACACCCCAGGCCCCGGCGGCCGCGGCCAGGGCCGAGATGGCCGCGGTCGCGTCCTCCCGGCCGTCCGGCGACCGCGGCGTACCGTCCTTTTCGGACAGCAGCCGGCCGAGGAACCGTTTGCGCGAAGCGCCGACGAGCACCGGGAAACCCAGGGAGAGCACCGAGTCCAGCCCCCGCAGCAACGCCCAGTCGTGCTCGGCGTTCTTCGCGAAACCGAGCCCGGGATCGAGCACGATCGCACTCTCGGACACGCCGGCCGCGAGCGCGTCGTCCACCCGGGACAGCAGCTCGGACCGGACTTCGGCGACGACGTCTTCGTACTGCGCGAGGGCCTGCATGTCCTCGCTGTGGCCCCGCCAGTGCATCAGCACCCACGGCGCCCCGGACTCGGCCGCGACCCGCGCCATGTCCGGATCGGCCAGCCCACCCGAGACGTCGTTGACGACGTGCGCCCCCGCCTCGAGCGCCGCGGCGGCGACGGCCGCACGCGTGGTGTCGACCGACACGGCCACGCCTTCACCGGCGAGCGTCCGGATCACCGGGAGAACCCGGGCCAGCTCGGTCTCGGCGTCCACCCGCAGCGCCCCGGGCCGCGTCGACTCCCCGCCGACGTCGATCAGGTCGGCCCCCCGCGTCCACATCGCCCGGGCGTGCTCCAGCGCCTGGTCGACGTCGAGGTAGCGGCCACCGTCCGAAAAGGAATCCGGGGTCACGTTGAGCACGCCCATCACGACGCACCGCCCCGGCGCGGGAAGGTTCGTGCTCACCGACGCGCCTTGATGAGGTCGAGCGCCTCCGCCCGTGACGAAGCGGAGGTCTTGAGCAGCCCCCGCACGGCCGAGGTGGTCGTGCGCGCGCCCGGCTTCCGGATGCCGCGCATGGCCATGCACAGGTGCTCGGCCTCGATCACGACGATGACCCCGCGCGGCTCGAGCTTGCGGACCAAGGCGTCGGCAACCTGCGAGGTCAGACGCTCCTGGACCTGGGGGCGCTTGGCGTAGAGGTCTACGAGGCGGGCGAGTTTCGAAAGCCCGGTGACCTTGCCGCCCGCGTTCGGGATGTAGCCGACGTGGGCGACCCCGTGAAATGGCACTAAATGGTGTTCACAGTTATGAGTTAAGTGTCCCGCAATCAAAAACGTCGGATGCGGATCGCATTTGAAACTGTAAACGGTGTAGGGCTTCGTGCCCGACGCGGTCACCGGTGTCACCGACTCGACCTGAACGTACTCCGACTCGATCAGATCGGTCGCGTAGTCGTCCTGCGGGAAACCGTGCTTCCGGAACCAGCTGTCGGCGACGTACAACCGCGACGCGGCACCGCCGGTGTTCGCGGTGAACCGTGCACCGATCACGGTGGCCAGATCCTCCATGAACGGCGTATTCGCGCTCGCGATGATCCGCCCCGCCGAATGCTTGCTCCGGTGTCCGTCTCCGTCGACGTAACCGTCGAGGAAGCCGTTGAAGGTCGACAAGTCGTTGAGGACCACCATCGGGAACCGCTGCCGCTGGTGGTGGGCGTCGCCGCCCACGTACTGCCGCATCAGATCCGCGAGGAACGAAGACACGACCCGGACCCGGAAGCCGGGGAGGTCGCGGCCCAGGTAGCCCGACGGCCGGGAGGTCGGTTCGACCTTCGCGTCGATCCCGAAGGCGCGGTGCAGGGACTCGGCGAACTTCTTCGCGTAGTCGCGGTCGTTCACCACGAGCGAGACGTACCGGTCGGCGACCGTTCCGTCAGCACAGACGGTTCCGACGACGTAGCCGAAGTCGTACCCGAGGCTCGGGCGCCACCGGTCCCGGCAGAGCTTCTTCGCGTGGGTCCACTCGATGAACGAGCCTTCGACGTCCTTCGCTTCCTGCCACCCCTCGGGCGTCGCCAAAGGGTGGTCGGGAGTGACGAGGAACTTGCCGACCGAGGTCTTCACCTCGACCAGCTCGCGCGTCTGGTGCGAGGTGATCTCGGTGACCTCGGTCTCCTCGACGTTGCCGCCGACGAGGGTCCAGAGCTTGTCACCCACCCGCACGTCGGCGGCCTGCTTGCGGCCGCCGACGGCGTTCACGGTCTGCTTGCTGGGCACGCACTGGCTGTACATCGGGATGTCCGTGACGAGCACCAGCTCTTCGTGGGACTCGTCGAACGTCTTGTCCAGCACCGAGTCGGGCTCGGTGTACAGGCCGGCGAACATCTCCTTGTACGCGCGGGCGACCCGGGCCGGGGTGTCCTTCAGGCCGTCCCGGTCCGGGTTTTCGCCGCAGGCCAGCAGAAGCTCGTGGATCGCCTTCTCCGCCCGGTCCTGGTCGAAGACCGGGCGGTCGGCGTCACTGGGGCTTTTCTGGTCCGTCCACGTCACGACGCTCTCCCTCGCTCTGCTGCTGGTTGCCGCCCGCTTGATCGGCGAACCAACCGTGCTCGCGAGAACGATCTTCACCACCGGGTCGCCACGACTGGCCCGGCTGGCCGCCGGGGGAGGTCGCGGGGGTCCAGCCCGGAGGGGCACCGTAGTTCGGCGGGCCGCTCTGGCCCGCCGGGCCGCCGCCGCCCGTCTGGCCGGTGTAGCTCTGCGGCCAGTGGGACGAGCCGTTCGGGCCACCGTTGGGACCGCCGTAGGGGCGGCCGCCGTTCGGGTAGGCGCCCGGCGGCGGCGGGGCGTACGGGTTGGCGTTCGGGTCCGGTGCCGACGCCGGGTACGGCGGGCCGCCGGGCAGGTCGCCCGCGCCCTGGGCGGTGCCGACCGGGGTCGGCTCCGGCTTCAGGACCGGCTTCTCCTTCTCCGGCGGGGGCCACGGCTCGCCGCGCTCGATCGCCAGCTCGCCCGGGGTCTTGATGGGCGGCTTGTCGGACGGCGTGCGCTCGCCGAACTCGTTGAACACGGTGATGTGCGGGCGCTTCTCGACCGTCGCGAAGATCCGCTCGAGGTCCTTGCGGGTCAGCGTCTCCTTCTCGAGGAGTTCGATGACCAGCTCGTCGAGCACGTCGCGGTAGGTGTTGAGCACGTGCCACGCCTCGGTGTGCGCGGTCTCGATGAGCTTGCGCACCTCCTCGTCGATCTCGTGCGCCACCTCGAGCGAATAGTCCGCCTGACGGCCGGCCGAGCGGCCCAGGAACGGGTCGCCCTGCTCCTGGCCGTACTTGACCGCGCCCAGGCGGGCGCTCATGCCGTACTCGGTGACCATCGCGCGGGCGATCTTCGTCGCCTGCTCGATGTCCGAGGACGCGCCGGTGGTGGGCTCGTGGAAGACGAGCTCCTCCGCCGTGCGGCCACCCATCGCGAAGACCAGCCGCCCGATCATCTCGGAGCGGGTCATCAGGTCCTTGTCGTCCTCCGGGACGAGCAGCGCGTGCCCGCCCGTGCGGCCGCGCGGCAGGATGGTCAGCTTGTAGACCGGTTCGATGTCCGGCATCGCCCACGCGGCGAGCGCGTGCCCGCCCTCGTGGTAGGCCGTGATCTTCTTCTCCTTCTCGGAGATGATCCGGCTCTTGCGGGCGGGGCCGCCGACGACGCGGTCGACGGACTCCTCCAGCTCGACGTCGCTGATCACGTGCCCGTTCTTGCGGGCGGTGAGCAGTGCGGCCTCGTTGAGCACGTTGGCCAGGTCGGCGCCGGACATGCCGACGGTCCGCTTGGCCAGGCTGCCCATGTCGGTGCCCTGCGCGATCGGCTTGCCCTTGGAGTGCACCTCGAGGATCGCGCGACGGCCACGCATGTCGGGCGCGGAGACCGGGATCTGCCGGTCGAAGCGGCCCGGGCGCAGCAGCGCGGGGTCGAGGATGTCGGGCCGGTTGGTGGCCGCGATCAGGATGATGCCGCCGCGGGCGTCGAAGCCGTCCATCTCGACGAGCAGCTGGTTCAGCGTCTGCTCGCGCTCGTCGTGGCCGCCGCCGAGGCCGGCGCCGCGCTGGCGGCCGACCGCGTCGATCTCGTCCACGAAGATGATGCACGGCGCGTTCTGCTTGGCCTGTTCGAACAGGTCACGCACCCGGGAGGCACCGACACCGACGAACATCTCGACGAAGTCCGAGCCCGAGATCGTGTAGAACGGCACGCCCGCTTCACCCGCGACAGCTCGCGCGAGCAGCGTCTTGCCGGTACCGGGTGGCCCGTAGAGCAGGACACCCTTCGGGATCTTCGCGCCGAGCGCCTGATATCGCGCCGGGTTCTGGAGGAAGTCCTTGATCTCGTACAGCTCTTCGACGGCCTCGTCGGCGCCCGCGACGTCCCCGAAGGTCGTCTTGGGCATGTCCTTGTTCAGCTGCTTGGCCTTGGACTTGCCGAAGTTGAGGACGCGGTTGCCGCCGCCCTGGGCGTTGTTCATCATCCACATCAGCAGGCCCAGCACGAGGGCCAGCGGGATGGCGAAGATGAGGATCTGGGTCAGTACACCCTGCTGGGTGACCTTGGTGGTGAACTTGACCCCGCCATCGCCGTTCTTCGCGGCCAGCAGCTTGTCGTAGATCTCAAGCGACGCGTTGGCCGGGTACTGCGCGATGAGCTGGGTGGTCTGCTGGCCGTCGACGTCGACAGGTTTGTTCAGCAGGAGTTTGACCTGCTGTTCCTTGTCCTCGAGGCTGGCTTCCTTGACGTTGTTCGTGGTGATCTGGGAGTTCGCCACCGAGATGGGTGCTTGGGTGTACCCACGATCGCTGTCGAAGATCGTGTTGTACGCGAACAACGCCAGCAACCCCGCGACGATCCACAGCAGTGGGTTCCTGAGCACGCTCTTCCGGTTCATACGACTCGGCCCTGGTGGCCTCGACCCTCCCTGGTTGGGCGGCTCCTGTGATACCCGCCATCACGATCTTGACAACCCATGGTGCCTGGACACCCGTCCCAACAGGGTACCGTCCGCTGCCGCGTTCATCCCCTGTGAGCCTCTCGCAGGTCAACGGGCGATACCGCGTCCTGGTTCCCGTTCGGCCTGCACCTCTGTCACGCTATCGCGTGCCGTCGGACACACCACTCACCATCTCGCCCAGCCGGGTCCGCAGTGTCGGCGGGTCCGCCGGGGCCACCGTGACCCACTCCCGACCGTCTGTACCTGCACGGGAGAGGCTCAGGTAGCGCCCGGTGGCCGTGTCGAACCAGGCCAGCACCCGGGACCGCTGCTTGGCCCCGACCGGGGACCGGCTGTTCGCTGCCAGCTGACCGCCGCACATCCGGGGCTGCCCGGCGAGCCGCGCGTAGGCCTCGCGCGGGTCGGCGACGACCCGCTCGCTCAGCGGCGTCCGGCGTTTGCCCTTGTTCTCTTCCTCACCGGACGCCGGCAGCGACACGGGCACCCGGATGGGGGCCGTGTGCAGGGCGTCGTCCAGCGGGAGTGTGACGGAGGCCTCGGTCCCGCGCGGCCCGGCGGGCAGCACGCCGATGACGGCGGAGACCAGCGCGTCCGGCGGGACGTCCCGCAGCCAGATGCCGTCGGCGTCCTGGACCGCGAGCACGCCCTTGGTGTCGTCGGCCGCCGCCAGCACCCCGACCGTCGGGGTCTCGAACCGGGGGATGTGCAGCGCGTCGATGGTCAGGGGCGCGAAGGCCAGCAGCTCCAGCGCGTCTTCGATCGGTGGCGCCAGCCTGCCCCGCGGCTCGCGGATGCCGCGCACCTTCAGCTCGACGTCGGTGCGGTGGCGCAGCGAAACCCGCTCGTCCTCGGTCGCGCCGTGCGACCGGACGTGCAGCGGGTAGGGCAGCTCACCGACCCGCGCCGACTCCCACAGGAAGTCGAACGCCAGCGGCGAGAAGAACTCTTGCATCACTACTCTCCCGGATCGGATTCTCGCTCAGCGTAGCCCGCACCACCGACAGAACGGGACCGTTCCCGCTGCCGGTTGGGCACGCTCGGAGAACCCGGGGCCGATCTTGGCAGAGATGGTGTGGGACCCGCGTTCACGGTGTCCGGAATCAGCCGTTCGCGAGGCCGCGCCGGGGTGCGGGCGCCGCAGCGCCTCGCGCGCCGTCCCGCCGGACTGGTGAGGCAGCGGCCTGGGCAGCTCGCGCCGATCTTGGCCGAGGCAGAGTGGCGGTGTCCGGAATCAGCCACTCGCGAGGCCGCGCCGGGGCGCGAATCGAGCCGAGCGCGCGCGGCGGGAGCCGGAACCAGCCCGCCGAAGCACCCGGCCGGGGTCAGACCGAGCTGGTCGCCGACGCTCCAGCGAGCAGCTCGCCGAGCCGGTGGCGCAGCGTCGCCGCGTCGGCGGGGGCGATCGTGATCCAGTCTCGGCCGTCGTGGCCCTTGGACGCCTGGGTGAAGTAGCGGCCCGTCTCGGTGTCGAACCAGCTCAGCACCGGGGTGCGGCTGCGGGCGCCCATCCGGGTGCGGGCGTTCGCCGCGATCTGGCCGCCGCGCAGGCGGGGCTGGGCGTGCAGGCGGGCCAGGGCCTTGCGGTCGTCGTCGGCGCTGGTGCGGTCCTCGGGGTTGCCGCGGCGCTGCAGGAAGTCGACGCCGTGCGCGCCGACCAGCTGCTCCAGCGGCACCGTGATCGACTTCTCGCTGCCGCGCGGGGCGGCGGGCAGCAGCGAGACGATCGCGCTCGCCAGGCCGTCCACCGGGCACGGCTGCAGGTGCAGGCCGCGGGTGTCCTGGACCGCCAGCAGCCCCTGGCCGCCCAGTACGCCGGCGATCGCGAGCAGCGGCTCGGCGTCCGGGGCGATCAGCTGGACGGCGTCCAAGCTCAGTTCGGGGGTGGCCAGCACGCCGAAGTAGTCCTCGACGTGCGGTTCGGGGCGGCCGCGGCCGTCCGCGAGCCCGCGCGCCGCCAGTCCCTCCAGCGTCCGCCGGCGCAGCAGCGACCGCTCGTCGAGCGTCTCGCCGTGCGACCGGACGCGCAGCGGGTACGGCAGCTCACCCAGCCCGGCCGACTCCCACAGGAAGTCCACCTCGGCCGGGGTCAGCAGCTCAGCGTTCGGCATCGAGCCACCCCCCAGAGATGTGAAAGCGGGCCGGACGCGCGGGAAGCGCGTCCGGCCCGATCAGGATCAGCGGTCTTCGTTGTCCTCGGACCACGCGCCGATGACCGGCGGCGGGGTCGCCTGGTTGGCGCCGAAGGCCTCGTCCGGGTCGGCCTCGATGAGGAACGACGCGTGCGTGTGCTCCTCGTCCTGCTCGCCCTGCGCACCGTGCGGGGCCATTCCGCCGCCCATGCCGCCCATGCCGGGTGGCGGCGGGGTCTGGCCGCCGATGGTGCCGGCCGACGACACGAGACCCTGCTGCGGCGCCTGGGCCGAGGCGGCGCTCTGCGCCTGGCCGTCCGCCGACGCTAGTGACGTCTCGTTCTCCGACTTCGCCCCGGAGCGGTTGCCCCGGCCCAGCGCGCGGGACGCCAGGGCGCCGAGACCGCCGGCGGCGCCGCCGATGCCCAGGCCCATGCCGATCTTGCCGAGCGGATTGCTGCTGCCGCCGCCGGTCTGCGCGCCACCGGGCACCTGGCCGGCACCCGTGGTGGTGCCGCCGGTCGTCCCCGCCGCGGTGCCACCGGGTACGTCGCTGCCGAGCGCCGCCGCCGCTTCGTGGCCGCCGAAACCGCCGGTCCCGCCGACGCCGCCGTGGGCCGCGTTCGGGGCGAACGCCGAGTGCTGCGCGTCGAACGCGCCGCCGTGGCCGCCGAAGCCGCCGCCGCTCGAGGCGAAGACCGCGTTGCCCGCGCCGCCGAGGCCCTGGACCGGGCCGGTGGCGCCGACGCTGCTGATGCCGTCGAACGAGATCGAGTTGTGCGACCCCGTCGGCTTCATGCCGAGCGACTCCGGGCCGAAGCTCGGGGTCGAGCTGTCGACGTCGCTCATCGACTTGGTGTAGGCGTTGAAGAACGCGACCTGCTGCGTCTTGACGTCGTTGGCCGCGTCCGCCTGGGCCTTCTGGTCGGCGACCAGCGCCGCCGGGCCGCCGGCCAGAGCCGCCGCCATCGACTGCTTCGGGTCGTAGTCCTTGGGGGCCGGCATCTTCTTGACCTCGGCGGCCGCGGCGGCCTGCCGGGCGAGCCGGTCCGACATCGTGTGCGCGGCCTCGGAGGCCTGCGAGCCCGAGTTGGCGATGGCCACCAGCGCGCCCTGGGCACCCGCGGCACCGCGGCCGACCCAGGCGTTGCCCAGCTCGGAGATCGCGTTGTACAGGTGGTCGGAGGCCTGCTTCAGCTCGCTGCCGTGGTGCGACCAGGCCTGCCCGGTCGCCTCGGCCGTGCCGGGGTCGTTGTTGTTGACCGCGCCGTCGTAGAGCTGCTGGCTGGCCTGCGCGTTCCAGTTCGGCGGGTTCGCGATCGCGCGGTCGCTGCCCATGTCGAAGCCGTCGGAACGGCCGCGGGCGTCCGCGACGATGTTCTGGGCCGACGCGTTGTCGCCGAGCGGGACCAGCGAGCCCGGGTCAGTGGTGGCGGTCGACGGCTGGTCGCTGTGGTTCGGAGCCATGACTTCGAGTCCCCCTCTGGGCTCAGGCGTTGCGGAACGGGTCGGCCGCGGCCTGGTCGATCTCGTGGTACCGGGACATCGCCGTGACGATGCCCTCCTCGGCGGCGGAGTACTGGTCGAGCAGGTTCTGCAGGGCGGCGGCGTACGAGTCGCCCCCGCCGTCCGCGCGCTGCACGAACTTCGCCGCCATCGCGTTGCCGACCGGGTTGTCCCCGAGCTTCGGCGGCTGGGCGAGCGTGCCCGCACCGCTGAGCAGGGCCTCGACGGCGTCCTTGCCGGTGCGGATCTTGTTCAGCACGGTCTGCGCGGCGTCGGGGTCGATCCCGACCTGACCAGCCGCGGCGGCCGCCTTGAAGGCGTTCGCGTCGGCAGCGCTGCTGTTCGCCATCAGAACTCTCTCCCGTTCCCCCGACCCGGTCACCGCGGGCACGACAATGTCTTCGCATAGGTTAACGCACGTGATCAGAGCGTATGACGCGATCGGCGGCGCCGGGGTTCCGCGAAACCGGTAATTGCGGTGAACGGTCGGTGAACTCCGCCGGTGTACTACGCGGTGTAGACCTTCGGGTCCAGCGTCCCGATGTAGGGCAGGTCCCGGTAGCGCTCGGCGTAGTCCAGGCCGTAGCCGACGACGAACTCGTTCGGGATGTCGAAGCCGATGTACTTCACCGGGACGTCGACCTTGACCGCGTCCGGCTTGCGCAGCAGCGAAACCACCTCGAGCGAGGCCGGGTTGCGGCTGGCCAGGTTCTTCAGCAGCCACGAGAGCGTGAGGCCGGAGTCGACGATGTCCTCGACGATCAGCACGTCGCGGCCCGCGATGTCGCGGTCGAGGTCCTTGAGGATGCGGACGACACCGGACGACGACGTCGCCGAGCCGTAGGAAGAGACGGCCATGAATTCCAGCTGCGTCGGCAGCGGCAGCGCACGGGCGAAGTCGGTCATGAACATGACCGCGCCCTTCAGGACACCCACCAGCAGGAGTTCACCCTGCCCGTTGGCCGGATAGTCGGCGGCGATCTGCGTCGACAGCTCCGTGATCTTGTCCTGGATCTGCTGCTCGGTGACGAGCACGGAGGCGATTTCGCCCTCGTACACGGGTCAGTCCCCTCGGGTGGTGGGTTGGGAGATGACGCAGAGCCTGCCACGGCACCGTCGCGCTTCCAAGTTGCCGGGTAACCAGACGCCGCCCTGACCACGCCACCGGGCGACGAGCGCGTCGACCGCCCGGAGGTGCCCGTCGGTGAGCTCGCGCACCCCCGACTCCAGCAGCCACCTGCGGAGAACCCGCCGCCGCAGGGCCGCGGGCTCGCCCTCGAGGACTGCGACATCCAGCCCTTCGACGCCGCCCGCACGGGTGAAGATCCTGTCCGCCGATGTGTCCAACGCCTCGCTGTCCTCCCGCAGCTGCGCGGCCGTGCGGGCGAGCGCGGCCGCCACCCCGCCGTTGAGGACGTCCTCCAGGAGCGGCAGGACCTCGGTGCGCAGCCGGACCCGGGTGAAGCGCGCTTCGGTGTTGTGCGGGTCCTCCCACGGCTCGACGCCGAGCTCGGCGCACGCCGCCCGGGTGGTCGCGCGCGGCACCGCCAGCAGCGGCCGGCCCCACGGCGGGTCGTGCGGCCGCATCCCGGAAACGCTGCGCGGGCCGGAGCCGCGGCCGAGCCCGAGCAGGACGGTTTCGGCCTGGTCGTCGCGGGTGTGGCCGAGCAGGACGAGGTCGTGGCCGGCGAGCGCGCGGTAGCGGGCCTTGCGCGCCGCCGCCTCCGGCCCGCCCGGTCCGGTGACGTCGACCCGGCGCACCTCGGCCTCGTCGGCGCCCAGTGACTTCGCCGCCGCGGCGGCGTCGCGCGCGATCTTCGCCGAGCCCTCCTGGAGGCCGTGGTCGACGACCAGCGCGCGGACGCGGTGGCCGCGGTGGCGCCCGACGTACGTCGTGGCCTCGGCCAGCGCGAGCGAGTCGGCGCCGCCGGAGACCGCGACGCACAGTTCGGCCGGTGCCTCGACGCTCTCCAGGAACCCGCGGACGGCCCGCCGGACGGCCGCGACCGCCGGCCCGGTCATCCGTGCAGGCGCCGGACCCAGGCGGCCGGATCGGCGATCTCGGCACGCGACGGCAGGGTGTTCGGCGAGCGCCAGACGGCGTTGAAGCCCGCCATGCCGACGGCGTCCACGACGTGCTTCGTGAACTTCGCGCCTTCTTCGTACTGACGGATCTTCGCATCGACGCCGAGCAGCGCGCGCAGCAGCCGGTCGAAGACGCCGCCGCCCTTGCGCCGGGCGGAGAACCGCGCGCGGATGGTGTCGACGCTCGGCACGACCTGCGGGCCGACGGCGTCCATCACGTAGTCGGCGTGGCCTTCCAGCAACGTCGAGAGCGCGAGCAGCCGGTCGAACACCGCGCGTTCCTTCGGCGACTGGAGCAGCTCGGCGAGGTTCAGCTTCGGGCCCTGCTTGATCGCCTCGGGCAACCGGCCGACCAGGTCGGCGAGGCTGTCGTCGCTGCCGCCGGCCAGGCCGGAGACGAGCCGTTCGACCTCGTCGGCGAAGTAGTCGCGCAGCCAGGTGACGGCGGTGAACTGGAGCCGGTGGGTGCACTCGTGCAGGCAGACCCAGAGCCGGAAGTCGTGCCCGGGCACCTTCATCGCGCGTTCCGCGGCGACGACGTTCGGCGCGACCAGCAGCAGCTGGCCTTGGCGCTCGGCACCGCCGAAGGGGTCGTACTGGCCGAGCACGCGGCTGGCGAGGAACGCGAGCACCAGGCCGGTCTGGACGCCGGCGCCACCGGCCAGGATCGGCCCGAACGGCCCGCCCTGCTGCGGCAGCGCGCGCCCGGTGAGCGCGTCGAGGCCCGCGGCAGCGGACCGGACCCAGCCCGGGCGGTCGACGACCTCGCCGGGCAGCAGCGGCAGGTCGAGCCCGAGGTTCGTCAGCTGCCGGACGTGCCCCTCGGCCGCCATCGTCAGCTCGCGCAGGTCGGTGACGGCGGCCTCGGCCTCGTCGCGCGGGACCTGGGGGCCGCCGCGCACGAGCAGCGCCCCCGTCTGCGCGGCGAGCGACCAGTCGACCATGGGCCGGGTGTCGGTTTCCTGACTCACCCTTTCGACGCTACCTGCCCGGAGCGGGTTTCCGGCCACGACTTCCGCACGCTTCGCACACGGACCGGTACGCGATCAGCCGCAGCCGCACTTCCGGAGGCCCGTCGCGAGGACGTCCAGGGCGTCCCGGCCGGCGTCGGTGTCCGAGCCGTTGGACATGAACGCGAACACCAGCACCCGGCCGTCCTGGTCGAGCACCACCCCGGCGAGGGTGTTGACGCCGGTGAGCGTGCCCGTCTTGGCGCGCACCCAGCCGCGGCCGGCCTGCGAGCCCGCCGTGTCGAACCGCTTGTCGGCGAGGGTGCCCGACGCACCGGCCACGGGCAGGCCGGCCAGCAGCGCGCGCAGCTTGGCGGTGTCCGGGTGCTTGCCCTCCGGGCCCGCCGCGGCCGCTAAGACCTGGGACAGCAGCTTCGCCGGGATCTTGTTCTGGTCCGAGATGCCGCTGCCGTCGGACAGCTGGACGCCGGTCGTGTCGAAGCCGTGGTCCTTCAGCACCTTGAGCGTCGCGGCGGCACCGCCGGCGAAGCTGGCTTCCTGGCCGTTGGCCATGGCCACCTGGCGGGCGAGGGCTTCGGCGAGGACGTCGTCGGACAGCTCCATGGTGTCGGAGACCAGCTCGGTCAGCGGGGCCGACTTGACCTCGGCGAGGACCTTGGCGTCCTTGGGCGCGGTCGCCTGGCCGCCGGCCGAGGCGCTGAGCTTCGACGCGATCGTCCCCGCGAGCGCGCTGCCCGCGTTGGGCACGCGCTGGGAGTTGTTGTTCTTCGGGTCCTGGCGGCCGGCGTCGGCCATCACCGACGAGATCTGGGTGGCGAACGTCGATGGCGCGTCGCCCGCGGCCCAGCCCGGCGCGGTCGTCGCGCCCTTGAACAGGCTCAGGTCGACCTGCACCTTCTTGACGCCCGGGTTGGCCTTCTTGACCTGCGCGACGAGGTCGTCGACGTGGGCCGCGCCCGGGTACAGCGGCGACTCGGTGCCCTGCGGCAGCGAGGTGAGGGTGGGGTCACCGCCGCCGACCAGGATCACCGTGCCCGGGTCGGTGCCCTGCACGATCTTCGTCGACAGCCGGGTGTTCGGGTCCATCGAGAGCAACGCGGCCGCGGAGGTGAGCACCTTCGTCGTCGACGCGGGCGTGACGGGCGACGTCGCGTTGCGGTTCCACAGCTCGGTGCCGCTGACCGGGTCGACGACACTGCCGGTGAGCTGGCCGAGCGCGCTGCTGCCGGCCGCACCGGCCAGCGCCGACTTGACGCCGTTGGCGGTCGGTGGCTGCCCGGACGTGTTCGGGCCCTGCAGGACGCGGCTGGCCGCGGCGGGGTCGGGGCTGTCGCCCTTCGGCGCGTTCGGCGCCCACGGCAGGCCCAGCCGGTTGGACACCTTCGGCATGGCCGCGGCGACCCCGAGCCCGACAAGCACCACCAGCACGATGGCGCCGATCGCGATCAGCTTGCCCTTGCGCTTCTTCTTCGGCGGCTCCGCGGCGGTCGCGGCCTCGGCAGCGGGCGGCTCCGGTGCCGGGGGCTCGGCTTGCGGCTGCGGCTCGTTGCGAGGCGGCTCGTTGCGGGACTGGGGCTGCTGCTGGAAGGCGCCGGGGAACTGGGCGGGCCGTTCGATCCCGACAGTCGCCTCGGCGTCGAACTGCCGCCCGTCCGGCTCGATCCGCATCGGCCGGGCCAGCGAGCCGGCCGACGCCGACGGGACGACCCCGCGTGGCGGCTCCGGCGGCAGGCCGGGACGGCGTTCGCCGGGCTCGGCGGGCCGGTCGCCGCGATGTTCCCGCAGGTCGATCCGCTGCGCCCAGGGGGCGTCCGGGTTCGGCCGCGACGACGGCTCGTCACGGCGTTGCTGCTGGTCCTGGGGTCGCTGCTGGTCCGGCGGCCGCTGTTGCTGCTGGTGCGTCTCGCCACGCTGCTGCGTCTCGCGCCAGTGCTGCAGCTCCTCGCGCCACGGCTGCTGCGGCTCGTCCGGCTTCTTCGGCTCGCCCTGCTCCGGCTTCCCGCCGGGCCAGACGTTCCGCTCGACTGGCACCCACGGCGCCTTCTCCTGCTTCTCCTGCTTCTCGACCTTGATCTGCCGGGTGCTCTCGGGGTCCCACTTCGGCTCCGCGGCCTTCGGTTCCGCGGGCTCCGGCTCGGCCTCGACCGGCTCGGCGGCTTCGGCCGGCTCCGGCTCGGCGGGCTTCGGCTCCGGTGCCTGCTGCGGCAGCTTCGGCTTCGGAGCGCCGCCGAGGCGGTCGGCGAGGTCCTGCTTGGCCGCGGGCGGCGGCTCGGGCGGCTCCGGCGGCTCGACCGGCGCGTTCAAGCCCGGCACCGGCTCCGGCTCGACGTTCGGCGCGAACCACGAGCCCTTCGGCGCTTCACTGCCTGTGACCTTCGGCACGCTCACCCGTCCGGCTGACGCCGGTGGAGTGTCCGGCAGCGACATCGGAGTGGTCTTGCCCGCACCCGACGACGAGCGGTCTTCGTCCGACGAAGGCCACATCGGCTGGTCGTTTTCCGGCACCCACCACTCCTTCTCACCTGCCCCGGAAGGGGCCAAGCTCACATGCCTCCCGGCCGACATCGATGCGACCGCCGGGCAGGCCGTAGTCCACACTAGGAGACGTCAAGACAGTCGCTGAGGTTGCCGCCCGCGACGTGCGGGCACGCCCGGATCTAAAAGAAGCAGTGAGGACGCCGTGGAGTTCGACGTCACGATCGAAATCCCCAAAGGGGAGCGCAACAAGTACGAGGTCGACCACAAGACCGGCCGCATCAAGCTGGACCGGACGCTGTTCACGGCCACGCAGTACCCGGCCGACTACGGCTTCATCGACGACACCCTCGGCCAGGACGGCGACCCCCTGGACGTGATGGTGCTCGTCCAGGAGCCCACCTTCCCGGGTTGCCTGATCCGCTGCCGCGCGATCGGAATGTTCCGGATGACCGACGAGAAGGGCCCGGACGACAAGGTCATCGCCGTCCCGTCGAACGACCCGCGCCTCGAGCACCTGCGCGACATCCACCACATGAACGAGTTCCACCGCCTGGAGATCCAGCACTTCTTCGAGGTGTACAAGGACCTCGAGCCCGGCAAGAGCGTCGAGGGCTCGTCTTGGGTCGGCCGCACCGAGGCCGAGGCCGAGATCGGCCGCTCGTACGAGCGCGAGACCGACCGCTTGGCCAAGGAGAAGGCCGACGGCGGCACCGCCCACTGACGCCCCACGCGAAAGAGGCCCCTCGGAAACCGAGGGGCCTCTTCGTGTTTCAGCTGGTCAGTGCGCCAGAGCCAGAGCGGGAGTGCCCTCTTCCTCGGCCTCCGCGCGCTGCTCCATCGCCGACTTGTCCGAGAGCGGCTTCTCCTTGAGGAACCACACCAGGGCGAAGCCGACGGTCAGCACGATCCCGCCGACCAGGAACACCGTGCTCATCGAGTCGGCGAAGCCCTGCAGGATCGGCCGGGCCAGCGTCGGGTCGAGCGAGGACAGGAACGACGTGTCGTTGACGTCCAGGCCGCTCTTCAGCTGCTGCGCGAACTCCGGGTGCTGGGCCAGCGCCGCGGCGTAGGCCGGGGTGCTGATCGCCGAGCGGACGGCGCCGGCGATCTTGTCGCCGACCGTGCCGAACAGGATCGACAGGAACACCGCGGTGCCCGCCGTGCCGCCGATCTGCCGGAAGAACGTCGCCGCCGAGGTGGCGACGCCGATGTCCTGCGGGCGGACGTCGTTGGTCGCGGCCAGCACCAGCGTCTGCATCGAGGCGCCGAGGCCGAGGCCGATCACGAAGGCGATCACCATGACCAGGTTGAGCGAGGTGTCGACGGTGATCGTCGACAGCGCGAACAGCGCCGCCGCCATCAGGCCGATCCCGGCCACCGCGAACATCTTGTAGCGCCCGGTCTTCGAGATCAGCCGGCCGCTGGTCAGGCTGGCGACCATGATGCCGAGCGTCAGCGGGAGCATCTGCAGGCCGGCCTGGGTCGGCGTCGCGCCCTTGACGATCTGCAGGTACAGCGGCAGCGACATCATCGCGCCGAACATCCCGGCGCCCTGCACGACGGTGACCAGCGTGGCCATCCGGAACACGGGGCGGTTGAACAGGCGCAGCGGCAGCAGCGCGGCGTCGCCCATCCGGCGTTCCTGCCAGATGAAGGCCACGACACCCAGCCCGCCGATGACGTACATCGCGATCGACGCGGCCGAACCCCAGCCCCACTCGCGGCCCTGCTCGGCGACGATCAGCAGCGGCACCAGCCCGACGGCCAGCGTCACGGCGCCCCAGTAGTCGACCTTCTGCTCGACGCGGGTGTGCGGGAGGTTGAGGACCTTGCTGACGACGGCCAGCGCGGCGAGCGCGATCGGGACGTTGACCAGGAACACCCAGCGCCAGCCGGTGATGCCGGCGAAGGAGTCGATGCCGGCGAAGAAGCCGCCGACGACCGGGCCCGCGACGCTCGAGATGCCGAACACCGCCATGAAGTAACCCTGGTACTTGCTGCGCTCACGCGGCGCGGTGATGTCGGTGATGATCGCCAGCGCCAGGGACATCAGGCCACCGGCGCCGAGGCCCTGGAACGCGCGGAACGCGGCCAGCTCGTACATCGAGGTCGCCATGCCGCTGGCCAGCGAGCCGACCAGGAACAGCGAGATCGCCGTCAGGTACATGGGCTTGCGGCCGTAGAGGTCGGACAGCTTGCCGTAGAGCGGCGTCGAAAGCGTGGCGGTGATGAGGTACGCCGTGGTGGCCCAGGCCTGCAGCGACAGGCCGTGGAGCTCGTCGGCGATGGTGCGCATCGACGACGACACGATGGTCTGGTCGAGCGCGGCGAGGAACATGCCGAGCATCAGCCCGGACAGGATGGTCAGGATCTGACGGTGCGATAGCCGGCCTTTCGTAGCGGCTGCTCCTTCCGCCGTGGTGGTGTCGCTCATGGTGGTCTCCCTCGGGTGAAGCCTTCGTCGTAGTTGCTTGTAGCTGTCAACTACTTGCTTCGGCCAACTATTCCGCGGAAGCTTGTATCGTGCAATCAAATATCCTGTGACCCTGGTCTCCCGCCCCGCTTGACGGCCCGCGCGACCACCGTGACCTCGGCGGACGGCACGTCGAGGCCGGTGACGAAGGCGTAGAGGCCAGCCAGGTCACGGCACCAGACGGCGGCCATCAGGTTGGTCACGCCGGTCGTGGCGAGGGTGCCGTGCACCATCGGGTGCCGCGCGAGCACGCGCCCGACGTCGTCGAGACGGCCGGGCGGGACGGTCATCCAGACGTTGGCGTCGACCGTCAGGCCGAGCGCCGTGACGTCGATGTTCGCGTAGGTCCGGATGCGCCCCGCCGCCGTGAGCCGGTCGAGCCGCCTGCGCACGGTGGACTCCGGAGCTTCCGCGGCCAGCTCGGCGGGGCCGAGCCGGGCGTCGATCGCGAGCCGGGCCAGCAGCCGCCGGTCGAGTTCGTCGAGGGTGACGTCGTCGCCGGGCGGCGGCGGGGTCAGCGCGGCGACCTCGGCGTCGGTGAGCAGGCCGGTGCGCCAGCGCGTCGCGTCGGAGAAGACGTGGAGGATCGAGTGCGCGCGCAGCTCGGTGATCGCGGAGGTCGACGGCAGCGCGTCGTGCACCAACCGGCCGTCGAGCCCGCCGAACGCGACGGCGCTGATCTCCTCGCCGCCGGCCAGGATGTCGACGAACAGGACGTCGTCGCGCTTCGCGAGGGCGTCGGCGATCACCGGCGTCCTTCCGCGGAGCACCTTCACCCGCAGGAGCAGCGCGCCGCGCAGGCCGTGCGCGGGGTTCGGGACGCAGACGACCTCGAGGCGGCCGTCGGCGGTGAGCCGGGCGATGACGCGGGTGACCGTGCGCGGCGAGAGGTCGAGGACCTCGGCGATCCGGCCGGGCCCGGCGCGGCCGTCGACCTGCAGGGCCGAGACGACCCGCTGTTCGATTTCGGTCAGCAGCTGCATTTGTGAGTCCGTTTTCGCTCAGGTTGGCGCGCTGGAGTACCGGCTCGCGCCGCCCGAGCGTAACCCTGGGCGCATGCTGAAAACAGTGATCGACATCGTGGAAACCCTGGCCACCGGCATCCGCGCACCGCGGCGGCCACCCACGTCGCTCGGCGAACTCGCCACGACGTTCTCGGCGATCGACGACCCGCTGGCCGCGAGCCTGCGCGCGGCGCTCGCCGGAATCCGGCCGGACGCGGGCTGGGTCGACGAGTTCGCGGACGTCCCCGGCGGCGAGGTCTGGGTGGTGGACGCCCTCGACGGCGCCGTCCAGCTCGTCCAGGGCCTGCCGCAGTACTGCGTCACCGTGACGCTGCTGCGTGACGGCGAGGCGGAGCTGGCGGTGCTGCACTCGCCGTGGCTCGGCGAGACCTACGCGGCTTCGCGCGGCGCGGGCGCGTGGCGCAACGGGACGCCGATTTCGCCGTCACACAAGACTTCCCTGGACGCGGCGGTCGCGGCGACCAGCCAGCCGCCGTTCGTCACGCGCCAGCCCGGCGTCTCGGCCGCGGCGGGCCGATCACTCACCGCCGTGCTCGACGAAGTCGCCGCGGTCCGGAACCTCGGCCCGACGTCGTGGCAGGTCGCCGACGTCGCGTCCGGGCGCCTGGACGTCTTCTGGCAGTACGGCCACGACGCGACGAACCTCGTCGGCGCGGCTCTGATCGCCCGCGAGGCCGGCGCGGTGGTCACCACCACCGACGGCGCCCCCTGGACCCCGGCGTCCCCGAGCTTCCTCGCCGCCGCCCCCACCCTGCACCCGCTCGTCCTCGCCGCCCTGGCACAAAAGCCGTGAATGCCACATTGAGGGACATAGTGTCCCTCAATGTGGCATTCACGGACTTGGGCTCAGGCGGAGTAGCCCGGGATGGGGAAGGGCGCCAGGAACTCGCGGATCTCCGCGGCGATCGTGTCCAAAGAGGACTCGTTCTGCGCGGCGGCCGCGGTGACCGTGCGGTCGATCCAGTCCGCCACCTGCGTCTGGTGCTCCGGACGGAGGCCGCGGGTGGTGATCGCGGACGTGCCGAGCCGGATGCCGGACGGGTCGAACGGCTTGCGCGGGTCGAACGGCACCGTGTTGTAGTTCAGCTCGATGCCCGCGCGGTCGAGGGCCTGCGCGGCCGGCTTGCCCGCGACGGCCTTGTTCGTCAGGTCGATCAGCAGCAGGTGGTTGTCCGTGCCACCGGACACGAGGTCGTAACCGCGGGCCAGCAGCGCGTCGGCCAGCGCGCGGGCGTTGGCGACGATGCTGTGCGCGTACTCGCCGAACGACGGCTGCTGCGCCTCCCCGAGGGCGACCGCGATGGCCGCCGTCGTGTGGTTGTGCGGGCCGCCCTGCAGGCCGGGGAACACGGCCTTGTCGACGGCCTTCGCGTGCTCGGCGTCGGACAGGATCATCGCGCCACGCGGGCCGCGCAACGTCTTGTGCGTCGTCGTGGTGATGACCTGCGCGTGCCCGACCGGTGACGGGTGCGCGCCGCCCGCGACCAGCCCGGCGATGTGCGCGATGTCGGCGACGAGCACCGCGTCCACCTCGGCGGCGATCTCGGCGAACGCCGGGAAGTCGATGGTGCGCGGGATCGCCGTGCCACCGGCGAAGATCAGCTTCGGCCGGTGCTCGCGGGCCAGGTCGCGCACCTGGTCGAGGTCGACGCGGCCGGTCTCCTTGGCGACGCCGTAGCGCACCGGCGTGAACCACTTGCCGGTCGCGGAGACGCTCCAGCCGTGGGTCAGGTGGCCGCCGTCCGGCAGCGCCATGCCGAGCACGGTGTCGCCGGGCTTCGCGAAGGCGAGGTACACGGCCAGGTTCGCCGGAGATCCGGAGTAGGGCTGGACGTTGGCGTGGTCCGCGCCGAAGACGGCCTTCGCGCGCTCGATGGCGAGCAGCTCGACCTGGTCGATGAACTGCTGGCCCTCGTAGTACCGCTTGCCCGCGTACCCCTCGGAGTACTTGTTGGTGAGCACGGTCCCGGTGGCCTCGAGCACGGCCTGCGAGACGTAGTTCTCCGACGCGATCAAGCGGATCTTGTCGTGCTGGCGCTTGGCTTCGTCCTCGACGAGCCCGGCGATGGCGGGGTCGGCGGACGCGAGCGCGTTCAGTTTCGGCTGGTGGGTCATGGGCGTACTCCGGCTCTGGAGTGGCCTTCACCCAGGCGCGCGGTGCCGGCCTCGTCGTCGCTTCCCGGTGGTGCTCCACCTCGATGGCGCCAGTCGCTGCTGCGGGGAAGAGCTTAGTGCACCCCGCTCGAGCCGCGGTTCACTTCAGTCGACGACCGCGACACCCATGGACCGGGCCGTGCCGGCGATCGTGCGCATCGCCATCTCGACGTCGGACGTGTTCAGGTCCGGCAGCTTGCGCTCGGCGATCTCGCGCAGCTGCGCCGTCGTGATCTTGCCCGCCACCTCGTGCCCCGGCCGCGAGGATCCCTTGTCCCCCAACGCCTTCTCGACCAGGTTGACCCCGGTCTGCCCCAGCATCTTGCCGAGGTCGACGACCGGGGCGTTGCCCGCGGCGAGTTCGAGGGCGACCTGGTGGGTGAGTTTCTTCGGAGCCACGGCCCGAAGCTGGAGTCTCCAGTTACTGGAGGGTCAACCTCGATCGATCGGCTTCGTGCCGGCGCGGTGGCGGCGGGCCAGCTCCTGGTAGATCGCGGCGTTGTGGTCGACCCACATCCGCGCCGAATCGGTCAGCGGGACGAACTTCTTCGCCGGGCTGCCCATCGCGATGACCTCCTCGGGGACCTCGGTCGCCGGGGTGACCGTCGCGCCCGCCGCGACCAGCGCCCGCGCGCCGATCTTCGCCTTGTCGAGCACCGTCGAGCCGTTGCCGATCAGCGCCTGCTCCCCGATGGTGCAGTCGTGCACCAGGCACTGGTGGCCGACGGTGACGTTCTTGCCGACCTCGCAGACGCCGTCGTTGACGTGGATCACCGAGTTGTCCTGGATGTTGGCACCCTCCCGGATGACGATCCGGCCGAAGTCGGCCCGGACCACCACGCCGTACCAGATCGAGGCGTCCTTCTCGACGACGACGTCGCCGATGAGGGTGGCGGTGGGCGCGATCCAGGCGTCCGGGTGGACCTGCGGGCTGAGCCCTTCGAACGAGAACAGAGGCATGTCCGCACCCTAGACGAGCGGTTTCCTCAGCCCTGCCTGCTGTAGAGCCGAAGCGTCACCGGGCCGGCCACGGAGACGAGGACGGCCGTCGCGACGAGGGACCACCCGACGCCGGTGCCGCCGGCGTCGTTCATAAGGGTCCGCGCCGCGCTCGCGACGTGACTGAGCGGGTTGACGTCGACGAAGGCCCGGAGCCACCCGGGCAACGTCGTGGGCTCGACGAAGATGTTGCTGGCGAACGAAAGCGGGATCAGCACGGCGTTGGCGATGCTGATCACGACGGCCGGGTCGCGGACCACCAGCGCGACCGCCGCCCACACCAGCGACAGCGCGAGCCCGAACGCGACGACCAGCGCGACCGCGCCGAGCACGCCCAGCGCGCCGCCGTCCGGGCGGTAGCCCATGACCAGGCCGAGGACGACCACGATGGCGGCGGCGAACACGTACCGGGCGGCGTCGCTGAGCAGGCCGCCGAGCACGAAGGCGCCACGCCAGATCGGCAGGCCGCGGAAGCGGTCGAAGGCACCGCTCCGGACGTCCCGGGCGAGCCGGGCGCCGCCGTACATCGTGACGATGGCGACGCTCATGCTCAGCACGCCGGGCAGGAGAACCTCGAGGTAGTCGCCGGTCGACCCGCTGAGCGCGCCGCCGAACAGGTAGGTGAACAGCACCGTGAACAGGATCGGTACCGCGGCCGAGTCCACGAGCTGCTTGGGGTCGTGCTTGATCTTGAGCAGGCCACGCCGGCCGAAGGTGACCGAGGCCGTGAGCGCACCGGCGTGGTGGCGGGTGCGGCCCTCGGCGAGCAGGACGTCGATCGGGGTGCTCATGCCGTCAGCTCCCGGTGCTCGGTCAGGGCGAGGAAGGCCTCGTCGAGGCTGGGCCGGCCGAGGGAGAACTCGGCGACGCCCACCCCGGCGTCGGCCAGCCGGCTCATGGCGCGCCCGGCCAGCCGGCCCGCGTCCACCCCGGCGTCGAGCGGCATCGACAGCGCGAGCGGGTCGTCGGCGAGCCGGACCGCGCCGGCCTCCGCCAGGATCTGCCGGGCCCTTGGACGCTGCTCGCCGTCGAGCAGCCGGACGTGCAGGGTGCCCGCGCCGACCCGGGACTTGAGCTGGGCGCTGGTGCCCTCGGCCACGATCCGGCCGTGGTCGATGACCGCGATCCGCTCGGCGAGCTGATCGGCCTCTTCGAGGTACTGGGTGGTGAGCAGCACCGTCGTGCCGGCCGCGGCGATCCGGCGGACGAGCTCCCACACCTGGTTGCGGCTGCGCGGGTCGAGGCCGGTGGTCGGCTCGTCGAGGAACAGCAGGTCGGGCGTCGTGATCAGGCTGGCACCGATGTCGAGCCGGCGCCGCATGCCGCCCGAGTAGCCGCCCACCGGACGTCCGGCCGAGCGGGTCAGGTCGAACGCGGCGAGCAGGTCGTCGGCGCGTTTCCTGCTCGCGGCGCGGGACAGGCCGTGCAGCCGGCCGAGGAGCAGCAGGTTCTCGTAGCCGGTCAGGTCTTCGTCGAGGGAGGCGAACTGGCCGGTCACCGCCACCCGGGCGCGGATCGCGGCCGTTCCGGTCAAGACGTCGTGGCCGAGGACGCGCGTCGTGCCGCCGTCCGGCCGGGTCAGCGTGGCCAGGACGCGGATCGTGGTCGTCTTGCCCGCGCCGTTGGGACCGAGGAAGCCGAACACCTCGCCGCGCCGGATCGTGAGGTCGATCCCGTCCAGCGCCCGGTGCCCGCCGTAGGCCTTGACCAGGCCGCGCGCTTCGACCGCCGGCGGATCGCTGTCCTTTGACATGCCGTAAGAGTTAGCTATCTCTGACAAGTTGTCAAGGTTATGACCGGGCTCCTACGATGCTCGGAATGGTCACCACGCAGCCACGCCGTCGCCGCGCCGACGCCCAGCGCAGCATCGACGCCATCCTCACGGCGGCCAGAGGCGTGCTCGGCGAGCAGCCGGACGCGAGCATGGAGGACATCGCCGCGGCGGCCGGCGTCACCCGCCAGACGGTCTACGCGCACTTCCCGTCACGCGACGCCCTGCTCGCCGCCTTGGTCGAAGTGGCCGCCGCCGAATACGTCGCGCTGCTCGACGACGCCGGTCTCGACACGGCGCCGCCCGCCGACGCCCTGGCCGCGTTCCTCGGGGCGGGCTGGCGGTTCCTGGACCGCTTCCCGCTGCTGCTGAGCCCCGCCGCCGGGCTCCCCCGGCCCGGCAACGACCCCCACGACGTCGTGCCGCCGCGGCTCGAGCGGCTCATCGTGCGAGGCCAGGACACGGGCGAGTTCGACGCGGCGCTGCCGGCGGCGTGGCTCGCCGCGGCGATCCTCGGGCTCCTGCACACGGCCGCCGCGGAAGTCACGGCCGGGCGTGTCACCACCGACGAGGCCGAAAGGTTGTGCCTGGAGAGCGCGCTACGGCTCTGCCGTCAGCCGTAGTTGGCGAAGCAGAGCGCCTCGATGTCGGCGCGCAGGGTCGCGAACGACCGCGGCCGCACCCGCTGCTGGACGACCGTGCCCAGCAGGTACGAGAGCAGCGCGCGGGCCCGGGCGCGCGGGTCGTCGACGTCCAGGGGCGCCAGCAGCTCGGCGAGGAGCTCGGTGAGCGACGTGAGCATCACGTCGATGGCCTGCGGGTGCTGCGCCCGGCCGGCGGCGATCCAGTACTCGAACCAGAGGAACGCGGCGTTCGGGTTCGCGGCGAACACGCTCAGGTACTCCTCGACCACCGCGAACAGCCGCTTGCGCGGGTCGGCGTGCTTCGCGCCGACGTCGCGCAGGCCCGCGGCGAACGCGGTGATGTGCGCGGCCATGGCCCGGTCGATGAGGACGTCGATGTCGGCGAAGTAGTAGTGGATCGCGCTCTTGGTGAGCGGTCCGGCGTCCGCGATGGCGCGGACGGTGCAGCCCGCGAGGCCGTCGCGGGCCAGCACGACGCGGGCGGCCTCGACGATCTGTTCCTGCTTGGCCAGCTGGTTGGGAGAGAGCCGGTCACTGCGACCGGGGACGGCGCTCACGGTGATTCTCGTTACCTTCTTCCTGGACGACGGCCCCAAATTCTAGGGCAGACGTCCTGCGGGTGGCCGCCGGGTGAAAAACCGGATTGGCCACCCCGGTCCGCGCGGCGGACAATGCGCGGCATGGTGATCTCAGGGGACAAGGGGCTCAGCCCGGCTGCGCGCAGCCAGCTGGAGAAGGAAATCGCGAACCTGCGCGCGCAACGCGAAGCTCTCGCACCGCAACCCGGCGAGCAGGAGCGAACGGGCGACGCGGCGGACCAGGCGGACGTGATCGACCGAGCGGAAGCCGCGGCGCGGCTCGACCGCCAGATCGCGGACCTGGCCGCGAAGATGGAACACGGCGGCTACGGCAACGCCCAGCTCCCGGACGGCACAACGGTCACCCTCCGCTTCTCGGACGGCGACGAAGAGACGTTCCAAGTGGTGACGGTCCCGGGCGAAGACTCCGACGCGATCACCTCGGACAGCCCCCTGGGCCTGGCCCTGGTCGGCCGCAAAGCGGGCGACGAGATCACCTACCGCACCCCCCGAGGCGACGCCAAGGCCAGCGTGGTCAAGGTAGCCCCGCCGAAGTAACCCCCTGCTCACCTCGAAGGCCCCCGCCCACAAGGCGGGGGCCTTCGCTTGCTTCAAGCCCAAAACTTGACCCACAAGGGTGGTTCCTCAGAAGAAATTCCAAGCCGCACCCACCTCACGAAGCCGGCCACGGTCGGGGGGCCGGGGGCGAAGCTCTCCGGACGGGGTGTGGGGCGGAGCCCCACAAAACACGCGAGACAAGCCAAAAGGCCCGCGCTCTGGGCGAGCACGGGCCTTCCAGGTCTTGTCGAGCCGCCGTATCGCGAGGCGCAAGCGCCCGCGCCGCCGAAACCACTCCCAGAGCCCTCGCCGAGCGACCGCTTTCCGTGACGGAGCACTCCGGCACGTTCTGGAGGCCTTCGCGGCCGAGCAAAGAAGCGGCGCGGCTAGGCCACTTCCCGCAGATCTCGCGGCTGCCCGGTTTCCCCGCGACGGGTGAACCTGCGGAACTTTCTTCGCCCACCGACGAGCCTTCGTTGTCACTCACTTAGACACTCACCAGACGAGTCAGGCCCCATCCGAGGTGTCTCGGATGGGGCCTGACCTGCGGAGCCGCCTAGGGGAATCGAACCCCTGACCTATTCATTACGAGTGAATCGCTCTGGCCGACTGAGCTAAGGCGGCATGTCTCCGGCTCGCGCTGGCGACGGGAACCAGTGTAGCGGAGGCTGTGAGCGTCACTTTCCCGGGGCACCGTCGTTAGGGCCCTATGACGTCGATCTCACACCAGGATCGACCTACCTGGAGGCACTGGCACATGCGGCGAAGACTGCCCCGTTCGGCGGCCCTGCCGGCGGCCGCGGCGTTGCTCCTGCTCAGCGCGGCGCCGGCGATGGCCGACCCGACCTATCCGACCACGCCGATCCCGCAGCCGGCGAGTTCCGGGCAGGCGCCCATCTCGGCGCCGATCGGGCCGCAGCCGCTGGGGCAGGCCGTCGGGGATGCCGGGACCGCGCTCGGCATCGTGCGGTTGCTGCCCAACGCCGTGCCCACCAGCACGATTCTGCCCGGCTTCGGGGCGACGCTGCCCAAGCAGTCGGCGCTCGAGGCCGGGATGGGCCTGTCCAGCGCGTCCGCGAACTCCGACGCCTACCTGAGCTACGAGAAGGCCATCGCGCAGGCGTCGCCGCTCGGGCTGTCGGTGGGCGGGAACGCGCCGCAGACGCCGGGCAGCGTGGTGCAGACCGCGTTGCCGGACAACCCGCAGCCGATCACCGGCGGGCTCAACGCGCCGTCCAACCCGCTGCTGAACGTCGGGGTGCTGAACGGCTCCGCGCACGCGCGCTGGAGCCCGACGCTCGGCCCGTGCGTCGACACGATCGCCGACGCCAGCACGTCCGTCGCGAGCCTGTCGCTGCTGAACGTCATCCCGTCGCTGCCGAACCTCGGCCTCGACAAGCTGGCGCTCGACCCGTCGACGCTCGCGAAGGGCTTCGACCTGACCAAGGGCCTGCAGAGCCTCGGCGGCCTGCTGCAGGGCGGCGGGCAGACCGCGGCCAGCGGCACCGGATCGCTGCTGAGCCTGCCGAACGCGCTGTCGTCGCGCTCGCAGGTGAAGCTCGTCGACATCCCCGGCTCGAAGAACAAGGCTGTGCAGTCGACGTCGACGCTGCAGGGCGCGGACATCGAGATCCTCAAGGGCACGCCGCTGGCGCTGAGCATCAAGGTGGCCAGCCAGCCGACGCTGAAGGTGACCTCCACCGGCGACGCGAAGACGTCCAAAGTGGAGTACACCGCGCCGGTGCTGACCATCGAGGCAGGCGGCAAGGTGCTCTACACGCTGGACGCCGCGCACCCGACCAAGGACATCCCGATCGGGCTGCCGCTCAAGCAGCTGAGCGACCAATTCGGCGTTCTCAAAGATCTTCCGGTCGTCGGCGGTCTCCTGGCGACGGCCGCAGGACCGATCGAGCAGGTCGGCAACACCGCGGGCACCGTGCTCGACCTGGGCGTGCTGCGGCTGAGCATCGCCGGGCTCGACCAGAAGAGCGCGGCGATGACGACGCCGTTCAAGGGCT
Source organism: Amycolatopsis sp. WQ 127309 (assembly GCF_023023025.1). Taxonomy (NCBI): domain Bacteria; kingdom Bacillati; phylum Actinomycetota; class Actinomycetes; order Pseudonocardiales; family Pseudonocardiaceae; genus Amycolatopsis; species Amycolatopsis sp. WQ 127309. The sequence goes on from NZ_CP095481.1 coordinate 2,029,360, forward strand.
TCCAGCTCGGCGCTTCGGCGCGGATGTTCGACCTGCAGCTGCTGCCCACGACGAGGCTGAAGAGCCTGCTGCCCGGCGACGCGGCGAGCAACCTGCCGTCCTCGCTGGCGCAGCTGTCGATCGGCGAGCAGATCGCGCGGGCCTACGCGCCGACCGACGGCGTGGTCTGCGGGAGCACGACGACACCGCCGCCCGCGGGCGGGGAAGCGCCCAAGGGCCCGGTGAAGAACCTCGCCTACACCGGCGGCGCGTACGACACGGTGCCGCTGTTCTGGTCGGGCACCGCGATGCTCCTGCTCGGCGTGGTCATGGTGGCCGCGATGCCGGGCTCGCGTCGTCGGCCGCTGCCGATCTTGGCCGAGGAGAAGCCGTTCAAGCCGTCACCGCGGCCGCGCGAGTGACCTGAGTCCGCCCCGGGGACAGTGAAGAACCCCGTCAGGAGCCTGGCTCCTGACGGGGCTTCTTTGTGTTCAGCCCTGGCGAAGCGTGGTGACCATCGCCTCGACGGCGATGCGGGGCTTCACGTTCAGGTCGATCGCCTCGCGGCATTCCAGCACCGCTTCGAGACGGCGCAGCGCCGACTCCGGGGTCCACGCCGTCGCGGCTTCGGCGATCTGGTCGAAGTGGTCGGGGTGGTTGAGCGTCGCGCCGGAGCGGGTCGTCGTCACCAGGACGTCGCGGTAGAAGCCCGCGAGGTCGATCAGCGCCAGATCCAGCGTGTCCCGCTGGGTGCGGGTGGCGCGGGACTTCTGCTTCTTCTCCAGCTGCTTCACCGCGGCTTCCGCGGCCCGCTTGGCCCCCGCGACGCCCTTGCCGACGCCGTCGCCGCCCATCGCCGTGCGCAACGAGTTGCGCTCGTCCTCGTCGCGGCCCTTGCTCGCCTCGCCCGCGTCGGCCTCCGCCGCGCTGATCAGCTGGTCGGCGCAGGTGAAGACGTCACTGGGGCGGCGCAGGCCGAGCGGGATCCGCAGGACCGTGGCGCGACGCTGGCGCGCGGCCTCGTCGGTGGCGAGCCGGCGCGCGCGGCCGACGTGCCCGCCGCAGACCGCGGCGGCCCACTGCGCCTGCTCCGGGTCGACGTGGTCCCGGCGCACGAGCACGTCGGCGATCGCCTCCGGCGGCGGCGTCCGCAGGTTCACCAGGCGGCAGCGCGAACGGATCGTCACGGAGACGTCCTCGGGGTGGTCCGACGGCGCGCAGAGCAGGAACACCGTGCGGTCCGGCGGTTCTTCGACGGCCTTCAGCAGCGCGTTCGACGCGCCTTCGGTGAGCCGGTCGGCGTCCTCGATGATCACGACCTGCCAGCTGCCGGTGGTCGGGCGGCGCGCCGCGGCCTGGACCAGCGCACGCATCTCGGCGACCGAGATCGACAGGCCTTCGGGCACGACGAGCCGGACGTCGGCGTGGGTGCCCGCCATCGTCGTGTGGCAGCCGGGGCAGGCGTCACAACCGGTGCCGGTGCTGCACTGCAGGCCCGCGGCGAACGTCCGGGCGGCCACCGAGCGGCCGGACCCGGCCGGGCCGGTGATCAGCCAGGCGTGCGTCATCGCGCCGGGCGGCGCGGGCTCCCCGGCGACGATCTTCGCCGCGGCGGACGCGGCCGCCGTCAGGGTTTCGACCGCGGGTTCCTGGCCGACCAGCTGGTTCCAGACGCCGATGCGTTCGGTCGTCGTCACTTCGCCTCCACGCGAGACGCGTCCGCGGTCTCGACGGGCAGGGTCTCCTCGGCCGACGGCTCGTCGACGTCGAGTGGCCGGGTGACCGGCTTGTCCGATGTGGACGCAGCCGGGGCCAGCGCCGAAAGGCGGCCGACGAACACGGCGCGCAGGGCGATCCGGATCCGCGCGGCGACCTCGGTGTCGGTGCCGTCGGCGTCGATCACGACGTAGCGATCCGGGTCCGCGGCGGCCATCTCGACGAGCAGGTGCTGGACGCGCCACTGGTCGTTCATCGTGGCCGCCCGGTCGCGCGGCGCCCCGGGCGGAGCGGCGTCGAGCAGGACGGTCAGGTCCGGCCGCAGCCGTCCGGTCGCCCAGTCGGCGAGGCCTTCGAGCTCGTCGCTGTCGAGGCCCGCGACGGCGGACAGGTGCGCCAGCGGCGAGTCGACGAACCGCTCCATCACGACCACCGAACCGGCGTCGAGCGCCGGCTGGACGTGCCGCTCGACGATGTCGGCCCGCACCGCGGCGGCGGCCAGCGCCTGGGCCCGCGCGCCGGTCAGCGAGGCGCCGGAAACCAGCGCTGTCAACCGTTTGTCGTCGAGCGCCGGGTCGGCGGCGACCACGACCGGCCGGGTCCCGCCGCGCATCCAGTCGGCGAGGTTGACGGCCTGGATCGCGGTGTTGATCGCGGTGGTGCCCTCGACGGCGATGAGGAAGCCGTTGACCCGCCGCGGTGTGCGGCGCAACGCGTTGCGCAGGTCGGACAGGATCGGCTCAGTGCGCTTGTCGTCCATCTGCCGGTAGGCGAAGAAGCCGGCGATCAGGGCGAGCGCGGCGCCGACGAGCATGATCGGCCGGGTGCCGTCGATCGTGACCGGGCTGCCCCAGACGTTGATGGTGCGCGTCGCCACGACACCGACCAGTACCGGGACGGTCACCGTGGTGCCGAACAGCACGAGCTTCATCATCAGCTGGTAGATCGCGTTGATCCGGCCGCGGATGGCGTCTTCGACGCGGGAGCCGATGATCGTGACGCCGGTGAGGAACGCCGTCCCGGCCCAGAACCCCACCAGGACCACGGTGACCAGCGAGACCGACAGGTGCGGCGACAACGCGACCAGCGCGAGCGAGAGCCCGGCCGCGATGATCGAGACACCGAACAGCCGGTCGTGCGGGAGCCGCCGGGAAAGCTTGGGCGCGAAGGCCATGCCGGAGGCGAGGCCGAGGAAGATGGCCAGCACCAGGAGGCTGAACGCCGAGTCACCGGCCAGCAGGCTCGAGGAGTACGGCTTGGCCGAGCCGATCACGGCGCCACCCGCCGCGAACGCGCCGAACGCGCCGACCAGCAGCCCGCGCACGAGCGGCGTGCTGCGGACGAACCGGAAGCCGTCGGCGATCATCCGGCCGATGCCGAGCTTCTCCTCGTCGGCCAGGTCGGCCTTCTTCTCGGGCGACTCGTGGACGTTGCGCAGCGAAAGCTCGGGGATCCGGGTGGCGATGAGGATCGCGCTGGCCAGGTAGAGCAGGGCGGTGATGATGACGACCAGCTTCGCGATGCGGAGGCTGGTGTCTTCGCCGGGAACGTGGAGGAAGTTCGTGTTGATGCCGGTGAGGATCGCGTTCGCGCCGGCCGCGGTGATGACGGCGAGGCCGTAGGTCATCACCATGCCGAGCTGGTTGGCCGTCTCGACCTGGTCGGGGCGGCGAAGCAGGTTCGGGACCGCCGCCTCTTTCGAGGGGATCCACATGCTCGCCGCGCTGCCGACCAGGAAGTTGCCGACCAGCAGCCACCACGGCGCGCTGACGAAGGCGATGGACAGCAGGAACCCGCAGCGCAGGAGGTCGGCGACCACCATCACCTTGCGGCGGTCGAACCGGTCCGCGAGCAGGCCGCCGACCGGGGCGAACAGCAGCCCCGGCGCCAGTCCGGTCAGCACGACGCCGACGAAGGCGAAGTTCTGCGCGAAGTAGTTGTTCGTCAGCTTCGTGGCCAGGCCGGTGAGGGCCAGAATGTTCAGCCAGTCGGCCACGCTGCACAGGTACGTGACGCCCCAGAGGCGCCGGAACGGTTTGATCGCCAGCACCCGCCGGACCCGGCTGATCGTGGACGCCTCGGCGCCCGACGATCCGCCCGGGCCGGACCCGGGTACCGATCGCACGCCCTCGCTGATACGCCCACCCCACTAGTCACCGCGGTGCCGGGCACCCTCGTGAGTTAGCCCGACCGTGTAGCCAGGGTAGCCCGATCGGCCTCTGGCACGCGGACGACCCCGAGGTCCCAGTGGGGTGGGGATCAGCTGGTGAACGTCAGTCGAACAACCCCGTCACGCTGCTGACCAGGCTCGAGACCATCTCGATGGCGACGACCCCGAACACGATCAGCAGCACCACCGCGAGTATCACGCCCGACGCGCTCGACGACGGCCTGCCGATCGCCGGCATCGACATCGCCGGCATCTTCGGCAGCTTGCGCCGTTTGACGGGCACGACCTCGAGGTCGTCGTCGAAGTCGTCCTCGGCGGGCGGTGGCAGCTGCCGGACGGGCCGGAGCATCTGCGGTGCCCGCTTCGGCCAGGTCCGCTGCCGGTTGCGTTGCCGCGGCAACACCCCGAGCGGCGGCGTCACGTCCTCGCCGAGCGTGCCCGTGGTGCCGGCGGGTGGGATCGCTTCCGGGGCTCGGGCCCCGGTCACGCCGTCTTCGCGGAGGGTTTCCTCCACCATCCGGCGTACGACCTCCTCGTCGTGCTGCACGGGCCCGGCGACCGAGATGGCGGCGGGCTCATGGCCGTTCGGCATCGCGGTGCGTGGCTCGGGGTCCGTGGTGACCAGTCCGGAGACCGGGTCCGCGAACGTCTCGCCTGGTGTTTCGGACAGTGTGCCGTCGCGCTGAGTGAGCTCGGGGGCACTGAAGAAGGGAGCCTCACCGTTCGCGCTCATGGTGACCACCTCACTACTGAATGTCCTCGCCTTTCCAGGGTAGCGACCAAGGCGGATAACGCATCCGCCCAATGGCTCTGTCTCCACGGGAGGGTTCGTCACGCAGCGCAAGCCCACGCCCGAACCCCCAGCAGTGTCCAATCCGCCGAGGCTCCGGTCGACCGCCAATGGTGACAGATCGTAGTGAAGCCCATCACAGTCACCGACAGCGACCGCCCGTAACCGGTCATACCCAGGGTGTCAGGATGACCAGTTTCGCGCGTGGTGATCGAGCCCGGATGGAGCAGCCCTGGCGTCGTCGGCGGCGTCGTCAACAGATCAGGAGACCTCCTCCTGCCCGAGGTCGATCATCTTCCGGCACCAGTCGCGGAGCATTTCGCGGCTGAACGGGCTCAGCACCAGCTGGCGACGGCCGTCACCGCGATCCAGGGCCGCCAGCGCGAAGCGGCCGAGGTCCGTGTCGACCAGGACGAAGCCGTGGTCGGGGAACTCCGCGCACAATCCGCCGAACGCGAGCATGTCCAGGACCGCCGTGCCCGAGCGAGGCCGGGCCAGGACGTCGCGCATCGCGCCGACGTCGTCGTCCTGGCCGTCGTGGACCAGGCCGTCGTCGTCCACCGTGACCCAGATCGCGCGGCGCGGGCTGCCGAACGGCGCCTCCGGCAGCTCCGCCACCAGCATCTCGGGGAGCTCTTCGAAGTCGGCCAGGTGGATCGCCGTGCGGCCGGGCAGCGAGCCCATCATGAAGGCCCGCTCGCCGTCGGCGTAGCACCGGATGTCCGCGGTCTCCGGCCCCTTGTCGAACACGCCGCACAGCGCCGCGCGGACGGAACCGCGCAGCATCAGCGACACGACCTCGAAGCCGACGTCGTTGAGCTCGCCGTCTTCGCCGAACGGCGTGCCGTCGATCCAGGCGGCCCACGCCACGTGCCGCTCGACCTCCTCGGCCAGGTCCGCCGGGTCGTCGGAGACCGGGCCGTGCACGAGGATGTCGTGGTCGCTGACGTCCGGGTTGTAGAGCCGGTCCACGGGCTCGCGGTCCGGCATCGCCGCCAGCACCGGCCCGGCCGCCAGCTCCAGCAGCTCGCGCGCCGCCGTCCGCTCAGGCATGGCGTCGCACCTCGCCCTTCACGTCACTCCGCTCGACCGGTGGCTCGACCGGGGGCCCGCCAGAGCCCTCGTCCGAGCCGGAGCCGGAGCCGACGGGCGGGTCGCCGGCGGCGGCCGCGCCCCGCCACTCCGGCACGCCGCTGTTCTCCTCGACCGCGGCGAGGATCGCGTCGCGGACCGTGAGGTCCCTCCGGGCGGCCGGCTCAGGCATGGCTCTGCACCGCCTCGACGATCCACTGCTCGGCCGTGCTCCGCGAGGCTGGGCCCCACGTGACCGTCCAGCGCCCGGTCCGGCCCACGGCCGCGCTGAACTGGTAGCGGCCGAGGTCGTTGTCGACCAGGCCGAACGCGCCGTGCGGGTACTCGGCCAGTATCGAGTCGCGCACCGCGAGGTCGACCAGCACCGTGCCCAGCCGCGGCCGCGCCGCGCACTCCCGGATCAGCTCGACGGCCTCCTCGCACCGCCGCGGGATCAGGCCGCCCTCGTCGGTCTCGATGCGCACCTGCCGGCCCGGGCCCGGCGGCCGGTCCGGCAGGCCGTCGAACACCCAGCCCGGCAGCTCGCTGAGGAACCCGGACCGCAGCCGCGCGCGGTTGCCCAGCTTGTGCAGCACCGTGGTGTAGTCCTCGTCGCCGAAGAACCGGACCTCCCACGGCTCGCGCCGGGCCGGGAAGACGCCGGTGACGACGCCGCGGATGAAGCCGCCGCGCAACGCCCGGTACAGCCCGACGGCCTCCGCCGTGACCTCGCCGCCCGGCGCCAGGCCGATCGCGGCCATGCCGGCAACGAACCGGGTGTACTGCTCGACCTCGTCGGCCAGGGTCCGCGGCCGGTTCGCCCGGCGCGAGAACCGGGGTTCGGTGTCCGAGAGCACCGGCGGGATCTCGAACTCGGGGTCGTAGAACTCCATCACGGAGGGCCGCTCCGGGACCTCGGCCGAGAGCGGGGCGATGACCTCGTCGATGACGTCGAAGACCGCGACTGAGTTGTTCACCCTTGGATTGAACACCCTGGCACCGACAATTTCTCGCACATACGTTCGAACAGGCGAGATGAGTCGCCGAACGGTCGATGCATGGTCCGAAACGCCGTGAAGGCCTCCTTACCGGCCATAAGAGCCGGTAAGGAGGCCTTCACGGACTTCCTGAGAGCGCTACTTCGCCTTGGTGGCCGTGGTGCGCTTCGGCGCGGTCTTCGTCGCGGTGGACTTCGTGGCCGCGGCCTTGGCGGTCTTGCTCGTGCCCGCCTTGACCGTCTTCGCCGTCGTCGACGCGGGCTTGCGCGCCGGCGCCTTCCGCTTCGGCGCCGGGCCCTTCGCCCGCTTCTCCGCCAGCAGCTCGGACGCGCGTTCGGTGGTGAGCTCCTCGATCTCGTCACCCTTGCGCAGGGTCGCGTTGTACTCGCCGTCGGTCACGTACGGGCCGAACCGGCCGTCCTTGACCACCATCGGCTTCTTCGACACCGGGTCCTCGCCGAGCTCCTTGAGCGGCGGCTTCGCCGTGGCGGACCGGCCGCGCTGCTTCGGCTCGGCGTAGATCTTCAGCGCCTCTTCGACGGTGATCGAGAACAGCTGGTCCTCGGTCGCGAGCGAACGCGAGTCCGTGCCCTTCTTCAGGTACGGCCCGTAACGCCCGTTCTGCGCCGTGATCTCGTCGCCGGACTCCGGGTCCTTGCCGACCACGCGCGGCAGCGAAAGCAGCTTCAGCGCGTCTTCGAGCGTCACCGACTCGATGTCCATCGACTTGAACAGCGAACCGGTGCGCGGCTTCGGCTGCTTCGCCTTCGCGGCCTTCTTCTGCGCGGCCGTCGCGGTTTCGGGCAGCGGCTCGGCCTCCGGCAGCACCTCGGTCACGTACGGCCCGAAGCGGCCTTCCTTCGCGACGATGTCGTGCCCGCTCACCGGGTCGGCGCCCAGCGTGCGGCCCTCCTGCGGGGTCGCGAACAGCTTCTCCGCCAGCTCCAGGGACAGCTCGTCCGGCGGCAGGTCTTCGGGCAGGTTCGCGCGCTGCGAGTTCCCGTCGACCTCGCGCTCCAGGTACGGCCCGTAGCGGCCGACGCGGACGACGACCTTGTGCCCGTCGGAGTCGTTGAACAGCGGGATCGAGTTGATCTCCCGCGCGTCGATGTCTTCGACACTGCCCTCGACCAGCTTCTTCAGCCCGCCGAGGCGGCCGATCGAGCCGTCGACGCCCATGTCGCCGCCGAAGTAGAACTTCGACAGCCACTGCCCGCGCTGCTCGTCGCCGTTGGCGATGCGGTCGAGCTCGTCCTCCATGCCGGCGGTGAAGTCGTAGTCGACCAGCCGCTCGAAGTGCCGTTCCATCAGGCCGATCACGGCGAACGCGACCCACGACGGAACGAGCGCGGAGCCCTTCTTCCAGACGTAGCCGCGGTCCTGGATGGTCTTGATGATCGACGCGTACGTCGACGGGCGGCCGATGCCCAGCTCTTCCAGCTTGCTGACCAGGCTCGGCTCGGAGTACCGGGCCGGCGGCGACGTCGTGTGCCCGTCCGGGCTCAGCTCGGTCGCGGTGAGGTCCTGGTCCTTCTCGAGCACCGGCAGGCGGCTCTGCTTGTCGTCGGCGTCGCCACCGGTCTCGGTGTCGACCGCTTCGACGTACGCCTTCAGGAAGCCCGCGAAGGTGATCGTGCGGCCCGAAGCCGCGAAGGTGCACTCTTCGCCCGACGTCGCGTTGCCGACGATGCGCACCGACATCGTGGTGCCCCTGGCGTCGGTCATCTGCGAGGCGATCGTGCGCTGCCAGATCATCTCGTAAAGGCGGTACTCGTCGGTGTCCAGCTCGCTCGCGACCTGGCCCGGCGTGCGGAAGACCTCACCCGACGGCCGGATCGCCTCGTGCGCTTCCTGCGCGTTCTTCACCTTGCGGGTGTACTGGCGCGGCGACGGCGAGACGTACTCCTTGCCGTACAGCTGCGTGGCCTGGCTGCGCGCCGCCGAGATCGCCGACTCCGACAGGGTCGTCGAGTCGGTACGCATGTAGGTGATGTAACCGTTCTCGTACAGCTTCTGCGCGATCCGCATGGTGCGCTCGGAGGTGAACCGCATCTTGCGGCCCGCCTCCTGCTGCAGCGTCGAGGTCATGAACGGCGCGTACGGCTTCCGCGTGTACGGCTTCTCCTCGACGCTCGAGACCTTGAAGTCACGCTGCTTCAGCGCGTCGGCCAGGCGCCGCGCGTCGGCCTCGGCCAGCACGCGGATCTCGTTGTTCGAGGCCTTGAGCTGCCCGTCCGAACCGAAGTCGCGGCCGGTGGCCAGGCGGGCGCCATCCACGGCGACCAGGCGGGCCGCGAAGTCCCGCGGCGACGCCTCTGCACCGGCGTCCATCGTCGCCGAGATGTCCCAGTACGACGCCGAGGTGAAGCGCATCCGCTCGCGCTCCCGCTCGACCACGATCCGGGTCGCCACCGACTGCACGCGGCCCGCCGAAAGCTTCGGCATGACCTTCTTCCACAGCACCGGCGAGACCTCGTAGCCGTAGAGGCGGTCGAGGATGCGGCGGGTCTCCTGGGCGTCGACGAGGTCGACGTCCAGCTCGCGGGTCGAGCCGGCGGCCGCGAGGATCGCCTGCTCGGTGACCTCATGGAAGACCATCCGGCGGACCGGGACCTTCGGCTTCAGCGTCTCGAGCAGGTGCCACGCGATGGCTTCGCCCTCGCGGTCGGGGTCCGTCGCGAGGTAGAGCTCGTCGACGTCCTTCAGCAGCCCCTTGAGCTCGGTGACCTTGGACTTCTTGTCCGGGGTGACCACGTAGAGGGCCTTGAAGTCGTTGTCGACGTCGACACCGAGCCGGGCCCACGACTCGCCCTTGTACTGGGCGGGGACGTCAGCGGCGCCGCGCGGCAGGTCGCGGATGTGCCCGACGGAGGACTCGACGACGTAACCGCCGCCGAGGTAGGGGGCGATCTTGCGGGCCTTGGTCGGTGACTCGACGATCACGAGCCGCCGGTGCCCGGCGCCGTTGTCCGCCCCGGCTCCGTTCTTCTTGGTCCCTGCTCCTGCCACGCTGTCCTGCTCTCCGCTCATCTCGTCCCGCCGCCGCGGGACTGCACCACGTCCGGACCCCTGACGGAGGGCCCGAGCCCGCGTCTCGGCCTGTCAGTGTGCACGCTCTCCCAGCCCGGACGGCGTGGAGGTGGCCCAACACGCCGCTGGGCCCGTGTCCACCGCATCGCCGCTGACCTCGGCGATGTTTCCTCTCTACACCGGGCACGTGATTTCGGCCACGTGCCGCGCAGCCTAGCGCGTGACCGTCCGGATACCCTCCGTTCGACGGTGGTGGGCGCGTGGAGGTGACCGCTTCACTGGATTCCCCGTCCAGCCGAAAGGAACCGCCATGACCCGTCGCCTGCTCGGCGCCCTGCTCACCGCCGTGACCGCCACCGTATTACTGGGAGTCACTCCGGCGAACGCGGCGGCGGCGAACTTCGCCGGCACCGTGGCGCTGTCCAACTGCTCGGGCTCCGTGGTCAAGCCGGCCGCCACGCCGGACACCGCGCCCGCCCTCGTCATGTCCAACGGCCACTGCCTCGAAAGCGGCTTCCCCGGCCCCGGCCAGGTGATCACGAACCAGACCTCGACCCGGACGTTCACGCTGCTCACGGCCAGCGGGAGCAACAAGGCCACGCTCCGGGCGAAGAAGATCATCTACGGCACGATGACCGACACCGACTTGTCGCTCTACCAGCTCACCACCACCTACGCGCAGATCAAGTCGAACTACGGGATCTCGCCGCTCGAGCTGTCGAACGCGCACCCGACCGCCGGCTCCGCGATCGACGTCGTCTCCGGCTACTGGAAGCGCGTCTACTCCTGCAACATCGACGGGTTCGTCTACCGCCTCAAGGAGGGCAGCTGGACCTGGAAGGACTCGATCCGCTACACCTCCGCGTGCCAGACCATCGGCGGGACCTCGGGCTCGCCGATCATCTCCGGCGGCAAGGTCGTCGGCGTCAACAACACCGGCAACGAAGACGGCCAGCGCTGCACGGAGAACAACCCGTGCGAGGTCGACCAGGCCGGCAACGTCACCGTGCACCACCTGACGAACTACGGCGAAGAGACCTACGGCATCCCGGCCTGCCTCACCGCGGCCAACGAGATCGCGCTCACCCAGGCCGGTTGCACCCTGCCCCGGCCCTGACGCGGCGACCGCACCCGGTCAGGCCGTGCTCGGCACGGCCTCCGGGTGCGGTTCCACCTCCGCCGGCACCGCCCCGGGCCACGCCGCTTCGGCGCCCGGCGGCGGCTCGCCGATCAGCTCCAGCAGCGCCTCCAACCGGCGCTTCCCGGTGACCTTCACGGCCGGGACCTCGGCTTTCGGGCCGGTCAGCTTGGCCAGGACGCCCAGCGGCGTCAACGCGTCGACCAGCCGCTCGTGCATGCCGGGCGCCAGCGGGTCGACGGCCAGCAGGTAGCCCTGCGTGCCGGGCCGGCCGCCGGCCAGCGCCCACATCCGCAGCATCGCCCCGCTCAGCCGGAAGCCGTCCGGCACCGCCTTGCCCGAGTCGTCCTCGACCGGGCCGGCGCAGCCCGTGCGCAGCCATTTCACCGCCATCGGGAGCAGGTCCACCCGGAACGACGTCCGGACCTGCGGGTTGCCGCAGTCGGCCTTGGAGACCTGGGCGTCCGCGCCGCGCTGCCGCAGCTCACGCGCGAGGATGTGCGCCCGCCACGGCTCCTCGACGACCACCGAAAGCCGCGCGGCGGTGCGCCCGAACCCGGTGATCTGACCGTGGCAGCACAAGAGCCCGGCCAGGTCGCCCAGGCCGGGCCCGCTGGCTTCCGCGGAGAAGAGCGAGATCGTCCGATCCACCGCGCCATACTAGAACACAAGTTCGATTCGCGGCGAGGGTCACGGGATCTTTCAGCGTGGCGGCTCGTCGAGCTGACGGCAGCCGGGGGCCCGCTGCTGCGCCGCCTCCAGGGCCGGGACGTCCTCGAGGCCCTTGAGGTAGTCGAGGGCGTCGATGCGGTCCAGCGTGGCCCTGGCCTCGCCGAGGGCCTCCTTGGTCGCCGCCGCGTCACCGCGGACCGCGTCGATGCGCTGACGCGCGTTCTCGGCCTGCGTGCGGATCTCGGTGAACTGCCCGATGACGTCCTCGCGGCCGCCATCGGCGGCGGGCACGGGTGGCGCGCCGAGCGCGGTCAGCCCGGCCAGGCTCCGGTCGAGGCCGCCGACCACCGACGAGAGCAGCTCGCTCGACGTCCGGGAAGCCTGCTGCGGCGTGCTCGGGTCGACCGCCGGGAGCGAAGCCAGGGTGCGGACCAGGCCGCCCACCGCGCCGCAGTAGGCGTCCGCCCATCTCGCCGCGGGATCGGCCTGCGGCACCACGGTCGTCACCGACAGACCCTGGTCCCGCGCCGGCGACTGCGTGGCGGCTTGCTGCCCGCAGCCGGCGAGGCCGATCGTGATCGTCGTGGTCAGAGCGGCTAAGACGGTTGACCGCGGCCGCACCTGCACACCTCCTGCTCGACGACGTCCCGGAGAGCCCGACGGTACCGACTCGGTGCCGCTTCGCAACTCGCCGTCCCGGCGTGGGATGCCCGGGCACGCCACGGGCCCGGCACGCGACGTTGCGTGCCGGGCCCGTGAACGGGTACCGCGAGGATCAGGCCTTGATCTCCGTCGGGGTGTCCGTGAGGACCGTTCCCCGCCGCTTCGAGACCACGATCGCCGCCACGATCACGGCGACCGCGACCAGCGAGATGATGATGCGCACGGCGGTGTTCTGGTCCGGACCGATCGAGAACTGCACGATGGCGGGCGCGATCAGCACGGAGACCAGGTTCATCACCTTGATCAGCGGGTTGATCGCCGGGCCGGCGGTGTCCTTGAACGGGTCACCCACGGTGTCACCGATGATGGTGGCCTCGTGCGCGGACGAGCCCTTGCCACCGTGGTTGCCGTCCTCCACGAGCTTCTTCGCGTTGTCCCACGCGCCACCGGAGTTGGCGAGGAAGATCGCCATCAGGGTGCCGCACGCGATCGCGCCGGCCAGGTAACCGGCGAGCGCACCGGTGCCCAGGCCGAAACCGACCGCGATCGGGGCGAAGACCGCCAGCAGACCCGGCGTCGTCAGCTCACGCAGCGAGTCGCGCGTGACGATGTCGACGACCCGGCCGTACTCGGGACGGGTGGTGCCCTCCATGATCCCGGGGATGTCGCGGAACTGGCGACGGACCTCGTAGACCACCGCGCCGGCGGCGCGGGAGACCGCGTTGACGGCGAGACCGGAGAACATGAACACCACGGCCGCGCCGACGATGACGCCGACGAGGGTGTTCGGGCTGACGATCGTGTTGACGAACGAGTTCGCCCCGGAGATGCCGTCGGCCACACCGGCGCCCATGCCGGTCAGCGTCTTCGCGATCGCGTCCGAGTAGGAACCGAACAGCGCCGTCGCCGCGAGCACCGCCGTGGCGATCGCGATGCCCTTGGTGATCGCCTTGGTGGTGTTGCCGACCGCGTCCAGCTCGGTGAGGATCTGCGCGGCCTTCTCGTCGACGTCGCCCGACATCTCGGCGATGCCCTGCGCGTTGTCCGAGACCGGGCCGAAGGTGTCCATCGCGACGATGACGCCGACGGTGGTCAGCAGGCCGGTACCGGCGAGCGCCACGGCGAACAGCGCGACGCCGCCGCCGAGGAGGTACGCGCCGAACACGGCCGCGCCGATCACCAGCGCGGTGTACACAGCGGACTCGAAACCGACCGAAATGCCGGAGAGGATGACGGTCGCGCCGCCGGTCTCCGACGTCTGCGCGACGTCCTTCACCGGCTTGTACTCGGTGCCGGTGTAGTAACCCGTCAGCTTCAGGATGACCGCGGCGAGCACGATGCCGATGATCACCGCGATGGTCGCGATGACCGCTGGGTTGCCCGAGTTTTCGAAGCCCGCACCGAAGTCCGAGAAGCTGCTCGGCAAGTACACGAACGCCGCGATCGCCGACAGCACCGCGGAAATGACCGCGGAGATGTAGAAGGAGCGGTTGATCGTGACGAGACCGGGCTCGCCGACGCGCGCCTTCGTGATGTAGACACCGATCACCGCGGTGATCACGCCGATGGCCGGCACGATCAGCGGGAAGATCAGGCCGTGCACACCGAAGGCGGTGCTGCCCAGGATCAGGGCGGCGACGAGCATGACGGCGTAGGACTCGAAGAGGTCCGCCGCCATGCCGGCGCAGTCACCCACGTTGTCACCCACGTTGTCCGCGATGGTCGCGGCGTTGCGGGGGTCGTCCTCCGGGATGCCCTGCTCGACCTTGCCGACCAGGTCCGCGCCGACGTCGGCGGCCTTGGTGAAGATGCCGCCGCCGACACGCATGAACATGGCGATCAGCGCGGCGCCGAAACCGAAGCCTTCGAGGACCTTGGGCGCCTGGCCGGTGTACACCAGCACGACGACCGCGGCACCGAACAGGCCGAGGCCGACGGTGATCATGCCGACCACACCACCGGTGCGGAAGGCCACGCGCATAGCGATCTCGCGACCGCCTTCCTCGCGCGACGCGGCGGCCACGCGCAGGTTCGCCTGCGTCGCCAGCCACATGCCGAGGTAACCGATCGCGAACGAGAAGCCGGCGCCGACCAGGAAGAAGAGCGAGCGGCCGATCTTCTCGTTCCAGTCGTCGGCGGGAAGTGCGAAGAGCAGGAGGAACACGATCGCGCCGAAAATGGCGAGAGTGTTCCGCTGCCGCTTGAGGTAAGCGGCCGCGCCTTCCTGCACCGCCTTGGCGATGTCCTGCATCTTGGCGGTGCCCTGGCCCGCGGCCAGCACCTCCTTGAGCAAGACGTAGCCGATGACGAGTGCGGCAAGCGCGACCACGGCGACTACACCGACGATCGTGTAGCCACCTCCGGAGAGCGTGATGTTGCCGCCCTCCGCGAGGAACTGCCGTGCCATTCGTCCTCCAGGAGACGTCGACATGCGCCAGCGTCGACGGCAGGCCGAGGTTCGACACGGCCGACGCTGGCTTGGACCCTGTACCGAGCGACACGCTAGCCGGGCAGCAACGCACGTCTCACATGACGCTCACCACAGAGAGTGTGGATTGCGGGAGTGTATTGGTACTGCAACCAGGCCCGACAAGCCGTCCCAGGGTCGGTACAATCCGTTACCTTGTGAGCCTCCTCACTTGATCGATCACTCTGCCGCCGATCCGTTGGCCCTGCTGGGATGCGCCGGAACTGTCGGACCCCTGTGCCAAGCTCGGCGAGTGGACGATTCACGTGGGCGGCGGCTGCTGGGGCGGGTGACCGCGGGCATCCCGGCGCGCGAAGACCCGATCACGCACGTCGCGGACCTGCCGGGCCGCGCGGCGCGCTTCTCGCCGTGGCCGTCGTGGGCGGATCCGGCGGTGGTGAACGCGCTGCGTGACTGCGGCGTCCCGTCGCCGTGGGCGCACCAGGCGGAGGCGGCGTCGCACGCGTACGAGGGTCGTCATGTCGTGATTTCGACCGGCACGGCGTCCGGCAAGTCGCTCGCCTACCAGCTGCCGGTGCTGTCCCGGCTGGCCGCGGGCGAGAAGACGGCGGCGCTGTACCTGTCGCCGACCAAGGCGCTGGGCGCGGACCAGCTGCGGTCGGTGTCCTCTTTGGACGTGCCCGGCGTCCGCGCGGCGGCGTTCGACGGGGACACGCCGATGGTCGAACGCGACTGGGTGCGCGCGCACGCGAACTGGGTCTTCACCAACCCGGACATGCTGCACCGCGGAATCCTCTCGGCGCACGGGCGGTGGGCGCCGTTCTTCCGGCGGCTCGGCTGCGTCGTCGTCGACGAGTGCCACAGCTATCGCGGGGTCTTCGGATCGCACGTGGCCCTGTTGCTGCGCCGGCTTCGGCGGGTGGCGGAGCACTACGGCGCTTCGCCGGTGTTCGTACTGGCCTCCGCGACCACGGCCTCGCCGGCTTCTTTCGCTTCGCGGCTGACTGGGGTTCCATGTGTCGCCGTTACCGATGACGCGTCGCCGCGCGGCGCTCGCACGGTGGCGTTGTGGGAGCCCCCGCTGCTGGAGGAGCTGACGGGTGAGAACGGCGCACCGGTCCGGCGGTCGGCCGGCGCGGAGGCGTCGCGGATCCTCGCCGACCTGGTCGTCGAGGGCGCCCGGTCGCTGGCCTTCATCCGCTCGCGCCGGGGCGCGGAGCTGGCCGCGCTGGGTGCGCGTCGCATACTGTCCGAAGTGGACCCCCGCTTGGCGGGAACCGTTGCGGCGTACAGATCTGGCTACCTACCGGAGGAGCGCCGGGCCCTGGAGGCGGCGTTGCTGTCGGGCCGGTTGCTGGGCGTCGCGACGACCAACGCGCTGGAGCTGGGCGTCGACATCGCGGGGCTGGACGCGGTGGTGCTGGCGGGGTACCCGGGCACGCTCGCGTCGTTCTGGCAGCAGGCCGGCCGCGCGGGCCGTTCGGGCGACTCGGCACTGGTGGTGTTCGTCGCACGCGACGACCCACTGGACACGTACCTGGTGCACCACCCGGCGGCGTTGCTCGAGAGGCCGGTGGAGTCGGCGGTGCTGGACCCGTCGAACCCGTACGTGCTGGCGCCGCAGCTCGCGTGCGCCGTCGCCGAGCTGCCGCTGACCGTGCCCGAGCTGGAGGTGTTCGGCGGCGCGGCCGCCCAGGCGGTGCTCGCGGAACTGGCAGAGCAGAAACTGCTGCGCCGCCGATCGAGCGGCTGGTACTGGACATCCCGTGACCGCCCCCACGCCGACGTCGGCATCCGCGGAACGGGCGGCGAGCAGATAGCGGTGGTCGAGTCGGACTCCGGCCGAATGCTGGGCACGGTCGACCCGGGCTCGGCCTGCTTCGCCGTCCACCCCGGCGCGGTCTACCTGCACCAGGGTTCGTCGTACGTCGTGGACGAGCTCGACTTGGAGCAGGGCCTGGCGCTGGTGCACGCGGAGAACCCGGACTGGACGACAACACCGCGCGAGATCGTGGACATCTCGGTGCTGAGCACCCAGGAGAAGCAGGACTTCGGCGGAGTGAGCATCTGCCTGGGCGAGGTAGCGGTGACATCCCAAGTAGTGGGCTACCTGCGACGACGCCCATCGGGCGAGGTGCTGGACTCGACACCGTTGGACCTGCCGGAGCAAAGCCTCCACACGCGGGCGGTCTGGTACACGATCTCGTCGCACCTGCTCGGCCCTAGCGAGCCCCCACGCGCAGCGGCCCTGGGTTCGGGCGACCGCGGCGCGGCCGAGCGGGCCTCGGGTGGCGTGGGTTCGAGCGACCGGAATCCGCCCGGACGGCAGTCGGGCGACCGTGAGGTGACCGAGCGAGATTCGGGCGACCGTGCCTCGATCACTCAGGATTCCGCTGACCATGCGGCCGCAGTTCGAGATTCAGGCGGCCAGAATTCGGCCGACCGCCGTGCGGTCACTCGCGAGACCATCATCGGCGGCTTGGACTCCGGCGACCGGAATGAGCGCGGCCAGGAATCGGGCGACCGTGGCGTCGTTGATCGAGATTCGGGTGACCGCAGGCTTGCCGAGCGGGATTCGGCCGATCGCGAGACCGTCGTCGGCGAGCCGGTGATGGTCGGCTCGGGTGAGGCCGTCCGCGGATCTGGGGCCGATGGCGAGGCGGGGACCGGGGGCCATCGGGTGGGGACCGAATCTGCGGGGACGGTGGGGACCGGGGAGGAAACCCTGGCGAACGGTCGGGGGCCCGTTCACGAGGGTGGCAGGACACCGGGGGGTGCCGGATTGGTTCCGGCACGGGTCCCCGGTGCCCTGCATGCCGCCGAGCACGCGGCGATCGGCCTGCTACCGCTTTTTGCTACGTGCGACCGATGGGACATCGGCGGGGTGAGTACCGCGTGGCACGAAGACACCGGGGAGGCAACGGTGTTCGTGCACGACGGCCATCCCGGGGGTGCGGGATTTGCCGAGCGCGGTTATGCCGCGATTGTCCCGTGGCTGGTCGCAACGCGGGAGGCGATCGTCTCCTGCGAGTGCCCGACGGGATGCCCGTCCTGCGTTCAGTCGCCGAAGTGCGGGAACGGCAACGAACCGCTGGACAAGGCGGGGGCGGTGGCAGTTCTCGGAACCGTGCTCGGGGCATTGCGTCAACACGGCGCCTAGAACGGCCACTCAGTGGTCCATGGAGTTGTGTCCTGCTCCGCCTCGGCCGGGCTGGGACCGGCCTGGGGCGGTGATTCGGAGTGGCTCAGGCCGCAGTGGTCTGAACCAGCAGGGCGGCGTCGGCGCCGGCCAGTGCACGGACGAGCACGTCGTGCACCTCGGTCGCGTCCGGCAGCTGCCAGCCGCAGACCTCGGGCTTGACGCGCCAGTGCACGACACCGTGCTGGAACGGCGAGGGAGGCAGCGGGATCCAGCTGTCCTTGCCGTGCCACTGGATCGTGGCGCGGGAGGCGAGCTCCGCCGGGATGCTGTCGGCGGCGGTGGTGAGGAAGAGCCAGCGGCCGTTCGGCAGCGCGATGATGGGCGCGGGGTGGCCGAGGGCGCGGAGCAGGCGGCAGGCGCGCTTGCCGAGTTCGTCGTCGACCTCGATGGCGTCGAGCACGGTGCCGGTCGCGACGAGCAGGCTGTGGGTGCGGTCGGAGAACCAGGTGGCGACCTCGTGGGCGTGGGTGCCGATCTGCTCGCGCCAGTTGTCACTGGCCGGAACGGGACGGCGCCAGGTGAGGTCGTCGCCCTCGGTGAGCGGCGCGGGGTTGACGCCCGGCAGCACCGGCCAGCCACGCCAGGCGAGACCGATCGCCTCCGCCCGCATTTCGATGCGGAAGGCGCCGCGCCAGCTGTCCGGCCAATTCGCGTCCAACATGTCTTTCCTGCCTGTGAGGTCTGGTTCGTCGCGACCCCCCGAGACCCTGCCGTGGTGTCGCACGTCTCACTTAACGGCAAGTTGCACATTGCCCGGAACCCCCACGCGACAACCGGTGGTTACGGGGCGATGAGCGCCCAGTAGTCCCTACGCCGGACCGAACGGACTGGCGGGCCTCCGACGGTGAACGGCAGGCAAACAAAGACCGTTCGTCGCGGTGAACCCCAGGATCGGCACCCGTCGGAGGCCTCACAGGGCTCACACAGGCCACCCATCAGCCCAGGTGGGAGAGGGTTTTGACCGCTCACCGTGCACCGATGACCGCTGCGCGTGACCAACCACCGCTCATCGCGCGGCCTAGCCGCCGCGCCGGTCACCCCCGCATACCGACCGGTCGGCGTCCGCCGGTCGACCCCGCCGGCGAGTCAGCCCGATGGAAGGCGAGCGGCGATTCCGGGTGGCGCATCGCCGGTGCGGCGGGTCCCCGCTGGTTGGCGCGTTGGTGAACGGCCAGTCACTTGGCGCCCGTCGGCCGCCGCAGCTGTTCATCGCATGTGACACGGGTCGAGTCTCTTGTTCGGCGATCGCGGGCGGCGGCCAGCGGTCGGCATGAACAGCAGTTGGGCTTCGCCAGGCGTGGGTGGCCGGTGTGGGGCCGGGTCAGGGTGGTTAGTCGACGGGGCCTGCTCGGGCGTGGGCTGATGGGGCGGGTAGTCCGGCGAACTTCGAGTTTGGGGCTTCTACCTCGATCAGGGCGTCCAGTCTTTGCCAGCGGCAGGTCAGGAGCGTGACTCCCATGCGTTCGGTCACCCAGCGGGCGCGGCCGCAGGCTTTGTCCGGTCCCTCTGATGCGTGTGATGCCGCTGCTAGGGCTCCCAGGTCGGCTGCCGATTCGACCTGGTGCCGGGCGATGGTCACCGTGCTCAGCCAGAGGCCGAGCACTGCTATGCCCGTTAGCGCCGCGACTGCCACTGCCGTCCAGATTGTCGCCGCTCCGCTGTCCGCCTCCGTGGTGGAGCCGGCTCGGCGGCTATGCGTCCGCGTGGTTGCCGCTGTGCGGCGGCGCGTCTTGGCGGCAGGGCGGCCGGCGGTGCGCGGCCTGTGTTGTGTTCGGGCCCTCTGGTTGTCAGCGTGAGGCATTGCGGGCCTCTGTGCCTGGCTCGGCCAGGGCGTACGCCGTCGCCTTCAAGGTGATCATCGGCAGGAGGCTGTCGGCTGGGTGGGCTGCCACCCTGACCGTGATTTCTTCGCCCGTGCGCTGGACGTCGAGGGTTGCTCCCGGTGGTGCGATCTGGTGGACCGCCGCCTCGGCCTGGGTGGGTTGGCCTCTGGCCAGGAGGCGCGCTGCCTCTCGTGCCGCGTCTGTGCAGTGCAGCTGGGCTGTCACCATCGTCGTTGCCGCCAACAGCAACAGCCCCAGCACTGTGAGGCCGGCCAGCCCGAGTGCTGCCTCGACTGTGACCGAGCCTTCGTCGCGGCGGGTCATGACGGGACCGACAAGGCCTTCATGACCAGGCTTGTCAGCCACGAGACGACCGAGTCGCCCGTGAGCAGGGTGTAGAGGACGGCCGCGAAGGCCGCTACCGCGACCGTGACGATGGCGTACTCGACCGTTGTGGAGCCGTCGTCGTCGGTGGGACGTCGGTGGGGCGTGTTCATGGGGGATTCCCTTCGATAAAGAGGTCAGAAGAGGGGGCCGAGACGGGCGGCCAGGCCCAGGACGACCGGCAGGACGCCCAGGCAGAAGAAGGCGGGCAGGAAAAGCAGACCCACCGGCAGGGCCAGCGCCACTCCGGCTCGTTCGGCGCGTTCCTCGGCCTCGGTGGCCAGTTCCTCGCGGAACCGCTCGGCGAGGTCGGCGGCGGCCGTGGCGAACGCCGCGCCCGAGCGGGACGTGCGGATCGCCGCGATCGCCAGTTCATCGAGGCCCGGGAGCGCCTGCACCGGTGCCCAGGCTTCGCCTGGCTCCGAGCCGAGGGCGAGCAAGGCCGCGGCTGATCGCAACGCCTTGGCTGCCTCGGTGGGTGCGGCACCGGAGACCGCGTCGAGCGCCGTCGGGACCGGGAGGCCCGCTCGCAGGCAAGCCGCGAGGAGGTCGAGCGTGCCCGCTAGCCGGAGTCTGGTGGCGATGTCGGCCGCGGGTGCGCGCGGTCGCCGGGAACGGCCGATCGCCCACCAGCCGGCGGCGGTCACGAGCGCACCCACGACGATCCCGGCCAGGCCGCCGACGAGTACGGCCAGCGAGACGCCGCCCAAGGTCGTCGCGATGTGCGGGACTGCGCCCGGCCACTCGCGAACGGGCTCGGGTGCTCGGGCGACCCGCAGCCAAGCGAACCGCCGGACCGCGACGGCGTCGGTCGGCCAGGTGACGACCGCGCCGGCGAACAGCAGGAGTGCCGCCGCGTTCATCGGAGCCGTACTCGGCCGGTCAGGGCGCGGCACCAGGCCGTTCCCGCCCAGAGCAGGACGCTGCCCAGGACCAGGAGGAGCTGCCCTGGCGTGCTTTCGATCAACACCGACAGCGGTGACGCGCCCATCGCCTGCCCGAGGAGCACGCACAGCACCGGGAGGCCGGTGAGCACCGCCGCGCTCGATTGCGGGCCGGCCAGTTTCGCGCGCATCCGGCGGGCGTACGCCAGCGCGGCTTCGGCGTCGCGGCGGGCGGCGTCCAGGACGTCGGCCATCGGCAGGCCGTAACGCCTGCCCAACGTCCACGCCGTGGCCAGCTCCGGGATGGCCGGTGCTCGCAGCTCGCCGTCCAGACGGGCCGCGGCCGCCAAGGCTCGCAAGTCCGCCGAAACCGCGGGGACGACTTCGGCGGCGGCCTCCGCCGCGGTCACCGGGTGGGCTCCGGCGCGCAGCTCGGCGACCATCGTCCGCAACGCGGTCGCCGTGTGCGCGGCCATCGCGAGGTCCCGGTTCGCGCGGCGGTGGGCCTGCCATTCCTGGCGCCACGCCAGCGTCAGCACTCCGACGGCGACAGCGCCGCCGACTCCGGCGAGCAGACCCGCCAGCGCGGCGGGGAGCAGCCAGCGGACGACCGGCCACAGCTCGGGCAGCCGGCTGCGGGACTTCGGCGCCGGCTGTTCCACCACGGCCTGCAGCCGGTCCGGCGCCGCGGGCCAGCACGCCAGGGCCGCGCCGACGCACAGCGGGAGCCACGCGGTGATCATCGGTCTCTCCTTCGACGGTGCGGGAAACGTTGTCCAGCAAGCAAAGTCAGCACGTGAGGGATCCCGTCGTCACGAAGAGGTGGCGGTCGACCGTCCAGCGGCCCGCGCGCCACACCGGCACCACCCGCGCGCGGCCGTGCTCGCCGCGGAGCACGCCGACTTCGGCGAGACGGCGTCGGCCGCCTGGCTCGCGTCGCATGTGGAGCACGACGCGGACCGCCGCGACGAGCTGGCTGTGCACGGCGTCACGGCCCAGCCCGCCGAGTGCGGCCAGCGCCTCGATGCGGGCGGGCACCTCGGCCGGGGAGTTGGCGTGGAGCGTGCAGGCGCCGCCGTCGTGGCCGGTGTTCAGGGCGGTGAGCAGGGCGCCGACCTCGGCGCCGCGGACCTCGCCGACGACCAGCCGGTCGGGGCGCATGCGCAAGGCCTGGCGCACCAGCTCGGGCAGGCCGACCGCGCCCGCACCCTCCACGTTGGCCGGCCGGGCGACGAGGCCGACGAACTGCGGGTGCGCGGGCTGCAGCTCACCGGCGTCCTCGACGCAGACGATCCGCTCGCCCGGGTCGACGGCGCCGAGGAGCGCGGCCAGCAGGGTGGTCTTGCCCGCGCCGGTGCCGCCGGTGACGAGGAACGCCATTCGCCGCGCCACGACGTGCTCCAGCAGTTTCGCGCCGCTCGCGTCGAACGCGCCGAGCTCTTGCAGTGCGGCGAGGTCGTGCGTGGCCGGGCGGAGGACGCGCAGGGACAGGCAGGTGCCGTTGGCCGCGACCGGCGGGAGGACGGCGTGCACGCGGATGCGCCCGTGCGGGCCGGATCCGGGGAGCCAGCCGTCCACATAGGGCTGTGCGTCGTCGAGGCGGCGGCCGGCCGCCAGCGCGAGGCGCTGGGCCAGGCGGCGGACGGATTCCTCGCCTTCGAAGCGGATTCCGGTGCGGGTGAGGCCGTGCGGGCCGTCCGTCCAGACCTCGTCCGGGCCGGTGACGAGGACGTCGGTGGTCGCCGGGTCGTCGAGGAGCGGGGCCAGCGGGCCGGCACCGACGAACTCGTCGCGGGCCTGGCGGACGGCGTCGAGCACGGCGTCGTGGCCGAGGGCGCCGCCCGCTTCGGCACGGACCGCGGTCGCGACGGCGACCGGGTCGGCTTGGCGGCGGTCGCCGGCGAGGCGGTTGCGGACGCGGTCCACGAAGTCGGTCGTCATGGGTGCACCGCCTTGGGCTGGGAGGGCGGCCGGGGCGGGGAGCTGCGGGGTGGGAACAGCTCCAGGAACTGCTTCACGCTCGCTGTGTTGCGGCCGGCCAGGGTCAGGATCGTCGGGAGCAGGAGGTCACCCACTCGGGTCGGGGATGTCGGCAGACCTGACGTCATCGGGTCGCCGCCCGGGCTTCGCGGCGGGCCACCGACAGGACGTCCGCTGCCGCTGTGGACAAGGGCCCGGTCTGCTTGGCCGGGAACTCGCCGCGCTCCACGGCCGCCGGCAGGCCTCGTTCCAAGGGCATCGAGGCCAGCAGGGGTGGCCCGAGGAGGCCGGCCGTCTGGGCGGGTGAGACTCCGGAGCGGGACCGTCCACACGCGACCACCCCCAGGCGGGCCGTCAGCTCCGACAGCCCGCGCAGCACCTGCTTCGCCGCCATGCACGCGCGGAACTCCACCGGGACCACGAGCACCACCAGGTCGGCCACCGTGACCGCTTCCAACGCCGCGTCACCCAAGGTGCGCGGGAGGTCGCAGACCACCGTGCGGCCCGCGCGGCGGCCCGCAGTGAGGACCGCCGACAGCGACTCCACCCCCGGGCCCTCACCTTCCCGGCCGCACGCCAGCACCGGGAGGCTGCCGCCTCGATGACGGCGCTGGGGCAGCGCGGCGGCCAGCGCCGGTACCGACACCCGGCCGCTCAGCCGGACCTCGGACCAGCGCGGGCCGGGCGTCTTCTCCAGGCCGAGCAACAGATCCAGACCGCCGCCCAGCGGATCGCAGTCCACGAGCAGCGCGCCGCCGGGGTCGCGGTCGGCCGCCAGCGCGAGGGTCGCGGCGAAGACGGACGCGCCCGCGCCGCCGCGGCCGCCGACCACACCGAGCACCAGCCCGGCCTGCTCGGCCGGCGTCTCGACGACGTCCGCGAACGCCCCCGCGAGCTCGGTCTCCTCCTCCGGCAACGAGATCACGCGCTCGACGCCGACGCGGAACGCGTGCTCCCACGTCCTCGGCTCCGGGGTGCCCTTGCAGACCAGGAGGATCCCGCCACGCCGGGGCAGCGAGGGTGGCCGCAACGCCGTTTCCTCGTCGAGGACCACCAGCGGTGCCCGGGCCCACTGCCCGCCGGCCGCGGTCAGGTCCGGGGCGCGGTCGAGCTCGCAGCCCGCCACCGCGGCCACGCGCAGAATCTCGTCGAGCACGGTTTCGTCCGTGGCGACCACGAGCGGTCGTTCCCCCGCCATGTGTTCCTCCCCCGTCGTCGGTGCGGGCCTCGGATGGCCCGGTTCCACCGTCGCGGCGGGGGGCTTGGGGGCACAACGGGTCGGGGGCCGGGCTGTGGACAACCGGGGGGATGTGGACAACTGCCGCCGGGGAACGGCTCGCGCGCCGGTTCTGTCGGTGGGGCGTGGCAAGATCGCGGCGGCACCCGCGTCGCCATAGACCCGACGGGAAAAGATTTCCGGAAAGGCGAATGGCGCGACAGAACCGTCCGGCGATTCGGAACCCGGGCTCGCGAAAGGCGAGCGGGAGGTTAAGAAGGCGGCCCCCGCCAGGGGGGAGGGACGGGGGCCGCCAAGGGTTCAGCCCCGGGGGGTCGGACTGAACCGGCCCGGTTGGACACCGGGCTCCCTCACTGTAACTCCGCCGGACGCCCGGGAGCCCAGCGGGCGAGGCACACAGTTCGGTAACGGCATCGCGCGTCGAAAGTCCCTTCCTGTCATGGATTTTCCGGCGACACGACGCGCTTGTGGTGGATCAACGGGACGCGTCGCGATCAAGCTCTTATCCTGGACACGTGGCCGAACCGATCAGCGCGCCGACGCGCATCCGGAAGCCGGGCCCGGAGCACGCGGTGGCCGCGTTCTTCGACCTGGACAAGACGATCATCGCTTCCTCGAGCGCGCTGGCGTTCAGCAAACCATTGCTGAAGGAGGGACTGATCAACCGTCGCGCCGCGTTGCGCAGCGCCTACGCGCAGCTGGTGTTCTCACTCGCCGGCGCGGACGAGAACAAGACCGAGCGGATGCGCGCGGAGGTCTCCGCGCTGTGCACCGGCTGGGACGTCGCGCAGGTTTCGGCGATCGTGCGGGAAACCCTGCACGACGTCGTCGACCCGCTCGTGTACGCGGAGGCGACGGAGCTGATCGCGCAGCACCGCGAAGACGGCCACGACGTCATCGTGCTCTCGGCGACCGGCGAAGAGGTCGTCGCGCCCGTCGCGGAAATGCTCGGGGCGACCCGGAGCGTGGCGACGCGGATGCAGATCGTCGACGGCCGCTACTCCGGCGAAGTCGACTTCTATTGCTACGGCGCCAACAAAGCCGTCGCCGCGAAGCAGCTCGCCGCGACCCACGGCTACGACCTCGCCGAGTGTTTCGCCTACACCGATTCGAGCACCGACATCCCGCTCCTCGAGGTCGTCGGGCACCCGCACGCGGTCAACCCGGACAAGCTGCTGCGGCGGGAGGCGCTCGACCGCGGCTGGCCGATCCTGGCGTTCGACCGGCCCATGTCGCTGCGCAGCCGGATCCCGACCCGGTCGGCCGGCATGGTGGCCCTCGGCGTCGGGGCGATGGCCGCCGGGGCGACCTGGTACGGCCTCAGCCGGCGCCGCCGGACCCGGTAACGGCGGCCGGGCCACCCATACGGCCGTACAGCGTCCGCTTTGCTTGGCCCAGCCCCGAATTGTCCGTCGCTGAGGGTGCTCGTGTCACCCGATCCAGCCTCTGTACCGGTGCACCCATCCGCGCACTTGAAGTGACCGGGCTCACGGCGTAGAAAGAAGGTGCGGACGTTCGGTCGGCCAGGGAACAGGTAGAAGAGAAGCCTGTTCCACCCCGGCGAATCTCCGTGCGCGGACTCCGGGAACCCACGCGCAGCGCGCCGCGGGAGGCTCGTCGTCTAGGGACTGCGTAGTGGGACGCCACACGCCGAGTCCATGTAGGTACGACCAGAGTTGCACGCTTGGTCGCCCGAGATGTTCGCGCTTTGCAGGCGGCGCCCGTTGGCCTTCGGCCACGGGCGCCGCCTCGTCATATGGGTAGCCCGAGCGCGCGGTATCGGCCACTCGGAGGAGCCGTCGACGCGCGCCCCTGGCGCACAGGAGCCGAGCCGCCGGCGACGGAACGACGCCGTGCGAGGCGAGGCTGGGCCGTTCGGGTCACCCCTCCCACCAGTCCGTTCGGGTGAGCCGCATCTTGCGAACGGCGAATTTCCTACCGATCCGGGTACGAACTCGACCGTTGCTGCGGTCGGTCGATGGACATCGAAGGATTCGGTGAGTAGCTTCCCGATATTGGCGCCTCTGAGTGGACTTCTCACGTCACACCGGGCGCCCGCAACTTTCTGGGAGGCTGGTCGTGACGACCCGAAATCGGAGGTTCCATGCGTTCGCGCTGCCCGTCGCGGGGCTGCTCGCCCTCACCGGTGTGGGTGTCGCGACCGCGGCCAGCGCACCGGCGGTGAGCGCGGACGCGCAGGCCGACGCCGCGGCGACGCAGGCGCTTCGGGGGCTGACGCTCGAGCAGAAGGTCGGGCAGCTGTTCGTCACCTGGGTAAACGGCAAGTCCGCGGACGAGGTCAACCCGAAGAACCAGACCGACTTCGGCGTCGACACCCCGGCGCAGGTGGTCCAGAAGTACCACCTGGGCGGCGTCATCTACTTCAACAACGACAGCCGCGACAACTTCGACGACCCCGTCCAGGTCGCGAAGCTGTCCAACGGCCTCCAGAAGGCCGCCGTCTCGAGCGGGGCGCACATCCCGCTGCAGGTCGGCGCCGACCAGGAGGGTGGCACGGTCACCCGGATGGGCGCGCCCGCCACGGAGTTCCCGAACTCGATGGCCGTCTCGGCCGGGCGTGACACCGGCCGGGCGACGAAGGCCGCGACGGTCCTCGGGCACGAGCTGCGCGCGGTCGGCATCAACCAGGACTTCGCGCCCGATTCGGACGTCAACTCGAACCCGGCGAACCCGGTCATCGGCGTCCGCTCCTTCGCCGGGCAGCCCGGCCTCGCGAGCCAGTTCGTCACGGCCGAGGTGAAGGGCTACCAGAACTCGGACTTCCCGACGAAGACCGTCTCCGCGACGGCCAAGCACTTCCCCGGCCACGGTGACGCCGCCACCGACAGCCACACCGGCCTGCCCCGGATCGACCGCACCGAGCAGCAGTGGCGCGCCATCGACGTGCCGCCGTTCAAGGCCGCGATCGCGGCGGGCATCGACTCGATCATGAGCGCGCACATCCAGTTCCCGAGCCTCGACCCGTCGCTCGAGCCGGCGACGCTGTCGCAGCCGATCATCACCGGCAAACTGCGCAAGGAACTCGGTTACAACGGCGTGGTCATCACCGACTCACTGGAAATGCAGGGTGTGCGGGAAATGCACAGCGACGCCGAGATCCCGGCGCTCGCGCTGAAGGCGGGCATCGACCAGCTGCTCATGCCGGTGCACCTGGACGTCGCGATCAACGCGGTGCTCAACGCCGTGAAGACCGGCGACCTGTCGATGCAGCGGATCGACCAGAGCGTGCTGCGCGTGCTGAAGCTGAAGTTCAAGCGCGGCATCCTGTTCTCGCCGTTCGTCGACGCGAACCGGGTGATGAAGACCGTCGGCACGCCGGCCAACCTCAAGACCGCGCAGGACATCGCCGACCGCGGCATCACGGCCATCGCGAACGACGCCGGCGTCCTGCCGCTCAAGCAGAAGCCCGCGACGGCGCTCGTGACCGGCTGGGGCGTCGCCACGACGGCGACGCTCGCCCAGAAGCTCACCGCGCACGGCACGGCGGCGACGGCGTACCAGACCGGGCAGGCCCCGACCGACGCCCAGATCGCGCAGGCCGCGGCGAGCGCCAAGAACGTCGACCTCGTGGTCGTGCTGACCAACAACATCGGCGGCTTCCCGCTGCAGACCAAGCTCCTCCAAGCCCTGCAGAACACGGGCAAACCGGTCGTCGCGGTCGCCGCGCAGATCCCGTACGACGCGGGTTACGCGAACGCCGTGCCGACCTGGCTGGCGACCTACGGCTACATCAACCCGACGCTGGAGGCGCTGACCAAGGTCATCCTCGGCGAGACGAAGCCGGTCGGGAAGCTGCCGGTCGACATCCCGGCGGGCGCCGACCTGCAGACCGTGAAGTACCCGTTCGGCCACGGGCTCACCTGGTGAACCTGAACCGGCGTCACTTCCTCGGCGCGAGCGCGGGCGCCCTCGCGGTCCCGGTCCTGGCCGGTGGTTCGGCCCGGGCGCAGTCGGAACAACCCGGACAGACGCAGACCCACGGAAGGGTGCTGACCGGCGCGGAGCAGCTGGCCGGCCAGGGCTGGCAGGCCTTCAAGGGCCGCAAGCTCGGCGTGCTGTCGAACCCGACCGGGGTCCTGCTGAACGGGGACCACATCGTCGACTCGATGGTCGCGGCCGGCGTCAAGCCGGTCGCGGCCTTCGGGCCCGAGCACGGCTTCCGCGGCAGCGCGCAGGCCGGCGGCTCCGAGGGCGACTACACGGACCCGCGGACCGGCGTGCCCGTGTACGACGCGTACGGCGCCGACGCGACGAAGCTCGCTTCGCTGTTCACCAAGGCGGGCGTCGACACCGTCGTGTTCGACATCGCGGACGTCGGCGCGCGTTTCTACACCTACATCTGGTCGCTCTACACGGCGATGGTGGCGGCCGCGAAGGTCGGCGCGGCCTTCGTCGTGCTCGACCGCCCGAACCCCATCGGCGGCCGGCTCGCCGGGCCGGTGCTCGACCCGAAGTTCGCCTCCGGGATCGGGAAGAAGCCGATCGCCCAGCAGCACGGCATGACCGTCGGCGAGCTCGCGCGCTTCTTCGCCGAAGAGTTCCTGCCGGGCGAAGGCGTGAAGCTCGCGAAGCTGGAAGTCATCCAGGTACGCGGTTGGCAGCGTGACGTCCAGTTCGCGCAGACCGGGCTGAACTGGGTGCTGCCGAGCCCGAACGTGCCGACGCCGGACACGGCGCTCGTCTACCCCGGCACCGGCATGTTCGAAGGCACGGTGTTCTCCGAGGGCCGCGGGACGACGCGGCCGTTCGAGATCATCGGCGCGCCCGGGCTCGACTGGCGCTGGCGGGAGAAGCTCGAGGAGCTCCACCTGCCCGGCGCGAAGTTCCGGGAGATCTACTTCGTGCCGACGTTCAACAAGTTCGTCAACGAGACCTGCGGCGGCGTCCAGGTGAGCGTCAGCGATCCGCGGGCCTTCGACGCGATCCGGACCGCGGTCGCCATGCTCGTCACGGCGAAGGCGCTGCACCCGGACAAGTTCGCCTGGCGCCCCGACAACTACATCGACAAGCTCTCCGGGTCCGACCGGCTCCGGACCATGGTCGACGCCGGTGCGGGCGTCGACGAGGTCACCGGGGCCTGGCGGGCCGAGCTCGCCGCGTTCGACCACACCCGCCGTCGCCACCTGCTCTACCGCTGAGAGGAAGAGTCGTGCGTGCTAGGAAGGTCCTCGCCGCGGCCGCCGGAGTGCTGGTCGCGCTGACCACGTTGACCTCGGGAGCCAGTGCCATCACCACCCCCGCCGGGCGCCATGACCCCGATGCCGGCCGCTTCGACCGGCCGCAGCAGGGCTTCGCGCCTTCGTGGACGACCCTGCGCGACGGGCCCCCGAAGGACGTCAACCTCGATCCCGCGCCGATCAAGTCCGCCGAGGACTTCCTGGCGAGCTGGACGAAGCCGGACGCCACCGGGCACCCGCACTTCTCCGGCGCGGTCGGGCTGCTGGCCCACGACGGCGTGGTCGTCGACCGGTACGCGGTCGGCGGCGCAGTGCGGTACGCCGACGCCGCGGGCACCGAACTGCCCGCCGACCAGCAGGTCCCGATGCGGAACGACACCATCTTCGACATGGCGTCGATCTCGAAGCTGTTCACCTCGATCGCCGTGCTGCAGCTCATCGAACGCGGGCGGCTGACCGTCGACACCCCGGTGTCCCGCTTCTTCCCGGAGTTCGCGACCGGCGACAAGGCCGCGATCACGATCAAGATGCTGCTCACGCACGTCTCCGGGTTCGACGCCGACCCGATCCCCTCGCTGTGGGCCGGCTACCCGGACATCCCGTCGCGCCGGCAGGCCGTGCTCGACAGCCCGTTGAAGAACAAGCCGGGCACGACGTACCTCTACTCCGACATCAACCTGCTCACCCTCGGCTTCATCGTCGAGAAGCTGACCGGGCAGCCGCTGGACAAGGTGGTGCACGACCGGATCACCGGGCCGCTGGGCATGGCCGACACGGGGTACAACCCGCCCGCGTCGAAGCTGAACCGGATCGCCGCGACGGAGTTCGAGGCGAACCCGCCCCGCGGGATGGTGCGCGGCAGCGTGCACGACGAGAACGCGTGGTCGCTCGGCGGCGTCGCCGGGCACGCCGGGGTGTTCAGCACGGCGGGCGACATGGCCGTGCTGGCCCAGACGATCCTCAACGGCGGCAGTTACCGCGGGCACCGGGTCCTGCGCCCGGACACCGTGCGTCTGATGCTCACCAACTACAACCAGCAGTTCCCGGACGACTCGCACGGCCTCGGCTTCGAGCTCGACCAGCCCTGGTACATGGGTGCGCTGGCCTCGCCGGTCACCGCCGGGCACACCGGTTTCACCGGAACGACGCTGGTCATCGACCCGGAGTCGCGCTCGTTCGCGATCTTGCTGACGAACCGGGTGCACCCGAGCCGCAACTGGGGCTCGATCAACACCGCCCGCCAGGTGTGGGCGACGTCGCTCGCGCGCGCGATGGCCGTCAAGCCGGCCGCCGGGAAGGACGCCTGGACGAGCACGCTGGGTAACAACGCCGTTGCCACGCTGAGTACCCGCCCCATTACTACGCAAAGTGATCAAGCTCGCGTGTCCTTCTACGCCTTCGTGGACACCGAGGGGAGCACCGATCCACTTCAGCTGCAGACCAGCACCGACGGGGTGAACTGGCAACCGATCGCGCTATCGGTATCCGGGCCGGGTGCACCGTCCGGAGACGTGACGTCGCTCTCCGGGCACGGGCACCGTGCCTGGTGGAAGGTGACGGCCAAGCTGCCCCAGGCCGCCGGGATCAGCCTCAGGTGGCGTTACGGCACCGATCCGAACTACACGGGCCGCGGAGTTTCGGTCGACGGTGTGAAAGTCACCGAACGCGGCCGAGCACTCCTCGACGGTGAGCGAGAATCGTCTGCTTTCACCGCTGAAGGTTTCCAGTTGAGCGCACGGTGACCGTTCGGTCGCCCAACGCCGACATCCGTGTACCGCTGAGCGGTACCAAGCCGTTTGCGTCGCGACACTAAGTTGCCAAGTCGTTAGCTTGACCTCGTTAACAAGGTCGACCCTGTTGGCGACTTTCTGGTCAACGATTAATCGCAAATCGAGATCCGCAGACACGGACGGGTTGCGATCGTACCGAAGGGTGTGGGTAACCTTGTCGCAAATGCCAACGGTTAGTAACTTTCCGACGGTGACTGATACCGAATCCGTAGTCGGAACGGCACCGTCCGAAGCCGTACCGGTCCAGACGGCCGTGCGGGACGCCGACGCCAGCCCGCTGGTGCGGATCCGGTCGCTGCTCCCCGGACTGGCCCGCGCCGAGCAGCGCGTGGCCAAGGTGGTGCTGGAGGATCCCGCGCACGTCGCGAGACGCAGCATCACCGAGGTGGCCTTGGCCGCCAACACGAGCGAGACGACGGTGACGCGGTTCTGCAAGGCCGTCGGCGTCGGCGGCTACCCGCAGCTGCGCATCGCGCTGGCCGCGGACACCGCCCGCACCGAGGCGCGCAGCTCGCGCAACCTCGGCGGCGAGATCGGCCCGGACGACGACCTGGCCGCCGTGATCAGCAAGGTCAGCTTCGCCGACGCGCGCGCCGTCGAAGAGACGGCCGAGCAGCTCGACGTCGCCACGATGCAGCGCGTCATCGAGGTCGTCGCCAACGCCGGCCGCTCCGACGTCTACGGCGTGGGCGCCAGCGCGTTCGTCGCCGCGGACCTGCAGCAGAAGCTGCACCGCATCGGCCGCGTGTGCTTCGCGTGGTCGGACACGCACATCATGCTCACCTCGGCCGCGGTGCTGAGCCCCGGTGACGTCGCGATCGGCGTCTCGCACACCGGCGCGACCACCGACACCGTCGAGGCGCTGCGGGTGGCCCGGGAGCACGGCGCGATCACCATCGCCGTGACGAACTTCCCGCGCTCCCCGATCACCGAGGTCGCCGACTACGTCCTGACGACGGCCGCCCGGGAAACCACCTTCCGTTCGGGGGCCACGGCGAGCCGCATCGCCCAGCTCACCGTCATCGACTGCCTGTTCATCGGCGTCGCGCAGCGGCACATGGACGCGTCGGTCAACGCCCTGGACGCCACCAGGGACGCGGTCGGCTCGCACCGCCTGGGTGTCAGGCCGGACGGTCGTCGCCGTCCTCGGGAAACCGGCAAGTAATGACCGGAGAAAATGTGAGGCGCATGATGACCGTCCCCACGCAGGCGGTGCACGTCGATTCGCCGACCGAGACCCGCAACCCCCGCACCACGGACATCGACCTGATGTCCACCGCGGGGATCCTGAGCGCGATCAACGCCGAGGACCGCACGGTCGCCGGCGCGGTCGCCGCGGTGCTGCCGCAGGTGGCACGGGCGGTGGACTACGCGGTGGAGGCACTGCGGGCCGGCGGCCGGGTGCACTACGTCGGCGCGGGGACCTCGGGTCGTCTCGCCACGCTGGACGCGGCCGAGCTGGTGCCGACGTTCAACGTGCCGGGTGACTGGTTCATCGCGCACCACGCCGGCGGCGAGCGCGCCCTGCGCCAGGCCGTCGAAAACGCGGAGGACGACGACGGGGCGGGCGCGGCCGAGATGGCCGCCATGGTCCAGCCGGGCGACTTCGTGCTGGGGCTGACGGCGTCGGGCAGGACGCCGTACGTCTTGGGCGCGCTGCTCGCGGCGTCGCGTCAGGGGGCCCGCACCGGGCTGGTGTCGGGCAACGCGAAGGCCGCCAAGCCGCCGGGCGTCGACGTGCTCATCGCCGTCGACACCGGGCCGGAGGCGATCGCCGGCTCGACCCGGATGAAGGCGGGCACGGCGCAGAAGATGATCCTCACGTCGTTCTCGACGGCGACGATGATCAAGCTCGGCCGGACCTACTCCAACCTGATGGTCAGCATGCGGGCCACCAACGCGAAGCTGCGCGGCCGGACCATCCGCATCCTGCAGGAAGCCACCGGCATGACGATGGCGGACTGCTCCGACGCGCTCACCGAGGCCGGGGGCGACCTCAAGGTGGCGCTGGTGCACCTGCTGTCCGGGGCGGACGTCACGAGCGCGGCGAAGGCGCTCCACACGTCCGGCGGACACGTTCGCAAGGCTCTTGACTTGGTGCGGGCGCGCGCCAGCTAACACGCCGTTAGGGGGTTCCGGGTGGCGGAGCCCCCGGCCCGAGGCGAAGCCTCGGCTGTCACAGATTGATTGCCCATCAACTGTTCACCTGTCTAACCTCTCAGATGAGAGGGAAGGCAGGTGGCGACGATGGGCGTGCTCGAAGCGACCGGTTCGCGGCTTTCACGCCGTGAATGGGTCTCCGTGGGCGGGATGGCCGGGTTCATCCTGCTGCTGAACGTCGTGGGCTGGGTGGTGCTGGCGGTTTTCGTCGCACCCCAGCACTACGCGTTGGGCACCTCCGGCGTGTTCGGGATCGGGCTGGGCGTCACGGCGTTCACGCTCGGCATGCGGCACGCCTTCGACGCCGATCACATCGCCGCGATCGACAACACCACCCGCAAGCTGATGGCCGACGGCCAGCGGCCGCTGTCGGTCGGCTTCTGGTTCTCCCTCGGGCACTCGACGATCGTCTTCGTGCTGTGCCTCCTGCTCTCCCTCGGCGTCCGCGCCCTGGCCGGGCAGGTCGAGGACGACTCCTCGACGCTGCACCGGACCACCGGCCTCATCGGGACGTCGGTGTCCGGCGTGTTCCTGTACGTGATCGCGATCCTCAACCTCGTGGTGCTCGTCGGGATCCTGCGGGTGTTCAAGGGGATGCGCCGCGGCGAGTTCGACGAAGCCGCACTGGAGCACCAGCTGGACAACCGGGGCCTGATGAACCGGCTGCTGCGCGGGGCGACGAAGGCCGTGCGCAAGCCGTGGCACATCTACCCGGTCGGCCTGCTCTTCGGGCTGGGCTTCGACACCGCGACGGAGATCGGCCTGCTGGTGCTGGCCGCGGGCGCCGCGACGTTCGCCCTGCCCTGGTACGCGATCCTCGTGCTGCCGATCCTGTTCGCCGCGGGGATGAGCCTGTTCGACACCGTGGACGGCTGCTTCATGAACTTCGCCTACGGCTGGGCGTTCGCGAAGCCGGTGCGCAAGATCTTCTACAACCTCACGGTGACGGCGTTGTCGGTCGCCGTCGCACTGCTGATCGGCACGATCGAGCTGGTGTCGATCCTCGCCGAGAAGCTCGACATCACGTCCGGGCCGCTGGCCGCGATCGCCTCGGTCGACCTGGACTACGTCGGGTTCGCGATCGTCGGGTTGTTCGTGCTCACCTGGGTGATCGCACTGGCGGTGTGGCGGTTCGGGCGGATCGAGGAGAAGTGGTCCGCGAAGCTGGGTTGACGCCCAGCGCGAGAGCGGCCAGGGCGGCGAGCGCGCCGGCCGGCCCCACCCATCCCGGGCCCGCGTCGGCGAGGACAACGCCGCCGAGCACCGAACCGAGCGCGCCGCCGACGTAGATCGCCGAGCCGTTCACGCCCAATGCGACGGTCGGGACGTCCGGCGCGATCGTGAACAGCCGGTGCTGCTGCGGCACCATCAGCAGCCCGCCGAAGGCCCCGGCGAGCACCGCGAACAGCAGCGCTCCTGGCAGGGACAGCACGGCGACGTCCACGACCGCGAGCACGACCGCCGTGCCCGCCAGCGAAAACGCGAGGACCCGGGCCGGGCCGAGACGGTCGGTGGCGCGGCCGGTGAACGTCGTCCCGGCGAGCTGGCCGAGCCCGAACCCGACCAGCACCCACGACAGGACGGCGCCGCTCGCGACCGGCGCGACCAGCACCGGCAGGTAGACGAACACGGTGAACGCGGCGAGCGTGCCGAAGACCGTCACCACCAGGACGCGGGCGACCGCCGGCCGGGCGACGACGGCGAGGCGCTCGCGCAGCCCGGCCGCGGGCACGCGGACCTCGGGGATGAGCGGGATCAGGGCCGCGACGACGACCGCGACCACGCCAATCCCCCACATCACCGCGCGCCAGCCGAACCAGTTCCCGGCGAGCACGCCGATCGGGACGCCGAGCACCATCGACACGCTCATCCCGGCGGCGACCGTCGACAGGGCCCGCCCGCGGCGTTGTTCGGACGAGAGCGCCCCGGCGAGGACGTAGGCGTTCGACTGGAACGCGGCCGCGCCGACGGCGGCGAGCAGCCGGGCCGCGGCGACCACCGCGAACGACGTCCCGAGCGCCTGCCCGGCCATGCCGACGGTGAACAGCGCCATGCCGCCTGCGAGCAGCAGGCGGCGGTCCCAGGAGCCGGTGAACGCGGCGATGAGCGGCGACGCGACCGCGTACGTCAGTGCAAAGACGGTGGTGAGCTGGCCCGCGACGGACTCCGTCACGTGCAGGTCGGCGGCGATGACCGGCAGCAGGCCGTTGAGCACGAACCCGTCGGTGCCGACGGTGAACGTGCCCACCGCGAGGACGAGCAGGATCCCCAGCCGATCATTAGATGATCGTCGAATCGTCATACGGTCATGATGGAGCTACACTTCGATCGTTGTCAAACGATCCAACTGTTGGGAGATCACGGTGACCAGGACGCTGCCTCAACCGGCGCGTGAAGCGATCGAGATCGTGACGGTGCTGCAGGCGCTCGCCGATCCGGTGCGCCTGGAGGTCATCCGTGAGCTGTCGACGGTGACGGAGCCGCGAAGCTGCTCGCTCGAGGCGTACGACGTCGACATCACGGCGGCGACGCTGTCGCACCACTGGCGCGTGCTGCGCGAAGCGGGGTTGACGACGACGTTCGTCGACGGACGCCGGCGCTGGGTCGAACTACGGCGTGACGACCTGCAGGCGCGGTTTCCCGGCCTGCTGGACGCCGTGCTCAGCTAAGAGGCCGCGTCCGAGATGCTCTTCGCTTCGCGCGCACCGGCTTCGAACGCTTCGCAGTTGAAGAGCAGCCACGCGCGGACGCCGTCCGACGTCCCGCTCGCGAACCCTTCCGCGGCTTCGAGATAACGCGGCACCCGGCGGAAGAACGCGACCTCCGGGATGCTCAGCGCCTTCGGGTCCAGGCCCGTCGCGATCATCGTCAGCCGCGCCGCGGCGCGCGCCACGACGCCGTCCGCGCTGCCGAAAGGCTTGAGCGCCAGCAGTTCCCCGTGCACGACGGCCGCCAGGACCGGACCCGGCACCGACGTCGCGCCGGTCACCAGCTGGGCCAGCAGCTCCAGCCGGCCGCCGCCGGAATGCGGGCGCCCCAACGCATCCGGGTCGCTGACGAGGTCCGCCGCGGCGAGAACGTGCATGCGGGCCAACGCTTGCAGGGGCGCGCGGCGCCACGTCGGCAGCAGCGTCTCCAACGTCTCGGCGACGCGCAGCGCGCCCGCCAGCACCGGGTCGGCCACCGCGCCGTCGGCCGGCAGTTCCGGGTTGGCGCCTTCGATCCCGGCCGACGCGCGCGCCGCGCGAACCGAGGCTTCGCTCGCGGTCGCCGCACCCCCGCGCAGGTTCGCCGGGAGGCGGTGCACCGCGAACACGGCGTCCTGCGCGGACTTCGCCGCCGCGGCCACACCTTCGAGGTCGAGCAGGGGCTTCAGCGGGTCGCTCATGCGTCGAGAACCTGTCCTTCGCGCTTGACCACGGGCGGCAGCACCGACCACGGGAAATTGATCCACTTGTCGGTGTGGCGCCAGACGTACTCGCACTTCACGGTGGAGTGCGGCTTCTCGTAGACGACGGCCGAGCGCACCTCGGCGACGTGGTCGAGGCAGTAGTCGCGGACGAGCTTGAGGGTGGCGCCGGTGTCGGCGACGTCGTCGGCGATCAGCACCTTCTTGCTCGTGAGGTCGACGGCGTTCGGCACCGGCGGCAGCATCACCGGCAGGTCGAGGCGCTGGTCGACGCCGGTGTAGAACTCGACGTTCATCACGTGCAGGTTCTTCACGTCGAGCGCGTAGCCGAGCGAGCCGGCGACGAACAGGCCACCGCGGGCGATGGACAGGATGAGGTCGGGCGCGAAGCCGTCGTCGGCGACGGTGTGAGCCAGTTCACGCGCCGCCGTGCCGAACAGCTCCCAGCTCAGCTCTTCCCGCTCTTCGGCCATCGTTCTCGCCCTTCGGTCGTGGTCGGCCGAGCATAGGCAACGCCGAAGTGGACTCTGGAGATGCTCCGAAATTGGCTATCACGAACAGCCACTGGCCGCCTTACGGTGGTCCTGTGAGTGACTGGAGCACCCTGCCGACCCTGTCCGGTGAGCACGTCCGCCTGGAGCCGTTGACGCCCGACCACGCCAAGGGCCTGTTCGAGGCCGGCGCCGACCCGGGCATCTGGGCCTGGCTCAGCGTCCGGCAGCCGCTGGACGTCCCGGCCGCCGAACGGATGATCTCGGACGCGCTGGCCGACCCCGCCCGGCGGCCCTTCGCGCAGCTCGACGCCGCCTCCGGCCGGGTCGCCGGGACGACGTCGTACTACCAGGTCGTGGCGCAGCACCGGATCCTCTCGATCGGGCACACCTGGATCGGCGCGGACTGGCAGCGCACCGGGCTGAACACCGAGTCGAAACTGCTGTTGCTCACGCACGCGTTCGAAACCCTTGACGCGCAACGGGTCGCGTGGGAGACCGACATCCGCAACCTGCGCTCACAACGCGCCATCGAACGACTTGGCGCGCTTCGCGAAGGCGTCCTGCGCGCGCACCGGATCCGGCCGGACGGGTCGTCGCGCGACACCGTCACCTACTCGATGCTCGCGCCGGAGTGGCCGGCCGCGAAAGCCCGGCTGACTGAACGCTTAGTCACCGGCGCTCGCCTGCCTCGGTGAAACCCCGGGGCAACGTGGGTGCAACCTTTTACAAGGCGGACTAACGTCGCTAGCGTGCCGCTAGCCGGTGATCGGCGCACTACAGGAGGCCTTGCAACATGACCGAGCAGTCCCCAGCCCTGGACAACCTGCTCACCGAGAGCCGTACTTTCCCGCCCAGTGACGATTTCGCTGCTCAGGCCAACGCGCAGGCCGAGCTCTACGCCGAGGCGGACGCCGATCGCGAGGCCTTCTGGGCGAAGCAGGCGGAGCGGCTGACGTGGGACACGAAGTGGACCACGGTACTGGACTGGACCAATGCGCCCTTCGCGAAGTGGTTCGTCGGCGGCAAGCTGAACGTCGCGTACAACTGCGTCGACCGGCACGTCGAGTCCGGCCACGGCGAGCAGGTCGCGATCCACTGGGTCGGCGAGCCGGGTGACACCCGGGACATCACCTACGCCGAGCTGAAGACCGAGGTCTCCCGGGCCGCCAACGCCCTCCTGTCCCTCGGCGTCACCGCCGGCGACGTCGTGGCGATCCAGCTGCAGATGATCCCCGAGGCCATCTTCGCGATGCTCGCGTGCGCCCGGATCGGCGCGCTGCACAGCGTCGTCTTCGGCGGCTTCTCCCCGACCGCGCTGCGCGCCCGCGTCGACGACGCCGCCGCGAAGATCGTGATCACCTCGGACGGTCAGTTCCGCCGCGGCAAGGCCGCGCCGATGAAGGCCAACGTCGACGAAGCGCTCGAAGGCGCCGACAGCGTCGAGAAGGTCATCGTCGTGCAGCGCACCGGCGACCAGCTCGAGGGCGACGTCCCGTGGACCGACGGCCGCGACCTGTGGTGGCACGAGCTCGTCGGCGGACAGTCCGAAGAGCACACTCCCGAGGCGTTCGACAGCGAGCACCCGCTGTTCATCCTCTACACCTCCGGCACCACCGGGAAGCCGAAGGGCATCCTGCACACCTCCGGCGGCTACCTGACGCAGACGGCGTACACGCACCACAACGTCTTCGACCACAAGGCCGGCGAAGACGTCTACTGGTGCACCGCGGACATCGGCTGGATCACCGGCCACAGCTACATCGTCTACGGCCCGCTCGCGAACCGCGTCACGCAGGTCGTCTACGAAGGCACGCCGAACACCCCGCACGAGGGCCGGCACTGGGAGATCATCCAGAAGCACAAGGTCTCCATCTACTACACCGCGCCGACGCTGATCCGCACGTTCATGAAGTGGGGCGCGGAAATCCCGGAGAAGTACGACCTGTCGTCGCTGCGGGTGCTGGGCTCGGTCGGCGAGCCGATCAACCCCGAGGCGTGGATCTGGTACCGCGAGAACATCGGCGCGGGCAAGGCGCCGATCGTCGACACGTGGTGGCAGACCGAAACCGGCGCGATCATGATCTCGCCGCTGCCGGGCGTCACCTCGACCAAGCCGGGCTCGGCGCAGAAGGCGCTGCCGGGCATCTCGGCGAAGGTCGTCGACGACCAGGCGGCCGAAGTGCCGCCCGGCGGCGGCGGGTACCTGGTGCTCGACGAGCCGTGGCCGTCCATGCTGCGCGGCATCTGGGGCGACAACGAGCGCTACGAGGAGACGTACTGGTCGCGCTTCAAGGAGCAGGGCTTCTACTTCGCCGGCGACGGCGCGAAGTACGACAACGACGGCGACATCTGGCTGCTCGGCCGCGTCGACGACGTGATGAACGTGTCCGGCCACCGCATCTCGACGACCGAGGTCGAGTCGGCGCTCGTCTCGCACCCGACGGTCGCCGAGGCGGCGGTCGTCGGCGCGACCGACCCGACGACCGGGCAGGGCATCGTCGCGTTCGTCATCCTGCGCGGCAACGCGGTGGACGGCGGCGAAGAGGCCATCCAGGCGCTGCGCAACCACGTCGCGAAGGAGATCGGGCCGATCGCGAAGCCGCGGCAGATCATGGTCGTGCCGGAGCTGCCGAAGACGCGCTCGGGCAAGATCATGCGCCGTCTCCTGCGCGACGTCGCGGAGAACCGGCAGGTCGGCGACGTCAC
This sequence comes from Amycolatopsis sp. WQ 127309, assembly GCF_023023025.1. Taxonomy (NCBI): domain Bacteria; kingdom Bacillati; phylum Actinomycetota; class Actinomycetes; order Pseudonocardiales; family Pseudonocardiaceae; genus Amycolatopsis; species Amycolatopsis sp. WQ 127309. The sequence goes on from NZ_CP095481.1 coordinate 2,069,282, forward strand.
CACGCTGGCCGACTCGACGGTGATGGATCTGATCTCGTCGGGCCTGCAGACGGGCAAGTCCGAGGAGTGAGCTAGCGTCTTCGTGACAGAGCCCTTCCGGCTTCGCGCCGGGAGGGCTCTTTCATGAACCCCCCGAGCGGCGCACTTCGAACGCATGTTCTACACTGTGCCGCGAACCACACCCCCTTCCCGGGCAAGGAGACGACACGACGATGACCGTGGATGTCCTGACGCACGACGAGGAAACGGCTTCGGCGACCCCTGAGGCGCCCGCCGTTGCCACTGACGAGGCGACGACCGTCACCGAGTCCGCGTCCACCTCTTCGGAGGGCGCTGCTTCTTCGGAGGCTGCCGCTCCTTCGGAGGACTCGGCTTCCGCTGAGCCCGCCGCCGAAGAGGCACCGAAGCCCAAGCGTGGCCGCCCGAAGGGTGCGGCGACCGCGTCGACGGCGAAGAAGACCCGCACGGTCGAGCTGATCCTGACCGTCACCGGCACCGCCGATGGCGAGTGGCAGGCCGAGCTGAAGAACGGCTCGAAGTGGGTCGCGAAGGGCCTGGAGATCCCCGCCGCCGCGGTGTCGCGCGCGGCGAAGGAACTGCACGCCGACCTGTCCGGCCCGATCGACGAGGTGATCAACCAGGCCCGCGAGGCGCAGGTCGCGAAGGTCGCCGCGCTGGAGGCCGAGCTCGAGAAGGCCAAGCAGGCCCTCGCCGAGCTGGACGCCTGAGTTTCAGCTTTCTCTCCAGGAAGCGCCCGGTTCCGCATTGGCGGGGCCGGGCGTTTCCGCTTTCCGGACCTTTCCGCGGTTTTGCGGCGGCCGCGACGCCCGAAGGGCACCCGAGGAGCCGGCTCGCGTGTCTGAAGGGTCGACTCGCGTGATCAGGGGGTCGGCGCGGGAGCTGGGCCCGTGGGGTCAGGCGATCGGGGGGCGGGTCGGCAGTGGGGACTTGAACTCCACCCACATCGAGTCCGTCAGGGCCTCCACCTGGTGCGGAACCCCGCGAGGGTGCACCGCCGAGTCCCCCGGCTCCAGGACCGACTCCACCCCGTCCACCACGCCCCGCAGGCGACCCGACAGGACGTACACGATCGAGTCGTGGTCGTGCGCATGAGCGGGTGAGGACACCCCGGCCGGGTAGTGGATCAAGTACGCCAAGCCGCTGTCCGCGCTCTCCAGCAGCCGGAACCGGCCTTCGCCGCCCTGGAGCGGCAGGCCCTCGACCGTGAGCAGGGGCTGCCACACTTGCTCGTCCATGCCCCCATCATGACCGAATGTCCCGCTGAGCGAGAAGTCCACTGAGGACTCTCTCAGGAACGTCTTTCGTGTTTCACTTGCCGGGTGATCGAAACGCATCCCCACGAGCCGCACGAAGGTGTCGGCGGGAAGCTGAACTGGCTGCGGGCCGGGGTTCTCGGGGCGAACGACGGGATCGTGTCCGTCGCGGGCATCGTCGTCGGGGTGGCCGGGGCGACCGCCGAACGCACCACGATCCTCACCGCCGGGATCGCCGGGCTGGTCGCCGGGGCCTTCTCCATGGCCGGCGGCGAGTACGTCTCGGTGAGCACCCAGCGCGACACCGAGCAGGCCCTGATCCGGCTGGAAGAACAAGAGCTCACGACCATGCCGGAGGCCGAGGAGCACGAGCTCGCCGACATCTACCGGCAGAAGGGCCTCTCGCCCGAGCTGGCGCGGCAGGTCGCCCGGGAACTGACCGAAAAGGACGCGCTGCAGGCGCACGCGGAAGCCGAGCTCGGCATCGACCCGGGCAACCTGACCAGCCCGTGGCAGGCGGCGTGGGCGTCGCTGATCGCGTTCTCCGTCGGCGCGCTGCTGCCGCTGCTGGCCATCGCCTGGACCGGCGTCTCGCTGCGGGTGTGGGCGTGCGCGGCGGCGGTCGTCGTCGGCCTCACGCTGACCGGGTGGGTCAGCGCGAGGCTCGGCGACGCGCACGTGGGGCGGGCGATCCTCCGCAACGTCGGCGTCGGCGCCCTCACGATGGTGGTGACCTACTTCGTCGGGGTCCTGTTCGGCGTCACGATCGGTTAGTGCACGCCCTTCATCATCCGGCGGATGAACGGCGACGCCGCGAACAGCAGGACACCGATGACGATCGCGACGCCGCCGACCGTGCCGAAGTACGCGCCTTCGTGCTCGGGTGAGTAGAACTCGGCGAGCTTGCCCGACATCGCCGTGCCGAACGAGATCGACAGGAAGTTCAGCGCCACCATCTGGGTGCGGAAGGCGTTCGGCGCCAGCTTCGTGGCCAGCGCCAGCCCGACCGGGGACAGGCCCAGCTCGCCCAGGGTGAACACGGCCAGCACGCCGACCATCGCGATCAGCGGGGTGCCGTTCTGGCCGGTGCCGGTGAACGGCAGGAACAGCAGGAACGCGACGCCCATGATGATCGTGCTGATGACGAACTTGATCGGCGACGACGGCTGCCGCGTCCCCAGTTTCGTCCACAGCAGCGCGAACAGCGGCGAGAACAGGATGACGAACACCGGGCCGACCGAGCCGACCCACGGGATCGGCATCTCCCAGCCGAAGATCCGCCGGTCGAGACGGGTGTCGGCGTAGGTCGCGAGCACCGTGAAGATCTGCTGGTACAGCGAGAAGAACGCGGCGCTGGCGATGAACATCGGGATGAACGAGTACACCCGGCTGCGCTCGTCGGCGTCGATCTTGCGGCTCGAGAGGATCACCGCGAAGTAGACGATCGAGATCCCGCCGACCGCCCAGAGCACGACGTCGGCGAGGTTGTCCGCCCGGACGACGCCGGTGAGCAGCAGCACGACGATCAGCGCGAGGACGACGACCACACCGGCGACGACCAGCAGGCGGTTCGACGACGGCAGCGGGTTCGGCACCTCGTTCGCCTTGTCCGGCAGGTTGCGCCGGCCCAGCGTGTACTGGACCAGGCCCAGCGCCATGCCGATCGCGGCCAGGCCGAAGCCGAAGTGGAAGCCCGCCTGGTCCCAGACCAGGCCGGTGAGGATCTGCCCGACGAACGCGCCGAGGTTGATGCCCATGTAGAAGATCGTGAAGCCGGCGTCACGGCGTTCGTCGTCCGGCGCGTAGAGGGTGCCGACGATGCCGGTGGCGTTCGCCTTGAGCCCGCCGCTGCCGACCGCGACGCAGGCGAGGCCGACACCGAGGCCCGCGACGCCCGGGATCACGGCCAGGCTGATGTGGCCGACCATGATCAGCACGGCGCTGAAGAACAACGTCCGTTCGGAGCCGAGCAGCCGGTCCGCGACCCACGACCCGAGCACGGTCGCGAGGTAGACCAGGCCGCCGTACGCGCCGACGATGCCGAGCGCCGGCGCCTTGGGCAGCGCGAGACCGCCCTGGTCGATCGCGTAGTACAGGTAGAACGGCAGGATGCCGAGCATCCCGTAGTAGGAGAAGCGCTCCCACATCTCGACGCCGAAGAGGTTCGCCAGCCCTCGTGGGTGCCCGAAGAACCTCTTGTCCTGCTGGACCTCGGTGGAGGTGCTCACAACTGAGTCATCCTTTGTCTGGACTTCGTTGTCCGTTCGCATGTTATGAGGCCACCGTGTGACCCACCACCGGCACGAGGTGTGGTCCCCGCCATAACGGTCGGTGACGAGCGGCATTAAAATACCGTCAAGGTGCGCCGGGAAGCCTGGTCGGCAACAGTGATCAGCGACCCCAGGAGCCGCCCGTGTCCCGCCCGTTGAGCGAATTCGCGCGTTACCTGCGCACCGAGACCACCGGCGGGATGATCCTGCTCGGCGCGACGGCGCTCGCCCTGGTCTGGGCCAACTCCCCGCTGCGCGACAGCTACCACGCGCTGCGCGAGTTCCGGCTCGGCCCGGAGCTGCTCCACCTGAACCTCACCATCGGCGACTGGGCGAAGGACGGCCTGCTCGCGATCTTCTTCTTCGTCGCCGGGCTGGAGCTCAAGCGCGAGCTCGTCATCGGCGAGCTGTCGCGGTTCAAGCAGGCCGTGCTGCCGATCGTCGCCGCGATCGGCGGGATGATCGTGCCCGCGCTGGTCGCGCTGAGCGTCGGCTGGGGGACGCCGGGGATCGACCGGGCGTGGGCGATCCCGGTCGCGACGGACATCGCGTTCGCGCTCGGCGTCCTCGCGCTGACGGCGTCGAACCTGCCCTCGAGCGCGCGGGTGTTCCTGCTGTCGCTGGCCGTGGTGGACGACCTCGGCGCGATCATCGTCATCGCCGTGCTCTTCACGACCGGCTTCGACCTGGTCGCGGTGGCCGTCGCCGTCGTGGCCCTGGCGCTCTACGCCTTCCTGCAGCACAAGCGCGTCCGGACGGCGTGGATCTACGTCCCGCTCGCGCTCGTCACCTGGGTCGCGGTGCACTCGGCGGGTATCCACGCGACGATCGCCGGCGTCGCGTTGGGCCTGCTCACCCGCGTCCGGGCCGACGACGGTGAGGCCGAGGCGCCGGCGTTGCGGCTGGAGCACCGGCTGCAGCCGTGGTCGGCGGCCGTCGCCGTGCCGCTCTTCGCGCTGTTCGCGGCCGGGATCTCGGTCAGCGGCGACTCGCTCGGCAAGGTGTTCACGACGGCGTTGCCGCTCGCGGTGCTCGCCGGGCTGCTCGGCGGCAAGGTCGTCGGGATCTTCGGCGCGAGCTTCCTGGCGGTGAAGCTGAAGCTCGCCGAGAAGCCGCGCGGCATGGGCTGGCGTGACATCGGCGCGTTGTCGCTGCTCGGCGGCGTGGGCTTCACGGTCAGCCTGCTGATCGCCGACCTCGCGCTGCCCGCGGAGGCGAGCGAACTGGCCAAGGCGGCGGTGCTGATCGCGTCCGGGATCGCGTCCCTGCTGGCCGCGGTGATGCTCCTGCGGCGGAGCAAGGTCCACGCAGAAGCGGATTGATCGCCGACACTCACCCGGTCCGCCGCGCCCGCGCAGGAGCGTCATGGCACGATGACCCGGTGAGCAGCCCCAAACACGAACGCACCGGCCCCGACGGCGTGGGGGCCGTGCCTTACCTCCCGCTGTCCTCCGACACCGACGTCCCCGGCGACCAGTCCCTCGGCCGCCTGGTCGGCGACGCGACCCAGCACATCTCCACCCTGGTCAGGGCCGAGATGGAGCTGGCGAAGTCCGAGCTGGTCGGCGAGGTGAAGAAGGGCCTCAAGGGCGCCATCTACTTCTTGATCGCGCTGACGGTCTTCCTGTACAGCACGTTCTTCCTGTTCTTCTTCGCGGCCGAAGGCCTGGCGGAGTGGGTGCGCTACCGCTGGATCGCGTTCGGCATCGTGTTCTTCCTGATGCTGCTGGTCGCGGGTGTGGCCGGGTTCCTCGGCTACCGCAAGGTGAAGAAGTTCAAGGCACCGGAGCGGACCATCGCCAGCGTCAAGGAGACCGCCGCCGCGCTCAAGCCGCAGAAGGCGCCCGAAGCCGACTTGACCACCACGCGCGACTGAGTTCGTTGCACCCGTCCCCCGATCCGTCGATCGTCCGCATCGACGGATCGTGGGCGCACCGCGACGTCTCCGCCAACGGCATCCGGCTGCACATCGCCGAGCTCGGCGAGGGTCCCGTCGTGGTGCTGCTGCACGGGTTCGCCGAGTTCTGGTGGACCTGGCACCACCAGCTGCAGGCGCTCGCCGACGCCGGGTACCGCGCGGTCGCCGTCGACCTGCGCGGCTACGGCGACTCGGACAAGCCGCCGCGTGGCTACGACGCGTGGACGCTCGCCGGGGACATCGGCGGGCTGGTCAAGTCGCTCGGCGCCCGGCGCGCGCACCTCGTCGGACACGCGTGGGGCGGCATGCTCGCCTGGACGGTCGCCGCGCTGCACCCCCGGCTCGTGTCGTCGGTGACGGCCATCGGCGGCGCCCACCCGCTCGCGCTGCGGTCGTCGATCGCCCGCACGCTCTGGCGTGGCCAGGGCCGCGCGGCCGGGCACCTGTTCCGCTTCCAGATGCCGATGGCGCCCGAGAAGTGGCTGACCCGCGAAGACGCCCAAGCCGTCGAGGACCTCTTCGACGCGTGGGCCGGCGACTCCTGGCGGTCCACTTCGGACTTCACCGAGAGCACGGCGGCGTTCCGGCAGGCGATGCTCGTGCCGGGCGTCGCGCACAGCGCGCTGGAGTACTACCGCTGGGCGTTCCGCGCGCAGTTCCGCGGTGAGGGCCGCCGGTTCACCGACGCCGTCGGCCGTCGGATCGCCGCCCCGACGTTGCAGCTGCACGGCGCCGACGACACCTGCATCCTCCCCGAGACGGCGAGGTCGTCCGCGCGTTGGGCGGGCCCGCACGCCGAGCCGGAGTTCTGGCCGGGCGTCGGGCACTTCCCCCACCTCGAGGTGCCGGACCGCACGTCGGCGGCCCTGGTGGACTTCCTCAGCCGAGCGTGAGCGCGTTCTTGGCCCGCGCCAGCGACTCCTCCGAAGGTCCGCCGGTCGGGTTCTCCGTGGCCAGCGCCTGGTTGAGCGCGACGAACGGCCGCATCCGACGTTCGTAGGCCGCGAACGCCTCCTCGTGCCCGGCGCGGCCCAGCTCCTGCGCCAGGACGTACGCGCCGGCGAGCGCGAGACTCGTGCCCTGGCCGGACAGCGCCGACGCGCAGTACCCGGCGTCGCCGACCAGCACGACCCGGCCCGCCGACCAGCGGTCCAGGTGGATCTGCGCCATCGCGTCGAAGTAGAACACCTCGGCTTCGGCCATCGCGGCCAGCAGCTTCGGCATCTCCCAGCCGACGCCCGCCAGCTGCTCGGCGACCAGCCGCTTCTGCTCCGGGACGCTCATCGGGGGCAGCGGCGCCGAGCCGAACCCGAGCGTCACGCGCAGCTCGGTGTTGTCCCGCACCGGGTAGACCGCGCCGCCGGTCTCCTCGTGCCGGACCCACAGCTGCCAGTCCTCGAGGCCCAGGAAGTTCGGCGCCGGGAAGATCGCCAGGTACTGGCCGAGGTGCGTGCTGAAGCGCTCCTCCGGGCCGAAGGCCAGCCGCCGGACCGCCGAGTGCGGGCCGTCGGCGCCGACGACGAGGTCGAACGTCCGGAAGCCGCCGTGCTCGAACTTCACGCGCACGCCGTGCGCGTCCTCGGTCAACGCCGTGATCGAGTCGCCGAAGACGTATTCGACGCGGTCCGCGGTCGCCTCGTGCAGGATCGCGACGGCGTCGTCGCGCAGCAGCTCGAAGTCGGCGCTGTCGAGCCGGCCGCTGCTGTGGGTGAACTCCTCGGACCGGTACAGCTCCTGCCCGGCCCCGTCCACCACGGACATCCCGCGCATCCGCGTCCGCTTCGCCCGCAGCCGCTCGCCCAGGCCCATCCGGTCGACCACGTCGAGCGCGACCCCGCGCACGTCGACCGCCTGGCCGCCGGTGCGCGGGCCGGCCGCGCGTTCCACGACGGTCACCGTCCAGCCGTCGCGGGCCAGGAACCAGGCCAGGGTGCCGCCGGCGACGCCTGCTCCCGAGATCAGTACGTTCCGCATGCTTCCTCCAGAGTTGTACGCTTGCCCGCACCACACTGGAGTAATCGCAGTTCAGAGGCCAATTCTGTGCTAGTACAGATGGCCGTCTGTACTAGGTCAGGGAGCAGCCGTGAAGTACGTGGTCATCGCCGAGGAGCTGCGCGGCCGGATCGCGCGCGGCGACCTCCCGCCGGGCGCGCGGGTGCCCTCGACCCGGCGGCTCGCGGCCGAGCACGGCGTCGCGATGGCGACCGCGGCCAAGGCGCTCGCCCTGCTGAACCAGGAGGGGCTGGTGCGCGCGGAGCCGCGGTCCGGCACGGTCGTCGCCGGACGTGAGCACCGCGGCGGGCACCAGGGCCTGACGCGCGACCGGATCGTGCGCACGGCGATCGACATCGCCGACGCCGAAGGGCTCGGCGCGCTGTCCATGCGCGGGGTGGCGGCCCGGCTCGGCGTCGCGGCCATGGCGCCCTACCGGTACGTGCGCGGCAAGGACGAGCTGGTGCTGCTGATGGCCGACTCCGCGTACGGCGAGCGCGGCTACCCGGAAGTCCCGCCGCCGGGCTGGCGCGAGCGGCTGACGCTGGCCGGCCGGACGCTCTGGTCGCTCCACCGGCGGCACCCGTGGCTGGCCCAGCTCACGCCGATCACCCGCCCGCTGCCGCTGCGCAACCTCGCGACGCACGCGGAGTGGGCACTCTCGGCACTGGCCGAGCTGGACGACGACGCGGCCGCCCTGTGCGACCTGCACGTGCTGTTCTTCAGCTACGTCCAGGGCATCGCGATCCACCTCGAACGCGAGCAGCACGCGCTCGCCGCGTCCGGGCTGTCCGAAGAGCAGTGGATCGACCACCAGGCGCCCGCGATGGCGGCGATGGTCAGCGGCCACCCGATCTTCGCCCGGATGATGACCGAGCTGAGCACGAACGGCTACGACCTCGTCCTGGACGACCTCTTCGAGTCGGGCCTGCGCGCCCTGCTCGACGGCCTCGCGCTGCGCTACGGCCGTTAAGCGGCGCAGGAGCCGGTCGAGACTTCCGTCGTCTGCGTCGACGCCGCGTCGACCTCGCCGCGGACCTGCTCGGCCGTCAGCGTGAAGCCGGTTTCCGGGTCCTCCACCGCCGCGCCGAACACGACGCCGATGACCCGGCCGTCCGGCGTCACCATCGGGCCGCCGGAGTTGCCGCTGCGGATCTCCGCGCGGACCGTGAAGACGTCGCGCTGCACGGTGTTGGCCTCGTAGATGTCCGGGCCACGCAGGTTGATCCGGCCGCGCACGCGGGCCGGCGTCGCGCGGTACGGGCCGTCGAGCGGGTAGCCGAGCACGATCGCGCTGTCACTCGCGCGAGCCGTCTCCGGCGCGAACTGCAGCGGCGGGGCGCTCAGCCGGGGCACGGCGAGCACGGCGATGTCGACCTCGGGGTCGAAGTAGACGACCCGCGCCGGGTAGTCACCCTGCGTCGTCTCGATGCCGACGGTGTCGGTGCCGGCCACGACGTGCGCGTTGGTCATCACCCGCTGCGGCGAGATCACGAACCCGCTGCCTTCGAGGGACCGCGAGCAGGAGCTGGCCGTGCCGCGGATCTTGACGACGCTGCCGTGCAGCTGCTGGACGATCCCGCTGCTCTGCAGGGCCGGGTCCGGCGGGGACGTGTCCGCCGTCGGGGCCTTCTCGAACGGGTCCACTATGGACGGGAAGCCGGACGCGTCGAGCAGCTTCCGCAGCTGGCTCGGGAAGCCCTGGGCGGCCGCCGGCATGGTGTCGTTGACCTTGCCGAGCACGACCGAGTTGTTGATCGCCTTGGCGAGGCCGGGCAGGCCGGACACGGTCGTCAGCGGCGTCGCGATCAGCCACGCGACCACGAACACGACCGCGGCCTGCACGACCGCGCCGAGCGTCTTGTCGATGCCGGAGAGCTTGTCCGGGTTGATCTTCTGCCGCAGCCGGCGGCCGACGTACACGCCGAGCGCCTCGCCGAAGGCGACCAGGAACACCACGGTCGCCACCGCGAACGCGACCTTCCACACCGGGTCGTCGAAGAACGCGACGACCACCGGCGCCAGCTTGATGCCGGTGATCGCGCCGAGCACGACCCCGACCAGGGACGGCAGCGCGATGATCACGCCCTGGTATGCACCGGACACCGCCGCCAGCACGGCGAGCAGGAGGACCAGCACATCGACCCAGTTCACGGTCACTCCTCCACTGCTACGCGCGCTTGGTACGCGGCCAGCGCCTCGTCGAGGTCCCGGACGTCGCCCGGGTCCCATTCGCGCTCCCAGCCTCCCAGGCCGAGCAACACGGACAGCAACCCGGCGGTGAACCCCCACACGAACAGGCCCGAGACCTCGAAGGCCGGGCCCTTCCACGGCGCGCCGGCCTTCTTGACCGTGAACCGGTTGGCCGGGTCGACGAGCTCGGCCACCGGGACGCGGGCCACCGACGCCGTCTCGCCCGGGTCGACGGCGTGCACCGGCGACGGCTCGGCCCAGTACGCCAGCACCGGCGTCACGGCGAACGCCGACACCGGGACGAACAGCTCCGGCAGGATCGCGACAGGCTGGATGCCCGCCGGAACGACCCCGGTCTCCTCCTCGGCCTCGCGCAGCGCCGTGCCGACCGGGCCGCCGTCGCCGTCCTCGGCGCCGCCGCCCGGGAAGGCGACCTGGCCGGCGTGCGAGCCGAGCGTGTCGGCGCGCCGCTGCAGCAGGACGTCCGGCTCGCCGTCGACGTCGCTCTCCCCGAAGAGGATCAGCACCGCGGCGGACCGGGTGTAGGCGCCGTCGGGCGGGCTGAACCGGGTGAACGTCTTCGAGTCGACCTCACCGCTGACCTTGACCAGCGGCCGGAGCCACTCCGGAACCGACTCCGGCTCGACCAGCGGTCCGATCACGATGCCCCCTCGACAGCCACACGCACCTCGTCAGTGTTCCCGAAGGTCCGGGGATTCGCGATGAACCGCACCGTGCCCGCCGCGGTGACCAGGTACGACGCCGGCAACGACGCCGGCACCTTGAGCGCGGTCCGGACCGGCCCGCTCTGCCCGTCGCCGTCGAACACCGACGGTAGGTGCACGCCCAGCCGGGCCAGCAGGTTCAAGCCGTCCTCCGCCGGGCTCTGGACCTGGACGCCGAGGACGCGCACCGCGCCCGGCTGCTTCGCGTAGTCCTGGAGCACGGGCAGCTCCGTCTTGCACGGCTGGCACCACGACGCCCACACGTTGACCAGCACCGGAGCGCCGGCCAGCGCGCGTCCGACGTCGACGCTCGCGCCGTCACCGAGGCAGTCCGCGCGGACGCCGTCGAGCTGCTTCACGGGCGCGGCCGGGCTCGCCGGCGGGCACGGCTGCAGCGCCGCCGCCGACCGCGCGGGTGCGAGGTCGGCGGACGGCGTCGCGGTGTCCGCGCCCCCGCGCGGCAGCAGCGCGACGATCAGCGCCACCACCAGCACGGCGACGGCCAGCGCCCATTTGGTGACGGTCGTCACCGGGGCGCCGCCAGGGCCAGGATGTGGTCCCGTTCGACGCCTTTGACCAGCTTCGCGGCTTCCTCGAACCCGGTCGGGCCGGTGCCGTAGGACGGACAGTCCCGGGCCAGCGGGCAGGCGCCGCAGGCCGGTTTCTTGGCGTGGCAGACGCGGCGGCCGTGGAAGATCACCCGGTGGGACAGCATCGTCCACTCCTTGCGGGGGATCAGCTCGCCGACCACGTGCTCGACCTTGACCGGGTCCTCCTCCGCCGTCCAGCCCCAGCGCCGGACCAGCCGGCCGAAGTGGGTGTCGACGGTGATCCCCGGCACGTCGAAGGCGTTCCCGAGCACGACGTTGGCGGTCTTGCGGCCGACGCCGGGCAGGGTGACGAGGTCGGCGAGCTTGGCGGGCACCTCGCCGCCGAAGCGTTCGACCAGCGCCGCGCCGAGCCCCATCACGGAGTTCGCCTTGGCCCGGTAGAAGCCGGTCGAACGCAGGTATTCCTCCAGTTCAGGGCGGTCGGCGCCGGCGTAGTCGGCGGCGGTCCGGTAGCGCTTGAACAGCGCGGGCGTGACGAGGTTCACCCGAACGTCGGTGGTCTGGGCGGACAACACGACCGCGACCAGCAGTTCCAGTGGTGTGGTGAAGTCGAGCTCGCAGTGGGCGTCCGGATACACGTCGTCGAGGCAACGCTTCATCCGCCTGGCGCGTCTCACCAGAGCTAACCGGCTTTCACCAGCGCCCTCACGGGGGGCGTTCGTGGTGGCAGGTGGCACCCCGATAGCCTACGGGCGCCGTCGGACGGGCCGGGCACAGCACCGGTGGACGACCGACACGCCAGAGCACCACCTCGGCGCAGTTTCCGGCCGCCATGAGCGAGGATCTGGAGTAGATGCTTTTCACTGAGTGTTTCCGGCTGTGTTCAGGAGTCCGGCCATGACCGTCTGGTTCGTCATCCTGGTCCCCCTGGTGATCATGTTCTTCGCCCTGTTCATGGAGCGGGTGGAGAGCCGGTTGAAGCACGTCGCGGTGCAGGAGAACGAGGTCGAAGAGTTCCTCGAGCAGGCGCAGCCCAACGAGGTCCGGGCGCTCTACGGGCACGGCATCGGCCGCGCGCTGGAGCTGTTCCGGCTGCGTAGGCTGGGCGGACGGGCAGCCAGGCAACGCGCGCGTCGCGTGCGGAGTTAGGCTCCACGTTCGGACGAGATCGTTTGCCGGGCCGCGCGCCCGGCGGGCGATCTCGGCTGTACGCCCTAGACTGACGCGCAAGTGACTGGCGTCACGCTCTGCGACCGACGCCGAGCGTGATCGTTTCTCGACGAGGAGGCACCCGAGGTGGACGAAACCCTGGCCCGTGCGGGCATTTTCCAGGGTGTGGAGCCGGCAGCGGCGGAGGCGCTGGCCCAGACCTTGGAATCCGTGGAGTTCCCCCGCGGCCATGTCATCTTCAACGAGGGTGAACCCGGCGACAAGCTGTACATCATCCAGTCCGGCAAGGTGAAGATCGGCCGCAAGTCCCCGGACGGCCGCGAGAACCTGCTGGGCATCTTCGGCCCGTCCGACATGTTCGGCGAGCTGTCGATCTTCGACCCCGGCCCCCGGACGTCGAGCGCGACCACGGTCACCGAGGTCCGCGCGGTCACGATGGACCGCCCGGCGCTGCGGCAGTGGATCTCGACCCGCCCGGAGATAGCGGAACAGCTGCTGCGCGTCGTCGCGCGCCGCCTGCGCCGGACGAACAACATGGTCGCGGAACTGATCTTCACCGACGTCCCGGGCCGCGTGGCGCGCGCGCTGCTGCAGCTCGCGCAGCGGTTCGGCAGCCAGGAGGCGGGCCTGCTGCGGGTCACGCACGACCTGACTCAGGAAGAGATCGCCCAATACGTCGGCGCGTCCCGCGAGACCGTGAACAAGGCCCTGGCCGACTTCGCGCACCGCGGCTGGCTGCGGCTGGAAGGCAAGAGCGTCCTGATCCTGGACCCGGAGCGCCTGGCCCGCCGCGCCCGTTGATCCTGTTCCACGCACGAAGAAGGCCTCCTGACCCGCAGGTCAGGAGGCCTTTTTCGTAGTGTTCAGCGCACAAAACAAAGAGCCGGGCGCCACCCCCGACGTGGCGCACCGGCTCTTCGTTTGTCGCGCGGACCATCCCCCGACGATCCGCGCTCCCCGCCCTCCGGGCCAGGCCCCGACCCATATGCCGGAGGGAGCTGGGTTATCTGTTGCTGTTGTCCAACCATCACGGCCCATACCCACTAATTCAAGGCCATTCACTCTCAAGGACGCGGTCGGCGCCGTTTCGTTGCAGGAGACCACACAGAATGTCGTGAGTGTTACCTGATCGAGACTTCGCGCTCCGACGCCAAGATCCACCACCAGTCTGCCGGTGACCCACCTGACCGTCAAATAACTGGTACCGACGTACCACTCTGCGGCATACTGGTACGCGTGTCCCAGTCTGCCTCGAACCACGAAAGCCGGACGTCCCTCGCCGACTACCGCACCGCGCTGACGACCCGCGCGGCCCGGCGGCCCGCCGTCGCGTCCGTGCTCGCCCGCCTGCCGATCGCGATGATCGGCATCTCGGCCCTGCTCTACGTCCAGCGCGAAACCGGTTCCTTCGCCGCCGCCGGGCTCGTCTCGGCCGGTTCACTCGCCGGTGTCTCGGTGGGCGCGGTGATCCAGGGCCGGCTGATCGACCGGTTCGGGCCGACTCGGCCGCTGCTCACCGTCGCGATCCTCCTGATGCTGTTGATGAGCGCGCTCGTCACGGCGATCGAGTCGCACGCGCCGACCGCCGTGCTGGTCGCACTGGGCGCGGCCACCGGGCTGTCGGAGCCGATGGTCGGGTCGGCGTCACGCGCGCTGTGGACGCGTCTCCTGCCGCCGGGCGGCGCGCGCAACGCGGCGTTCTCGTACGAGGCGATCAGCATGGAGGTCTTCTTCATCCTGGGCCCGGGCGTGGCCGGGCTGCTGGTCATGGCGCCGTGGGCGGGCACCGGCCTGGTGCTGGGCGTCGCCCTGCAGTTCACCGGCGCGGTGCTGTTCGCGCTGAGCCCGGCCGTCCGCGCGTGGGGCCCGGCCGCCGCTTCGCGCGGTTCGCTGCTGGGCGCGCTGTCGAGCCCCGGCATGCGGACGCTCGCCGTGGCCGCGCTCGGCTTCGGCATCGTGATCGGCTTCGTCGAGGTCGCCGTCCCGGCGTCGGCCACCGAAGCCGGGCACGCCTCGGTCGGCGGCCTGCTGCTGTCGGCGTGGTCGCTGAGCTCGGTCGCGTTCGGCGTCGTGTACAGCCTGTCACCGTGGCCGCGCCGGCTGGGCGTGCGGCTGCCGGTGCTGCTGGGCGGGTTCGGCGCACTGGTGGCGCTGCTCGCGTGGCCGTCGTCGCTGTGGGGCCTGGCGCTGGCGATGCTGGTCGCCGGGGCGCTGATCACCCCGCAGTCGACGGCCCACTCGGCGGCGATCGAGGTGGTCGCCCCCGAGGGCACGGCCGCGGAGGCGTTCGGCTGGGTCCTGACGGCGGTGACGCTGGGACTGGCCATGGGCCAGTCGGTGAGCGGTTACGTAGTCGAGCACGCGGGCCCGAGCACGGCGTTCCTGGTGGCGAGCGTCGCCGGCGTGGTGCTGGCCGGGGTCGTGTGGCTGCTGCGCGGCACGGTCCACCCGGTCCGTTCGGCGGCGGTCGAGCCGACCGAGCTGGTGAGCGTGGCTCGCTAGGACGTGGCGCGGGTCTGATGCTCGCGGAGGCGGCGGCCATCGGGCGAGCACGACCGGTGGGCGCGGGCTGATGTTCGCCAAGGCCGCCTGACTACGCGGCACGGGGTCCACCCCGTCCGGCCGACGGCGATCGAGCCGACCCCGCTAGGTTGCGGCGGGCCTGATGCTCGCGGGGGCGGGCGCCCGTCGGGCAACCACGACCGGTGGGCGCGAGCTGGTGCTCGCCAGGGCCACCTGACTGCCGCGCGGCACGGTCCACCCGGTCCGTTCGGCGGCGGTCGAGCCGACCGACCTGGTGAGCGTCGGCCGCTAAGCCGTGGCGCGCCGTGACCTGACGAAGCCCCAGCCGACCAGCGCAGCAGCGGCCGCGGTGAGCACCAGGGCCGCGATCATCACCGCCGTCTCGAACTGTGAGGTCTGCTGGGGGCTCCAGTTCGACGTGGCGATGCTGCCGGTGAACAGCGCCGCCAAGATGGTGCCCGCCGCGGCGATGCCGGCGCCCGTGGTGACTTCCGACGCGGTGTCGATGAGGGCCGCGCCGATCGTCGTGCGGTTCTCGGGCAGGCCGCGCAGGACGTTGACCCCCGCGACGACGCCGACCACGCGCAGCCCGGCGGCCACGAGCGCCAGCGCCAGCGCGACCCAGACGTAGCCGAGCCGGCCGAGCAGCGCGTAGAACGCGAGCCCGAGCACGACCGCGGCGGCGCTGAGCCACGCGGCCCGCTCGAGGCCGGCCTTCCGCACGAACGGGCTGACGAACGCGCCGCCCGCGACGAGCACGACCACCTGCGGCAGCAGCCCGAGGGCCGCGAGCGCGGGCGGCCACCCCCAGTCGAGCTGCAGCTGCAGCGTCACCAGGTACCCGAGGCCGGCGGTCGCCAGCCCGGCCGCGGACTTGAACGCCAGGCCGCTGGACACCAGCGGGCGGGCGACGAGCTTCAGGTCGAGCAGCGGGTACCGGGTCGAGCGCTCGCGGCGGACGAACGAGATCGCCCCCGCGACGGCCGCGGCGGTGACCGTCCACGGCGCCCACGATCCGGTGCCTTCGTTCACGAACAGGGTGGGCGCGACGAGCGCGAGTACGATCGTCGCCGTGCCCAGCACCGCTCCGAGGACGTCCAATGGGTCGCGGTGGAGGTCAGCGGGGTCGTCAGCGGCGATGCCGGCCCGCACGCCGATGATCGCGAGTGCGGCGATCGGCACGTTCACCAGGAGCAGGACCTGCCAGGGCGCGATCGCGAGCACGAGACCGCCCGCGGTCGGGCCGATCGCGAGACCGACCAGGCCCACGGTCGAGATGAGCGTGGTCGCCCGGACGCGCAGGTCGTCCGCCTCGAACAGCCGGAAGGCCAGCGCCATCGAGCCCGGCGTCGTCATCGCGGCCGCGATCCCCATCAGCACCCGGACGGCGATCAGCTGTCCGGCGTTGCCGACGAACGCGGTCGCCAGGCTCGCGAGGCCGAGCAGGACCAGCCCGATAAGCATGATCCGCCGTCGGCCGAACCGGTCGGCGAGCGCGCCGAACGCCAGCATCAGCCCGCCGAAGACGACCGAGTACGCGCCGGTCACCCACTGCAGGGACGTCGTCGACGCGTGCAGTTCGCGGCCGATCGTCGGCAGCGCGACGTTCAGGATCGAGTTGTCCAGCATCTCGAAGAGGAAGACCGCGGACAGCCCCGCCAGGGCCACCCAGGCTTCCCGCAACGATCGTGGCGAGCGGGCTGTCAGTTCGGTGTGCATGCCACTAGATTAAGCGACTAAGTTTAGTTACACAAGAGAGTGAGGTCCGGATGCCCAGGACGAGTGAACGCGGCGGGCCGCGGACGCGCGCGAAGATCGCGGAGGTCGCGGCTCGGCTGTTCCTCGAGCGCGGGTACGACAAGGTCACGGTCGCCGAGGTCGCGAAGGAGGCCGGCGTCTCGAGCGTGACGGTCTTCAACCACTTCCCGCGCAAGGAGGACCTCTTCCTGGACCGCGCGGACGACGCCGTCGAGGTCCTACGCGCGGCGGTGCGCGACCGCGCCCCGGACGTCGACGTGCTGACGTCCCTGCGCGACGCCGCTTTCCGGCTCTTCGACGACCGTCACCCGCTTTCCGGCGTCAACGACCACTCGATCCCGTTCTTCCGGACCGTCGCGGGCTCGCCCGCGCTGATCGCGCGCGCCCGGGAGATCGCCGCCGAACTCCAGGGCGTCCTGGTCGAGGAACTCGGCGCCGACGGGACGTTGCTCGCCGCCTTCTTCATCGCCGGGTACGCCGCGGTGCTGACGGAGACCGCGTCCCGGCTCGTCGCCGGAGAATCGCCGGACGTCGTGGTGGACGACCACCGCGTCCGACTGGAGCGATTGTTCGACGCCCTCCGCGACGGCGTCGTTTTTGTCGGTGGTCGCCGCTAGCTTGCGGGGATGGACGTCACCGCGCCTGCTCACCGCCTCTCGGCGGCCGTCTCCGCCGCGTCCCGCCTGCTGCCCGCGCGCGCCGCGCTGCGGCTGCGGGCGGACGCGTCCGGGCTGACGGTCGCGGGCAGCGACCCGGATCTCGCCGTCCGGTTCGACTGCCCGGCGACCACCCACACCGACGGCGAGGTGGCCGTGCCCGCGGCCCCGCTGGCCGAGACGCTGAAGATGCTGGGCGCGGCGCCGGTGCGCCTGGTCGTCGAAGGCAGCAGGCTGGCGTTGCGCCTGGACCAAGCCCGGTTCGCGTTGCCGCTGCTCGCTTCCGCGGCCGCGTCGCCGGCTTTTGCCGCACCCCAAGTGTCCGAAGTGGACGGACAGGCGTTCGCGTCGGCGTTGCGGATCGTCGCCGGCACAGCGGCCAAGGACGACCCGCTGCCGTTGTTCACCGGCGTCCGCGTCCAGGCCGCCGACGGCCGGCTGACGCTGACGGCGTCGGACCGCTACCGGATGGCGGTGGCCCGGCTGCCACTGCGGACGCCTGGGTCCCTCGACGTCCTGGTACCCGCGGCCCTGCTGACGGAGGCGGCGCGGCAGGCGCGGGGCGTGGTCGGACTCCACACGGGACCGGGCCGGTTCGGCTTGAGCTGGGCGGGCGGCTTGGTGGGCACAGCGGTCCTGGACGCGGGTTTCCTGTCGGAGGAAGCAATCCCGTCGGGCGCGGTCGACACCAGGGTGACGCTGGAGTCGGACGCCCTGGCGGCGGCGGTCCGCCGGGTCGGGGTGTACGCGGAGGACCGCCGGGTGCTGACCCTGGAGGTCGGTGACGCACAGGTCCGCCTGGCGAGCGCACGCCTGGACGCCGGCGAGGCGGAGGAGACGCTGAAAGCGGACGTCAGCGGTGGCCGGACGTCGCCGTCGTTCCAGGCCCGGTACCTGCTGGACGCGTTGAGCGCGTTCGCCGGGGAGCGAGTGGAGCTGTCGATCCAGCCGGGCATGCGGGCGTGCATCCTCCGAGCTGTGGACCCTGGGGAGGTGGAGCTGACGTACTACCTGATGCCGATGCTGCCCCGCTGATCAGCCGGCCTTGAGCACTTCGGCCAAGTCGATCAAGGCCACGTCCGCCGCCGGCCCTTCGGTGAACTGGCGCACGGTGAACGACGCGCTCCCGAAGCGGTCGTCATAAGCCCGCCGGAGGTGGGGCGACGAGCGGCCGAGTGCCCACTCCATGGTCGAGTTGCTGTTGCGCAGGAACTCGATGGGCAGGCGCCCGAGCACGTAAAGCTCCGCACGACGATCACCGCGGCCGAGCACCAAGCCGACCAGGTCAGCCACGAGCCCACGTTTGCGCATGGCGTCGCGGCCCTTCCACTGCCCGGCCTTGAACTCCGCGACCCGAAGGCTCGTCTCGAGATCGAACTTCCGGCTCGGATCGTTCCCAGCGGCCAGCGATGGGCGCCGGACGATGCGCTCGCCCGGCTCGAGGACCTTCGGCAGCGCCCGGACGATCATCGTCGCGTGGATGAGGTCGTTGATCCGCCCGGCGTGCTGCCGCACCAGCAGCGCGGCCTGCAGCAGACCGTCGGTCATCCCCTCGGCCGCCACCCGGTCGTCGACCGTCTCGCGGTCGGCACCTTCCAGCCGGTCCTCCAGTCGCAGGACGCGGCTGGACAGATCTTCGTCGCCGAAGAACCGCAGCAGCTCGATGAAGGAAGTGACCGCCGAGCCGACATCGATCGTCGGTGGCGGCGGGGTGGTCTTCGGCTCGCGTACCCCTGGGTCAGCCGGGACTCCGGACTCTTGGGGCAGCGGACTGGTCGAGAAGCCGAGCCTGCGGAGGTACCGGATCGCGGCGTGCGAGATGAACTCGGAGCGGGCCACCCCGGTGGCCCGCTCGAACAGTTGCCTCGGCGGCCAGTGCTGATCGTCGACGGCGACCCAGTGCGTGTGGATCGCCTCCGGCCCGCCACGTGCCGCCGCGGCCAGCACCTGGGCGCGGCTCAGGTGGTGCCGCTCCCCGTTGAGGACAAAGTCGATCGCGCGCTCGTCGTCCATAGGCATGGAGTCGCTCGCTCGCCGGCCGTTGCTACACCGGATCCAGGGTGCCGAAGCGTTTCAGGGTGCGGATCATCGGGGCCGTCTCCACCTGCTGGACTCCGGACAGTCCGCCCAGGTCGTCGGCCAGGTACTCGTACAGGGCCGCGTCGTCGCGGCAGCCTACGTTCGCCACCAGGTTCGACGGGCCCGTCGTCGCCGCCGCGAAGGCGACCTGCGGATGCTGCGCCAGTGCGCGGCCCGTTGATGACAGGGCCGAGGGGGCCACCGTCAGCCAGAGCGTGGCCGTCAACGAGTAGCCGAGGCGGGCCGCGTCTATCTCGACGTCGAAGTACAGCGCTCCCGCGTCTCGCAGGTGCTCCAGGCGGCGGCGCGTTGTCGACTCCGAGCGGCCCGCGGCCGCCGACAGTGTCGACATGTCGGCGCGGCCGTCGTGGGCCAAGGCCGCCAGCAGGGCCGGGTCCTCCGGCTCCGGGCGGTAGGCGACCTCAGCGGTAGGACGGCGTAGCGACAGAACAGCCGACTGCGGCAGTGCGCTCGATCGGCCTGGCCAGCCCGCCGGGCCGCCCGCGAAACGGCGTAGCAGGCGGTACGCCGTCATCGAGACCACTCGCGGCGTGCGCGGCAACTGGCCCAGCAGCAGGCCGTCCGCTTCCTCGCGTTGCGGGGCGCGGATGAAGCACACGATCTCCGTCCCCCCGGACATCAGGCTCACCCACTGCGTGTCCGCACGCCGGGCCAGGGCGGTCGCGATCGGGGCCGCCGCGTCCGGGACGCACCTCAAGCGCACCAGCCAGTGGACCTGGCCCAGCGGCGCCGCCTCCGGGACGCCGACCACGCGCAGCACCCCGGACGAGCGCAGCTTGCGGTAGCGGCGCGCGATCGTCTGGTCCGAGACGCCGAGCACCTCGGCGATCGTGCTGAACGACGCGCGCCCGTCGAGCTGGAGCGCGTGCGCGAGCCTGCGGTCCAGCTCGTCCAGCAGGTCGGAATTCATCAAATCAGCCTAGCGAACGTCGGATTTCGCGCACAATCCCGCCACGGATGGAAGACCTGCCCGGGAGAATCCACGCTGAGCCTATGAACATCGACCACACCGTCTTCCTCACCCGGAACTACGAGAAAACCTGGCAGCGCTACGAAGAACTCGGCTTCACGCTCAGCCCGCCGTCGCGGCACTTCGCGTCCCGCAGCGAGGGCGGCGAACTGCTGCCGAGCTGCACGGCGAACCGCTGCGCCTACTTCGGCGGCTCCTTCCTCGAACTCATCGGCGTCGTCGACGCGGCCGCCGGCGACCCGTGGCGCGTGCTGCCCATCCTGGACGAGCGCGGCGACGGCCTGCACGGCGTCTCCTTCGGCTGCGACGACTCCGAAGCCGCCGAACGCCGGCTGCGCGAAGCCGGGCTCTCGACGTCCGGGGTGCTCTCGCTGCAGCGCGACGTCGACCTGCCGGAAGGCACGCGCACCGCGCGCTTCCGCAGTGTCCACATCAGCCGCGACAAGACACCCGAAGGCATCCTGCACACCGCCGAGCACCTCACCCCGGAGTACGTCCACCAGCCGCGCTACCTCCATCACCCGAACGGCGCTCGCCGCGTCGCCGGGATCCTGCTGGTCGTGGCCGACGACGAAGTCGAGACCTACCGCAAGCGCTACGCCCTGATCACCGGCGGCGAGCGGCTCGTCGACATCGTCGGCGCGAGCGACCTCGACGCCGTCCTGCCCGGTGAGACCGTGCCGCGGCTGCCCTGCTTCGCGGCGCACGGCGTCGCGGTGGACGATCTGGACAAGGCGCGGACACTGGTCGAGCGGCACGTCCCGACCACCACCCGCGACCGCGGATTCTTCGTGCGCGCCGAGGACGCGTACGGCGCCGCGGTGTACTTCGAAGAGGAGGCCTGATGATCGTCGACACCACCAGCGGGCAGGTCCGCGGACTGAACGGCACGTTCCGCGGAATCCCTTACGCGGAAGCGAAACGGTTCGAACTTCCGACGCCGCCGAAGCCGTGGACCGGCGTCCGCGACGTCCTCGAACCCGGGCCCGCGGCGCCGCAGCCGCCGTCGCGGCTCGAACACGCCCTCGGGCCGATGCCGCTCCCCCAGAGTGAAGACTGCTTGTCGCTCAACGTCTTCACGCCGTCGACGAGCGGCCGCAGGCCGGTGCTCGTGTGGATCCACGGCGGCGGGTTCTCCAGCGGCTCGGGCGCCCAGGTCTGGTACACCGGCACGCGCCTGGCCCGCGAGGCGGACGCCGTCGTCGTGACGCTCAACTACCGGCTCGGCGCCCTGGGTTTCCTGGCCATGGACGGCGTTCCGCCCAACCTCGGGATCGCCGACCAGCTCGCGGCACTCGAATGGGTCCGCGACAACATCGCCGCGTTCGGCGGAAACCCCGCCGAAGTCACCCTCGGCGGTCAGTCGGCCGGCGCGCAGTCGACGCTCGCACTGTGGTCGTCACCGCGGGCAAGGAACCTCGTCAAGCGGATCGCCCTGCAGAGCGCGCCACTCGGCATGCGACCGTCCACTCGGGACGACGCGAACCAGAACGCCTTGCTGCTGCAACAAGAAGTGGACGTCCGAACGGCCACACTGGACAAACTGCTCGCAGCGCAGCTCAAGGTCGCCGCGAAGACCACGAAGCCCGGCTCGCTCGAACCGCCGTTCCAGCTCGTCGCCGACGGCGATCTCGTCGCGGAAGACCTCATCGAGGCGGTGCCCCACGGCGAAGCGCTCATCAGCTGGACGCGCGACGAGCTGCGCGCGTTCGTCCCCGACGCGCCCCAAGACGTCGTCGACAAAGCGACCAGCACGTTCTTCGCCGGTGACATCCCGCGGCTCGCCGGGAAGCTCGACGCGGTCACCTTCCGCTTCGACTGGCAGGCGCCCGGCAACCGGTTCGGCGCGTGCCACTGCGTCGACCTGCCGTTCCTGTTCGGCACCCACGACGTCTGGGCCGCGCCGATGCTCGAAGGCGCGCCGAAGGGGCTCGAAGAGGAAGCCGGGCTGCGCGAGGTCTGGGCCGCCTTCCTGCACGGAAAGCGACCCAGCCTCGAGTGGGCCGCGCTCAGGCCGCCTGAGCGGCCTTGACGGCGGCCTCGACCTCGGCGAACGACGGGTTGACCATCGCGACCGAGCCGACAATCACCGTCGGGACGGTTTCGTTCCCGTTCGCCACCTCGCGCACGCGCGCCGCGCCGTCCGGGTCCTCCCAGATGTTGATCTTCCGGACGTTGAAGCCGCTCTTGGAGATCGGCCGGTCGAGCGCGGCACAGAACCCGCACCCGGGCCGCCAGTAGAACTCCACCTCGACGTTGCTCATCCCTGTCCTTCCGACCGCAAGTAGTCCAGCTGCGCCTGCACGCTCCATTCGGCGGGCGCCCACAGTGCCCGGTCGACGTCGGCGTAGACGACTTCGACCACCTGGCGCGGTGTGGCGTCCGCCCCGAGCACCTGCAAAGCGGAACGCACCTGGTCGAGCCGCTGTTCCCGATGGGCGAGGTACTCGCGCGCCGTCGCGGGCAGATCGGGCAGCTCCGGACCGTGGCCCGGCAGCCCCACCGTGCCCGCCGGCAGCTCGATCAGCTTGCGCAGCGACCGCAGGTAGTCACCGAGGTCGTGCAGCACGGTGGTGCCGCGGCCGAGCACGGTGTCGCCGGTCAGCACCTGACCCTCGAGCACCAGCGACACCGAGTCGGCGGTGTGGCCGGGCGTGTGCAGCACCCGGATCTCCAGGCCCGCAGCGGAAATCAGCTCACCGTCCTCAATGGACGTCGCATTGAGACAGAGCGAAGGGTCGAACGCGCGCACCGGCGCGCCGACGCGCTCGGCGAACCACGGCGCGCCCTCGGCGTGGTCCGGGTGGAAGTGCGTCAGCACGATCAGCTCGACCTCGCCGACGCCGGCCAGCAGCTCCAGGTGATCGAGGTCGCGGTAGCCCGGGTCGACGACGACCGCCGACCGCTCCGGCGTCGCCCGCAGCACCCAGCTGTTCGTGCCTTCGAGCGTCATCGACGACGGGTTGTTCTCCAGCAGCACCGACGCCGTCTCCGACACCCGCCGCAGGACGCCGTAGGCCGGGGCGCTCATCGCCGCTCCAACACGACGCGGACCTGGTCGTTCTCGCGGACCAGCGTCGGCGCGATCCGGACGATCTCGCGCTGCGCGTTCAGCACGTCGTCGGCCGTCGCGAACCCGGCCAGCTCGCTCAACGTCAGCCAGGTCGGCGGCATCAGCATCCGGCGGCCTTCGCGGGCGTCGGCGATCGCGTCCTCCGGGCGCTGCCAGCCGGAGCTCGACGCCTCGGACGTCGCGCCGTCCGCCTGCTGGCTGTCGGGCAGCTTCGCGACGTAGAAGCGGGTGTCGTACCGGCGCGGCTCCTGCTCGGGAGTGATCCAGTGCGCCCACGGGCGCAGCAGGTCCGCGCGCAGCGTCAGCCCGGCGTCGGCGAGGAACCCGGCCAGCGACACCTCGCGGGTCTCCAGGGCGTGGCGGGCCGACGCGTACGGCGTGACGTCGGTGAGGACCTCCTCGGCGCTGCCCGCGAGCAGCACGCCGGACTCCTCGAACGTCTCGCGCACCGCCGCGCAGGTCAGCGCGCGGGCGAGCGCGTCGTCACAGCCGAACCGGGCCGCCCACCACGACGGCGCCGGACCGGCCCACGCCACGGACGCGTCGGCGTCGCGCTTGTCGACGCCACCGCCGGGGAAGACCGTCATGCCGCCGGCGAAGGGCATGCCCTTGACCCGGTGCTGCAGGAAGATCTCGACGCCCTCGGCCCCGTCGCGGACGAGGATCACCGTGGCCGCGTCCTTGGGGACGGCGGGTGGTCCATCGGCGTTGGCGCGGGTGGCGATCCCGGCGCCGACGGGGATGTCGAAGACGAACTCCTTGGGCTGCTCCACCCGGGAAACATACCTCCGACACCCGACGTTCCGTCGCGCAGTTGTGGCGTCCCGGACACAGCGAAGGCGGCACTTTCACGTGAAAGTGCCGCCTTTTGCCGCAAAACCTACGGGGCGGTCCAGCCGCGCTGGTCGCCGCCGGAGCGGGACGCGCCGTTGAGCCGCATCTTCGCCGCCTCGGCCCGCTCGCGCTCGGCCAGCTCGGCGTGCAGCTCACGCAGCAGCGCCCGGTCGCGCTCGCTCAGGCTCGGGTCGTCCAGGTCCAGCGCGGGCAGTTCGACGACCTCGTGCATCGACGGCTTGCCCGCGGCGATCTCGCGGCCCTTCTCCGGGTCTTCGGCCAGCGCCTGCCGCAGCTGCGCGACCTCGGCCGGCGTCAGGTCGGCCGTGCGCTCCGCCCGCGTCTCGGGCCGTTCCGACCGCGCCTTGCGCGGCGGCTCGGGGACCGGGGGCGGCGGCGACACGATCGGCACCACCGGGGCGACCGGCTCCGGCGCCGTGGTCGTCGGGGCGTTCGCCCGCATGCTGTGCCGGCTGCCCGACTCCGCAACCGGCTCCGCCGAGACGGCGGGCGCCGGCGGCTTCACGACCGGCTCGGGCCGGTAGGAGGACGTGCTGGACGTCGCGCTCCCGGTCACCCAGGCCGGCGACGCGGCCGCCGAAGCGGCCTGGTGGTACTCGGAGTGCGCGACGCCCGGGCCGCTCACCTCGACGACCGAGTGGATGCCGGCCCGGCGCAGCGCCGTGTCGACGCGGAAGGCGACGGCGGGCGGGTTGCCCTCCGGGCCCAGCTCGACGAGCACCACGCGCTGCGGCAGCGCGCCCGGCACGCTGCCGGCCGGGGTGTTGCGCCACACCGCGTGCACCGACCGGACGTCCGGCAGCACCTGCAGCGTCCGGTCGAGCGCCTCGGCGATGCCGAACTCCGGGGCGTTCTCGCCGGTGAACCGGTGCGTGTTGACCGGCTCGGCCTCGTCGACCAGCAGGTCGTTCGCCAGCGTCGCGTCCGACCGGCTCATCTCGAGGACCAGCGCCAGCTCGCGCTGTTCGGCGGAGCTGACCGGGATCCGGCCCGCGATGAGCGTGCCGGTGGTCAGCTCGACGGCCTCGTCGATATGCGCGCGGGCGATCAGCTCCCGCGCTTCGGTGAGCGCGCTGTCGTCGATCCGGCCCGCCAAGGCCAGCAACAGGTTGTGCAGGCGCAGGGGCACCGAGAACCCGTCCATGGGCGGGCCGTCGTGGACCTCCACCATTGCCTTGCTCCCTCCCGGCTCGCTGGCGGTGCGAGCGTTAAGCGGCTACGAGCCGGTTGCCCGCCACCGCGCCCACGCAGACCAGCTCGGAATCAGCCAGCGCGGCCCGGTGGTAGCCCGGCAGGTCGAAGCGCGGCGGGATGACCTCGACGCTGGGCTCTTCGTCGCCCAGGACCCGCAGCACCCGCTGCAGTTCGCCGGTCAACCTCGGCAGCCCCGACAGCGCGGTGATCAGCAGGACGCGTTTGGCCGTTCCCTGCCCGACGACACCGACGTGCCGCCAGCTCTGCCGCACTTCCCCCACGTCCGGACGTCCCCGCAACGTTGCGTGGATCAACACGGACACGGAGTCGACCGAGTTAACCCATTCGGGCGCACTCGACGTGAATGTGTACCTGTTCTCGGTGACGTCGTCTACCCCCAGGGTCGAACTCACCTGGTGCCAGTCGGCGCCGTGCGGGATGAGCCCGGCCACGAGCAGGCGGTACTCCGTCTGGTCGAGGTCAATCCTGTGCTTAAGCAAAGACCTCGGCAGGGTCCGGGCGAGAGTGCCCATCGCGCCCTCGCCGAGCCAGTCCCGGAAGCGCCACAGCAGCTGGTCGGGCAGCCGCCCGGCCAGCCGGAGCAGCAGCTCGTGGGTGGACTGCTCGATGTCCGGGTCCATCACTGCACCTCCACGATCAGTTCGACCTCCACCGGCGAGCCGATCGGCAGCTCCGCGACGCCGACGGCCGAGCGGGCGTGGACACCCGCGTCGCCGAAGACCTCGCCGAGCAGCTCGGACGCGCCGTTGACGACCGCGGGCTGGCCGGTGAAGCCCTCCGCGGAAGCCACGAAGCCGACAACCTTGACGATCCGCGTGACGTTGTCAATGCCGACCAGAGCGTGCACCGCCGCGAGCGCGTTGAGCGCCGAGGTGCGGGCGTGGCCCTTGGCCTCCTCGGGGCTGATCTCCGCGCCGACCTTGCCGGTCGCGGCGAGCACGCCGTCGACGAAGGGCAGCTGGCCGGACGTGTAGACGTGCCGGCCGCTCTGCACGGCGGGCACGTAGGCGGCCAGCGGTGCGGCCACGCCGGGCAGCTCGACGCCGAGTTCCTTCAGCCGTTCGCTCCAGCTCACTGCGGCTCAGCCCTTCGGACGCTTGAGGTACGCGACGTGCTGCTCGCCCGTCGGGTTCGGCAGGACGGTGACCAGCTCCCAGCCGTCCTCGCCCCACTGGTCGAGGATCTGCTTCGTCGCGTGGATCAGCAGGGGGACCGTCGAGTACTCCCACTTGGTGGCGCTCATAGCTCGGGAGCGTAGCCAAGCGGGCAAGGGCGCCGGGGTCCGCCGTCGGAAAAGCGCCGAGGTCCGGGTGACCCCGTCCGAGTGAACGATCACTCGTTGTGGGGCACCTCACATCCGGCCGGAGCCCGCTAGCGTGGGCGCGTGGAAACGTGGCGGGTGATCGCGACGGCGCTGCTGGCCGCGGCCGGGCTGCCGCTCGTGCTGGTCGTGATGGCGAAGGTGCGCGATCGGACGCGGAGCTCGGGGCAGGTCGCCCTCGGCGGAGTGGTCACCCTCACCCTGCTGGTCGTGCTCGGTGTGCTGATGCTCACCGTGCTGCCCGGCCTGGCGACCTGGTTGCTGGTCGCCGCCGTGGCGGCTGCGGTCAGCGTCATGCTGCTGGCCAGCTGAACACCGGTTTAGGGTGAAGAAGTGACCACTTCCCATGCCGGCTGGACCGACGAGCTTGCCCGCGCCCGGCTGCACTTCGTCACCGGCAAGGGCGGGACCGGCAAGACGACGCTCGCCGCCGCGCTCGGCCTCGCGCTCGCCCGCGAGGGCCGCCGGGTGCTGCTGATCGAGGTCGAGGGCCGGCAGGGCATCGCGCAGCTCTTCGACACCGAGCCGCTGCCCTACGCCGAGCAGCGGATCGCCTCCGTTCCCGGCGGCGGGGAGCTGCGCGCGCTGCACATCGACGTCGAAGCCGCGCTGCTCGAGTACTTCGAGATGTTCTACAACCTGGGCTTCGCCGGCCGGACGCTGCGGCGGATGGGCGCGATCGAGTTCGCGACCACCCTCGCCCCCGGCCTGCGCGACGTCCTGCTCACCGGGAAGGTCAAGGAGTGCGTCGGGCGCACCGAGTCCGACGGGCGGCACACGTACGACGCCGTCGTCGTCGATTCGCCGCCGACCGGCCGGGTCGTCAAGTTCCTCGACGTCACCAAGGCCCTGACCGACCTCGCCAAGACCGGCCCGATCCGCGGCCAGGCCGACGGCGTCGTCCGGCTGCTGCACTCCGGCGAGACCGTGATCCACATCGCCACGCTGCTCGAGGAGATGCCGGTCCGCGAGACCGTCGAGGCCGTCGCCGAGCTGGACGGTGCCGACCTGCGCCCCGGCGCGGTGCTGGTCAACCGGGTCCGCCCGCCGCGGCTGCCGGCCCGCTCGGTGCTGGCCGCGGCCGACGGGCGCGTCGACGCCTCCCGCGTCCGCACCGGGCTCGCGTCGGCCGGGCTGAAGCTGCCCGACACCACGCTGGACGCGCTGGTCGAGGAGACCGTCGAGCACGCGGTGCGGGTCGCCGCCGAGCAGCGGGCCCGCGAGCAGCTCGCCGAAGCCGACCTGCCGACGCTCGAGCTGCCGGACCTCACCGGCGGCGTCGACGTCGGGGCGCTCTACGAGCTGGCCGAGGCTCTGACCGACCAGGGGGTGCGGTTGTGACCACCACCATCGACATCGACGCGCTGCTCGACGACGAGAAGAGCCGCGTGATCGTCTGCTGCGGTTCCGGCGGCGTCGGCAAGACGACCACCGCGGCGGCGCTGGCGCTGCGCGCGGCGGAGCGCGGCCGCCAGACCGTCGTGCTCACCATCGACCCCGCGCGCCGCCTGGCGCAGGCGCTCGGCCTGCGTGAGCTGGGCAACCACCCGAGGCAGGTGCAGGTCGAGGGGTTCGAGCCGAAGGGCGAGCTGTGGGCGATGATGCTCGACATGCGCCGCACGTTCGACGACATGGTGCGCGTGCACGCCGGCCCGGAACGCGCCGAGCAGCTGCTGCAGAACCCCTTCTACCAGACCATTTCCACGTCGTTCTCCGGCACGCAGGAGTACATGGCGATGGAGAAGCTGGGGCAGCTCGCGGCCACCGGCGACTGGGACCTGATCATCGTCGACACCCCGCCGAGCCGCTCCGCGCTGGACTTCCTCGACGCGCCGACGCGCCTGTCGTCCGCTTTGGACGGCCGGATGATCCGGCTGCTCACTGGCCCGGCGAAGGCCGGCGGCTGGGGCCTGCGCAAGGTCGTCAACGCCGGGTTCTCGATGTTCGCCAAGGCCGTCTCGACGATCATCGGCGGCCAGCTGCTGACCGACGCGTCGGCGTTCATGCAGGCCTTCGACAGCATGTTCGGCGGCTTCCGCGAGCGCGCCCGCAAGACGGCCGAGCTGCTGCGCTCGTCCGGGACGTCGTTCCTGGTCGTGGCCGCGCCGGAGCCGGACGCGCTGCGCGAGGCGTCCTACTTCGTCGAACGGCTCTCGGCCGAGTCGATGCCGCTGGGCGGGCTGATCGCGAACCGGACGCACCCGGTGCTCGCGAAGCTGTCCGGTTCCGAAGCGCTCGCCGCGGCCGAGTCCCTGCAGGAGGGCGACGTGAACGCGCCGCTGGCCGAAGCCGTGCTGCGGCTGCACGCCGACCGCGTCGACCTCGCCGCCCGCGAGGAACGGCTGCTCGCGCGGTTCACCCGGGCCCACCCCGAGGTGGCGCTGGCCCGGGTGCCCGCGCTGGCCGGTGACGTGCACGACCTCGACGGCCTGCGCGACATCGGCACCAAGCTCGCCTCCTCGTGAGTGTTCAGGGCGGTTCCGACCGCCCTGAACACTCACGAGCGGTCAGCCGACCTCGACCCGCTCCAGGGCGTCCCTCTTGGCCGCCTCGAGCAGCTCGGCCCAGTTCAGCACGTCGGGACGACGGCGCAGCAACGCCCGCCGTTCCCGTTCGGTCATGCCACCCCAGACACCGAAGTTGATCCGGCCGTCGAGTGCTTCGGCGAGGCATTCCGTGCGGACCGGGCAGCCCATGCAAACGGCTTTCGCCCGGTTCTGCTCCGCACCCCGGACGAACAGGCCGTCCGGATCGGCGTCCCGGCAGGACGCGTTGATTCGCCAGCTCGACTGGTTGGTTTCCATACCCCCAGCTCCCTACCCTGGTGATCGACGCACCAGCGGGGACAAAGGCACTGCGCTCCTCGCCCCCGCGAGCGTGTCTCCCTCAGCTCACGTCGGTTTGCCGGACACCTCCCCGGTGCCGGTGCCGGAAGCCGGACCGCGCGAGCTCCCACTCGCGGTGATCCGCCTGTCGGCTTTCTTCGTGAGACGTTGACGGACTGTAAGTGCCCTCGGTTCCCTCCGCCAAGACCTAGAATGCCTTCCGTTACCAGATGTCACCGAAGGGGGTCGCGTTTGTCACTGAATTCACATCTTCGGGGACACGGCGTCACCGGCGCCTGACCCGCCCCGCGTAGGCTGGCCCTCGTGCGAAAAGCGGATGGTTTGTTCAAGCTCATCGGCCTCTGCCTGCTCGCGGGGGTGCTCGTCGCCGGCATGCTCTTCCCGGTCGTGGGGGCCGCCGGTGTCATGTCCAACCAGGCCAGCGAGACGGTCGAGAAGACGTCGTCGGACCTCGCGGACATCCCGCCGCCGCTGGTCACGACCGTCACCGACAGCGCCGGCACCCCGATCGCGACGATGTACGACCAGTACCGGCTGCCGATCAACGAGAACCAGATCAACGAAGCCATGAAATGGGCGCTGGTCTCGGTCGAGGACAAGCGGTTCTACGACCACCACGGCGTCGACTGGCAGGGCACGCTGCGCGCGGCCGTCAGCAACAGCACCGGCGCGGACACGCAGGGTGCGTCGACGCTCACGCAGCAGTACGTCAAGAACTACCTGATCAACGTCGTCTACCGCGGCGACACGGTGGGTCAGAAGAAAGCGCAGGAACAGTCGGTCGCCCGCAAGCTGAAGGAAGCGCGGATCGCGATCCAGCTCGAGACGAAGCTGACCAAGCAGCAGATTCTCGCGGGCTACCTGAACATCGTCGAATTCTCCCGGCAGATCTACGGGATCGGCGCCGCCGCGCACGCGTACTTCAACACCACGCCGGAAAAGCTGACCGTGCCGCAGGCCGCGTTGCTCGCCGGATTGGTGAACAACCCGATCAACAACGACCCGTGGAAGCACGCGGACAAGGCGACCGCGCGCCGCAACATCGTGCTGGACCGGATGGTCGAGAACAAGAAGCTGGCCAAGGCCGACGCCGACCGCTTCAAGGGCGAGCCGCTGGGTGTCGTGCCGGACTTCCCGGCGAAGCCGCCGGCCAACTGCATCGGCGCGGGCCCGGAGGCCGGGTTCTTCTGCCAGTACGTCGAGGACTACCTGATCAAGTCGGGGATGAGCAAGGACCAGCTCTACACCGGCGGCTACACGATCAAGACGACGCTGGACCAGCGCGCCAACCACGAGGCGAAGGTCTCGGCGGAGACGCAGGTCAAGAAGACCCAGCAGTACGTGGCGAACACGTTGTCGCTGATCAAGCCGGGCAAGAACCGGCACGAGGTGGTCGCGCTGGCGGCCAACCGCGACTACGGGCAGGACCCGGACCAGGGCCAGACGACGTACGCGCTGCCGGCGGGTGTCTACAACACCGGTGGCGCCGGGTCGACGTACAAGATCTTCACCACGGCCGCGGCGATGGAGAAGGGCGTGGCGGGGATCTACTCGCCGGTCGAGGTGCCGGACTCCTACACCTCGCACGTGTTCACCGGTGGCGCGAAGACCTGCCCGCCGACGGGGCCGCCGCTGCGCTCGAATTGGTACTGCGTGGGCAACGCCGGTGACTACAGCCGGATCGCCCAGGGCGCGACCGTCCAGACCGCGCTCGCGACGTCGCCGAACACCGCGTTCGTGGAGCTGGAAGACCGGCTCGGCAGCACCGCGCCGGGTATCGACATGGCCAAGCGGCTCGGCATGCGCGACACCATGGCGACGAACGCCTCGGGCAAGACGCCTGACCCGAACGCGCCCCGGGCTGAGGAGCGCGAAACCCAGGCGACGTTCTACGGCCCGAACGACAAAAGCCCCGGTTTCGGCGCGTTCACCCTGGGCTTCAGCCCGCTGAGCGGCCTGGAGCTGGGCAACGTCGCGGCGACGATCCTCTCCGGCGGCGTCTGGTGCCCGCCGACGCCGATCGCCGGCGTGACCGACCGCAACGGCCAGCCGGTGCCGGTCAAGGAAGCCGGGTGCGAGCAGGCGGTGCCCGAAGGCCTGGCGAACACCCTGGCGGTCGGCATGAGCAAGGACGACCAGCCGGGCGGCACGTCGGCGGCCGCGGCCGCCGCGGCCGGGTGGAACCGCCCGATCATCGGCAAGACGGGCACGACCCAGGGCAACGTCTCGGCGACGTTCGTCGGCGGCACCCCGCAGCTCGCGGGCGCGGCGATGACGTTCAAGTTCGGCGGCGGCGGCTCGGGCGGTCTCTGCGACGCCGGCCCGGGCAACGTCCGGGTCTGCGGCAGCGGAAACATGTTCGGCGGCAAGGCCCCGGCCCGAACGTGGTTCGGCGCGATGAAGAACATCATGGACGCCAGCCAGCCGGTCGTCGGCCTACCCCAGCCGGACCCGCAGTACATGGGCGGCCCGGGCCGCTAGCACCGGGAAGTACGTCGAAGGGGGCCCGCGGGCCCCCTTCGACGTACCAGCGGTCAGAACCAGCCGGTGAGGATCTGCTGCCCGTTGTGGTAGCCCCCAGCCCGGAACACCCAGCTCGTGCTCGGGTTCGTCAGCTGAGCCGCGGAAGTGATGCTGGCCTTGTTCTTCGGATTACCGAAGGGACCACACTGGAGCCAGGTTCGACCACCGTCACGTGACCAGTCCATCCACACCGTCCCGGACACTGGCACGTTCCAGGTTCCGTTCCAGAGCTCGGCATACCCGCGGGTCCGTCCACCGAACGTGCCGAAGAACAGGTTCACCCGGGTCCCGTCAGACCAAAGAGCTCAGGTCCGACCGGGCGGTAGTCGGCGGCACCATCGTCCGAAATGTCGACGAAGCCGTTTGCCCCACCGGCACAGTCGGCTGCACTCGCGGATGCAGTCCCCACGGGGACAACGATCGCAGAGGCCAGCGCAGCCACCACGGCTGCGGCCACTGTCACCTTGCGCGAAATGATTCCCATGCGAACCCCTCTTTCACCCAGTGCCCGACGACTCAACAGCCGACAGAATCAGGAAAGCGCGAACTCATCGACATCAACAATTCATCACTGGCCCCACCGTCGATTTCAACGTAGGGCTGTTCACCTTCGTGTTCGGCCCAGAATGTCTGGCTGCCAACCCACTCTGGATCTTCGGTGAACGACCTGGAAATCGTGATGAGCGCCGTTACCACCGGCGCGTCCGGAACACTCCGGAGCTGATCCAGAGCAGCTCGGCTCACTGCGCAGGCCCGGCGAAGCAGCCGTGCCGCCCGCTCCTCACCGCGCGGGAAGTCCAGGTCGTACACCGCGCGGCCGTTCACCGCCGCTTCGTACCCGGTCAGGTCGTCGAACGCCGCGCGCCGCCCCGAATAGGACCTCCGCAGGGCCGCGAGCACCCAGGCTCCGTCCCCTTCCCGAACCCAGCCCGCATCCAGAAGTTCACCGGCCCGAGGCGGCAAATCCACCGAAGTGACAGTGTCCAGTTTCGCTCGCGTGGCCAGTTCACGCATCGCGTCAGTCATGATCACCACGGGTCAATTCCCCAGAATCTTGAGTCCTTGCTGGATTCCACGCTGGAACCCAGGGTCACTGGCGAGTTGCTTCGCCAGCTTGCTCGGCAGCCCTTCGAATTCGCCGGTTTCGAAATTGTACTGGCACTTGGGAATCTTGCCGCTCTGGTCCTGGAAGTGCAGCTGGCCCGCACGCTGCCCGGGATTCGGGTTCTCGACGTCGATGCGGTACTGCCCCTTGTTCCAGGTGGTCGTACTCGTTGTCCGCGTGCCGTTCTGGCCGATCATGGGCTTCTTCGGAGAACTTCCCGATCCCCCACCGGAGCCCCGGCCCGAGTTGGCTGCGGCGTAGAGCCCACCTGCCAGACCGATCCCGGCTGCGGCCCCGGCACCGGCGGCCGCAATTCCGGCACCGGCGCCGACGAGCACGCTCCCACCGCCGACCACCGCGACCAACCCGAGACCGCAGGGCTCGGCCACGAAACAGATTCCCGCGCCCAGTACGGCCCCCGCGATCCCCAGCCCGGTCGCCAGGTCCCCCCAGAAGCTCAGACCGGTGACATCGGTGAAGGTGGTCGGGTTCCCGCCGGCGTACACATAGGGCTGGCGGGTCTTCGACACCAACGGATCGACAGTCAAGAACTGCGCGGTAGCCGGGTCGTAGTACCTCGCCCGTAGGTACAAGAAGCCGGACTCGGCGTCGACGTACTGGCCTGCGTACTGCAGCGGCGACGTCAGGGCACCCGACGCGGTCGCGACGCCATAAGGCGTGTAGGCGTAGGTTCCCCCGAGAGCACCGGCCGCGGTGAGCAGTCCGACGGTGGAACCGAGCTGGTCGTGCACGAAAAACGCGATCCCACCCGGCCCCATCTGTTCGATCGGCAGGCCATCGGGTCCGTAGAGGTAGCTCGACGCCCCGTCGGAAAGCAGGCTCGGGACCTCCGCACCGTCCCAGACGTACGCGGTCGTCGCCGTCCCGACTGTCTTGGCCGCCCGCAGGCCGTCCCCGTTGTAGCGGTAGGTCGCCGTGCCCGTGACCGACGTCAGCCGGCCGGCCTGGTCGTAGCTGTAGGTCTTCGCCCCCGCCTTCGTGCGGTTGCCCAGTGCGTCGTAGGAGTACGTCGTGCTCCCGCCCGGAGCGGTCACGCAGGTGGGCGACGCGGCGGTACCACTGGAAAGATTCCAGCAGAGCCTGCCTGCCGCGTCGAAAGCCTGAGTGGCGGTTCCCACCTTCACGGGGTTGTCTGCGGCGTCGTAGGTGAAGCTCGCCGCGCCGGCCGACGCCAGCTGCTCCCGTTGCGAGTAACCGAAGGCCTGCTGCGGCCCGGAGCCGACGGTTTGGGTGGACAACTGGCCTGCGTTGTCCCGGCCGTAGGCCAGGGCCATCACGGTCGTGGTCCCGGTGACCGCGGTGGTACCGGTCAGTCCGCTTCGGTCGTCGTAGGTGTTGGTGATGGTCGTGCCGTTCGGGTACGCCGTCGTCCGCGGCTTGCTGGTCTTGGTGTAGCCGAAGGTGGTGGTGTTGCCACTCGTGTCCGTCACCGTACGCAGGCGCCCGGCGTCGTCGTAAGTGCGCGCCACCGGCTTGGTTTGACCCGGATACGTGGTCGCGGTCTCGTTGCCGTTGTCGTCGTAGCCGTGGAAGACGGTGGCGCCCGAGCCCTGTTTGGCCGCGGTGAGTTCGCCGAACGTGTCGTAGGTCCACGTCGACGTCCCGGTACCGTCGGTCATCGAGACCCGGCGGCCCGCCGCGTCGTAGCCGAAGGTCACGTTCGGCGTCACCCCGTCGGAATACGACAGCGACGTCGTCCGCCCCACCGTGTCGTGGGTGTAGGTCGTGACGCGGCCGGCCGCGTCGGTGACGGTCTTCGGCCATCCTGCGGGGTCGTAGACCGTGGTCGAGACGCTGTTGTCCGCGTCGGTCCGGCTCGTCTGCCGCCCCTGCCCGTCGTAGCCGTACCGGGTCACCGCCCCGAGACCGTCCACGGTGTCGGAGACGGTGCCGTCGAGGTTGTAGTGGGTGAGCCGGGTGGTGTCGTCCGCCTGGGTCTCCTTGATCAGGTGCCCGTCCCCGTCGTAGACGCTGGCCGTGGTCCGGCCGTTCTCGTCCGTCGCCGACAGCACCAGGCCATCCGCGTCGTATCCGACCGAACTGGCGTGGCCGAGTGCGTCGACCGTCTGCGTACGCCTCCCGTGCGTGTCATATTCGTAGGTTGTGGTCTTCCCTTCACCATCCACCGTGGATGTGAGGAATCCGCGAGCGGTGTCGTAGCCGTATCCAGTCCGGTCGCCGGCCGGGTCGGTCGACGACGTCACGTTGCCAAAACCGTCGAACGTCGTCGCGGTCGTCTTGCCCAAAGCGTCGACGGCCCGTGTCCGGTCGCCGGGATGTGCCGCGTCGTCGTAGAAGAAACCGTTGGTGCGCAACGGTTCCGAGCCAAAGTTGCCGGTGGTCGACTCGACCACGTTATTGGCCTTTGTGACAGTGGTGGTCGTGAGCACGCGGAGCCCGCTCACCCCAGTGGGCAGGTGATCCGCCTGGTCGTAGGTGTTCACCGTGGCGACGCCGTCCGGAGTGATGACTTCGACGACATTGCCGGCGTCGTCATAGGCGTAGTTCGTGGTGTAACCCAGCGCGTCCGACGCCGAAATCCGGTTCCCGTGGTCGTCGTAGGCGAATGTCTGAACACCGCCGTCGGCATCGGTCTGCGTGGTCACGCCCAGCGTGACCGGGTCGTAGGTGTAGGAAGCAGTACCGGCGTCCGGGGTGCCGTAGCCGCGCGTTTCACTGACCAGCAGGCCGTTCTGGTAGGTCTGCAGGTCCTTGTGCCCGGCCGGGTCGGCCACCAATGTCTGCCCGGCGGAGAGTCCGCCGTCGGGGCCGTACGTGAATTTGGTGGCGCGTCCGTCGGGGTCCGTTTGGACCGTCACACGCTCCGCGGCGTCGTAGGTCATCGACGTGACCGCCGACGCTGGGCCTGCGAAGTTGCCCGGGGTGCGCATGGACGTCATCAGGTGGGTGCCGGATGCGTAGGTGTAGCGGGCGTGGTCGTCGTCGCGCAGCACCGGCGTCCGGGTGGTACCGACGCCGTAGACATCGGTCAGGTTTCCTTCGGCGTCGTAGCCGTAGGTGACCTGGCGCCCGGTCTGATCGGCCACGGCCGTGACGTGGCCGCCGGTCCAAGTGAAGGTGTACGTCCGCCCGCCGGGATCGGTCACCGTCGCCAGACGGCCGTTCCCGTCGTAGGCCAGGGTGGTCCGGTATTGCGGGTTCGCCTTGCTTCCGGGCAGGTCCGCGAGTGCGAGCAACCGGCCGTTGGCTTGGTCGAACATGAAGATCGTCTGCCCACGACGGGTGTAGACGTACGTCGAACCGCTCTTCACCAGGTTCGCGTCATAGCGCGGCGCGGCCGGGGCGTAAGCACCGCCGCTATTGACGAAGGTGACCGACGAACCGTCCTCCTGCCGCACCGTGACGTTACCGGTCGCACCGTCGGTGGTGGCGGACATGTTGTAGGTGAACGTCCAGCCCCAGCCGAACGGTCCATCCGCCGCGAGCGCCTTGTTGGGTCCGTTCGGGTCGGCGATGCTCTCCGCGTAGCTCCGCGTCACCTCGAGCGGAACACCGCGGCCCGGGGTGTTCAGGTCGGTGAAGTCCTGCCCGAAGTAGCCCGTGCTCGTGTCGACCGGGTCGCCCGCGGTCCGGCGGACGCAACCGCACGCGATGAACGCCGGGTTGCTGCCCTTCGGCGCGTCCTGAATCCCGGGCGGTCCCCCGATCGGCGAACCGGGTATACCACCCTGCGGGATGAACGCCACGGCGTCGAACGCGACGTCGTAGTCAGAGTTGTTCACGCCACCGGTCGTGGTGGAACTGCCGTTGTTGTTCAACGTGACGTTGCCGCCGTTGGTCATCGCGAATGTGCCGATCGTGACCCACTGCTCGGAATTCCAAGCCTGGTTCACGCGGATACGCCAGGGACTGACGCCACCGCCGGGGTTGATGTTGTACACGACGTTGGTCGCCTGTGCGCCGAGCCCGGGGATGTGCAGCTTGACCTTGTAGTACTGCAGACTGGGCAAGTTCGGTGTCCACGTCCCGGTGTTGATCAAAGCCGGGTTGGTGCCGTCCTCGGTGTGGCTGAACAAGACGTGCCCGCCGAGCCCGGTACCGAGCTGATGGGTGTCGATCGCCCCGATCGGATCGCCGGCGGAATTCGTGCCGTAGGCGTAGG
The DNA here is from genome assembly GCF_023023025.1 of Amycolatopsis sp. WQ 127309. Lineage (NCBI taxonomy): Bacteria > Bacillati > Actinomycetota > Actinomycetes > Pseudonocardiales > Pseudonocardiaceae > Amycolatopsis > Amycolatopsis sp. WQ 127309. The sequence goes on from NZ_CP095481.1 coordinate 2,106,464, forward strand.
TGAAGGTGCCGTTGCTGGTCCAGTTGGCCGCGCCGCAGCCCTGCAGGTTCAACCGGCTCGGTTCGTCGTCGACGATGATCGCGTTGCCCGCGACCTTGCTGTTGTCCACCGTGCACGTCGGTGGATTGCGGGTCGGGTTGGCCGGCTCGGACGATCCCGCACTGACCGCGTATCCGCTTGTGGCACAGGTGGTCGTACACGTGCCGATCCACGTGACCGGCTGGTGCCACCAGCACTGGAAGTCGTCGAGCATGCAATGGCTGGCGCCCGGCGTCGTCGGATTGGTGTTGACGGGATCGCAGTGGTTGTCCGCGCTGCACATCGCCGTGAATGGCGCGGGCTGCACCCAGTTGTGGCCGCCGTGGTACTCCGGCGTCGCGTAGGCACGCGAGCCGTAGCGCAACAGGGGGCTGGCCATCCAGCCCAGCACACGCTCCTGGTACGGCCAGCTCGCCGGGTGCGCCGCGTCGGCGTAGGTGTCCTGCAGGTACGGGTCGCGGCTGGGCGGGTAGTCCAGGTTGGCCGGGTTGTTCGTCCAACCCAGACCCCACGTGCCGTGAGGGCCGGTGCAAGACGGCCCCGGGGTGCACCCAGTCGTGTTGCCGTTCGCGGCGTTCGGCTGGATACCGGAGTTGTAGGCCCAGGCAGCGAAGTACCAGTTCTCGAGGTACCGCGGGTCGCCGCCGTTGGCCGTGATGCCCGCGGAGTACAGCTGGTTCCAGGTGCTCTCCAGAATCTGCAGGCCGGCGGCCAGGTTCTCCTGGTAGTCCATCGCGACCTTGGTCTGCCCGTTGACCGAGTAGACGTGGTCGCCGACGTGCATCCCGGTGGTGACCTGACCAAGGCCGTAACCACAGTCGGAACCGGCGTAGTTGATCGACTTGATGTCACCACCCGCGCCGTAGTAGTCCGCGACCAGCGGTCCGCCCGCGGTACCGGCCGGAGCGTGCCACGACGCCTGGGACCAGTTCGATTCCTGGGCCACGATCGCCTCGTAGACCGACCTCGGCACGGTGCTCCAGGTACCGCCCGCTGGGTGTGACAGCGGGATCAGCGGAAAGTCGCCGTTGGGCGCGTAGGCGGCCAGACCCAGGTTGGCGAACCCTGCTGGGCGGGTGTACGTCGAGCCGGTGAGCAAGCCCTGTTCCGCCATCTGGATCGCCCAGTTCACCTGGGCCGGATTGGGCTGCATGACCTGGCGGTTGGAGTTCAGTCGCGGTACCGCGCACACGGGAGTCTGGGCAGCCGCGGCGATCTTCGGAGCCGCCACTGCACTCGGAGCGACGTCACCGTGCGGCTCGGGCTTGCCGACCGGGGCCATGGGCGTAGCGGCCGTCGACGTCGGGGCGTAGCCGGCTGTCGCGGTCGTGGTGCGTGCCGGTTCGGCGGGACGCGCACGAGCGAGCACCTTTCCGGTCCGCGTCGCCAGTACTACCGGGACGTCCTTGCCCCCGTCTGCGTCCGGACCGGCGAGCGCGTCGCCATCCAAGGACGAAGTGGTTGCGCCCCGCGCGAGGCCGCGATCCGAAACCGCCAGCAGGTGCGCGGCCGAGAGGGCCTTCGCGTCGGCGGTGGTGGCGCCGGCCAGCACGGCGGCGCCCGCACGCCCCTGGAACAGGTGCACCCGTTCCAGGGCCCCAGTACCGAGGGAAGTGGTGGTGCCCCCCTTGGCCAGCATCGCGGTCGTCGTGTGCGATCCGGCCTTGGTGTCCAGGTAGGCGACGCCGCCCGGGACCGGACGCAGTTCGTAGGCATCCCCGGTGACCTGGGCGACAGATGTGATCCGGGCGTCCTTGTCGATGCCGACCAGTTGCCGCCCCTGCACCCCGACGATGCCGATGTCGGCTGGGACAGCGGACGTGATCTGTCCCGGCACGGTCACGGAGGCGTCGATCGTGCCGCGGGCGAGATCCGTCTGGAGCAGCCCGGTGTCCCGATCGTCGGTTCCGGTGTCCAAGGTGAAGACGGCTTTGTCGCCGGTACCGCAACCCGGCGAGAAGTATTTGAGGCCCACCCCACTGGCCAGCGGGTGAACGACACCGTCCGCCAAGTCGACGGAGTACGCGAACGCTCCGTGGTCACGGGCAGCCTGCTGGTTGACCGCCGACCCGGGCAGGATCGCCACCGCTGCGTAACGGCCGTCGCCGGAGAGACATTGATAGCCCGTCCACGAGGCCTCGTCCCGACCGGCCGGGCGCAGGAGCGCCACCTCCTGCCAGGCGAATCCGGCGGCCTCACGCCCCAAGAGCAGGTGGTAGCCCGACGCGTCCCCCCAGCCGTCCAGTGCGACGTCGGGCGAGGCTGCGGCGCCATTGCCGAAATCACCGGCGACGGCCGCGTTCAGCTTCGCCGGAGACGAAGGCGCGGCCTCCGCGGCCACCGGCTGGACGAGTCCGCCGACCAGCGCGCCGGTGACAAGCAAGACGCCCGCCATGCGCAGCTTCGACCGTCTCGCCTTCGAGCGTGCACGACTATTAATGCCGAACATTGATTTGCCCCCTCTGTTCACGCGGTCCGCGTGAAAGATCCAGGGAGGACAGTAAGTACGGCGCCAGGCGACTGGCAAGAGCCGAATGGTCGAACGATCATGAACGCCCGCCGAAGGCACTAATTCCTGCGCAAGTGCCCTAATGATCCCAATCGGATCAATGCGACATAAAACCCTATTCGCTACAGATTGACCTTTCGATCAGCTCTGCGGCATTTCCGACAGGACCTCCGTGTTCCACCACTGGTAGAGCATGTCCAGCTGGTTGGTGTCCGCGACCTTCGTGGACAGCAGGACGCCCGCGATCAGGTTCTTCTTCTCCGTCCACACGAGCTGCGCCGGGTCACCCAGGAAGCACGTCAGGTACTCGCCCTCGATCGGGTTCCGGACTTCCGCTCGGTAGTACGTGCCCCAGATCTTCGGGTACTTTTCCGGGCGGCAGGCGCCTTGCGCGTCGTTGCGGGTCAGGCCCTGGGTCTTGACGATGTTCTGGAAGTAGGCGTCCATCGCGGCCGCGTCGGCGAAGCGGTAGAACTTCGCTCCGGTCGGCTGGGGGAAGACCACGTTGCCGATCTTGACGTCGCCGACGTTCGAATCCGTGCACTCGACCGCCGCTGCCGTGCCGGTGGGTGCGGCCGCGTCGACGCACGTGTATTGCTTGTAGACGGCCGGAAGGGCGTTGTACAGCGCCATGTCGTGCTCCTGCTTCGGGGGCGAAGATTCCGAAGTGGACGGTGGTGGCTGTGAAGACGAAGAAGTGGCAGGGGGAGTCGAGGACGAACCCGGCGGCACCGTGACCGGCACGGTCGGCGACGGGCTGCCCGTCTGCGTCTTGTCCTTGCTCACGAAGTACGTGACCAGCAACGCCACCACGACGATCCCGGCGAGCGCGCTGCACAACGCGATCCACCGGCCCCGCTGGGACTTCGACGGCTGAGGCTGCGACGGCGCGGTCAGCGGGGCCGGGCCGGTCAGCGGCCGCGGGCCCGTCGGCGGGCCGGTGTACTGCCCCGTCGGCGGGCCCGGGTACGGGCCGGTCGGCGGAGCCGCGTAGGCCGGCATCGGCCGTGGCGGGGTCATCGGCGCGGACATGCCGTGCTGCGCGGCCAAAGTCGGGCGCGGCGGGGTCACCGGGCCGGGCAGGGTTTTCTGCCAGGTCTGGATCGGCGCGGGTGCCGGTGCCGCCAGCGCGGTCCGGACGGCGGCCGCGAACGCCGCCGCCGTCGGGTAGCGGTCGGCCGGGTTCTTCGCCATCCCGCGCGCCACCACGGCGTCCAGCGCGCTCGGCACGCCCGGGCGCGCCTGCGAAAGCACGGGCGGCGGCGCGGTCAGGTGCGCGCCCATCTGCGCGGCCGCACCTTCCGCCTGGAACGGCCGGTGCCCGGTGAGGCACTCGAAGAACACGCACGCGAGCGCGTAGACGTCGACGAGGCCGGTGATCGGGGCGTCGCCGAAGCGTTCCGGCGCCATGTAGTCGAGCGTGCCGATCACGTTGCCGGTGCCGGTGAGCGACGTCGCCTCGCCGCTCATCGAGCGCGCGATGCCGAAGTCCACGAGGTACACGAAGTCGCCGCTCGTGACGAGCACGTTCGACGGCTTGACGTCGCGGTGCACCAGGCCGTCGACGTGCGCGGCGTCGAGCGCGCCCGCCACCTGCTCGACGATGCCGGCGGCGCGATCGGGCGTCAGCGGCCCCTCTTCGAGCAGCTCCTTCAGGTCCTTGCCCTCGACCAGCCGCATGTCGAGGTACAGCTGCCCGTCGATCTCGCCGTACGCGTGGATCGGGATGACGTGCGGCTCGCGCAGCCGCGCCACGATCTGCGACTCGCGCCGGAAGCGCGCGCGGAAGGCCTCATCCGATACGTACGGGTCGGACAACAGCTTCAACGCGACGACGCGGTCGTGCGCCGTGTCGTAGGCGCGGTGGACCTCACCCATGCCACCGCGGCCCAGCAGGCCTTCGATCCGGTACGGCCCGAACTGCTCCATCACTCTCCCCAAGCCCCCCGGCTCGAAACCCGTCTACGGGCCGACGCAAATGCTAAGGCGCAGGTTCCCCGGAACGGGGGCGAAGTCATCCAACCGTTGAGCACGTATCCTGGAGCCCGTGAGCACGCTCAGTAACAAACCCACGTCGGGGGCGAAGGCGATCCGCCTCGCCGCGGGGACAGTGGCGCTCGGCGCCGCGACCCTCGGTTACGCCGTCGGCATCGAACGGCGCCTCTGGACCCTGCGCACCGCCGAACTCCCGGTGCTGGCGCCCGGGTCGCGGCCGTTCACCATCCTGCACGTTTCGGACCTGCACATGCTGCCGAGCCACCGGAGCAAGCAGCGCTGGGTCGCGGCCCTGAACGAGCTGAACCCGGACCTGGTCGTCAACACGGGTGACAACCTGTCGCACCACCAGGCCGTGCCTTCGGTGCTGCGCGCGCTCGGCCCGCTGCTCGACCGGCCCGGCGTGTTCGTCTTCGGGAGCAACGACTACTACGCGCCGAAACCCAAGAACCCGGCCCGCTACCTGATGCCGAAGGGCAAGAAGAAGCGCATCCACGGCGTCCAGCTGCCGTGGCGCGACCTGCGGGCGGCGTTCGTCGAGCACGGCTGGACCGACCTGACGCACGTGCGCCGCACGATCGACGTCGGCGGCCAGCGGGTGTTCGCCGCGGGCGTCGACGACCCGCACCTGCGCCGCGACCGCTACGCCGACATCTCCGGCCCGGCCGACAGCGGCGCGGCCGTCCGCCTCGGCGTGACGCACTCGCCGGAGCCGCGGGTCCTCGACACGTTCGCCACGGACGGTTACGACCTCGTGCTGGCCGGCCACACCCACGGCGGCCAGCTGCGCCTCCCGGGTTACGGCGCGCTCGTCACCAACTGTGACCTGGATCGCAGTCGCGCCCGCGGCGCCTCGCGCTGGGGCGCGCACATGTGGCTGCACGTCTCGGCCGGCCTCGGGACGTCGCCGTGGGCCCCGGCCCGGTTCGCCTGCCCGCCCGAAGCGAGCCTGTTGACGCTGGTCCCGCGCGGCTCGGAGGCTTCGGAGTCGCGTAAGGCAGCCCGCCGTAAAGCCCGCGACAACGTCCGCTAGACTTCTCCACGACCCGTTAAGCAGTACCTCGGGGTGTGGCGCAGCTTGGTAGCGTGCCTCGTTCGGGTCGAGGAGGTCGTGGGTTCGAATCCCGCCACCCCGACGAGTAAGAGCCGGTGTCTTCGGACACCGGCTCTTCTGGTTTCCGGGGTTCTCACACTCTCGTCGCGGTCAGTTCCACCCAGCACTGGCTGAAGTCGCCGTCACCGCTTCTGACCCACGTCCACGCCGAGCGGGCCGCGCTCGCCAGCTGGTCGCGGTCGCGCCCGTAGTCCGGGTCCGAGATCGCCGCGTCCAACCGGGACTCGACGTACCTCGCCAGGTCGCGGTAGGTCATGTCCTCGCGGTAGCGGGGGCGCGAGACGATCTCCGTGAACCCCGCCGCCGCGCAGTGGTCGGCGATCTTGCGGCCGGCGAACGGGTCGCCGCCCGCGCGGCGGCGCAGCAGGTAGTGGCCGCGCAGGGCGGCGTCGACGTTCGCCGTCTTCGGGCGCAGCCGGGCCTTGCTCCAGTCCGAAGTGGACAGCGCGAGCCTGCCACCCGGCTTCAGGACGCGGCGCAGCTCCGCCAGCGCGTCCACCGGCGCGGCGAGGTGCTCGAACAGCGCGTGCGAGAACGCGACGTCGACGCAGCCGTCGTCGAACGGCAGCGCGTACGCCGACGCCACCACGAAGTCCACTGTGGACCGGCCGGCCCGGCGCGCGGAGTCGCGGGCCATCGCGACCTGACCGGCGTCGACGTCGACGCCGGTGACGCGCGACCCGGCGTCCAGCCCCAGCGTGATCGAACCCGGGCCGCAGCCGAGGTCGACCACCCACATCCCCGGCCCGAACAGCGGCTGGGCGAACGTCGCGCGTTCGGCAGCCGTGCGCGCGGACATCATCGAAACCGCGTCTCGCCCGTAGCCCGGCGCGTAACCCTCCAGCACCCCGCACACAGTACGGCCAGAAGGTGGCAGGATCGAGGGGTGAGCACGCAGTCAGCCAACCAATATCCGCCCGCGGTGGTCCCGGACCGGCTGTTCGACGAGGCCGAGACCGAAGCCCGCTGGCGCGCCCGCTTCCACGCGCCGCGCATTTCCGTGCCCGACTGGGCCCGCGACGCCCCCGATTCAAACGTCTACGTCTCCAACTCCAGCGGTGTCTGGGAGGTCTACGCCTGGAACCGCGCGACCGGCGAGCACCGCCGCGTCACCGATCGGCCCAACGGCACCATGCACGCCACGCCCTCGCCGGACGGCGAGTGGATCTGGTGGTTCGACGACACCGACGGCGACGAGTTCGGCTCGTGGGTGCGCGAGCCGTTCGCCGCGACCGAGGGCAGCAAGCCCGAGAAGGCGGTTCCGGACGTCCACGACGGCTACCCGGCCGGCCTCGAGATCGGCACCGGCCTCATCGCGATCGGCGTCTCGACCGACGACGGCAGCGAGCTGTTCGCCCGGATCGGCGGCGAGACGCACCGCTTCTACAGCCACGCGGACGACGCCGGCATCACGTCGCTCTCGCGTGACGAGAGCCTGATCGCCATCTCGCACTCCGAGCACGGCGACTCCCGCCACCCGGCGCTGCGGATCCTCGCGACCGACGGGTTCGCCACCGTCGCCGACAAGTGGGACGGCGAGGGCAAGGCCCTGTCCGCCCTCGAGTTCTCCCCGCTGCCCGGCGACCAGCGCCTGCTGGTGCTGCACGAACGGCGGGGCCGCGAAGAGCTGCTGGTCTGGGACGTCCGGGCGGACACCGAGACGGAGATCGAGCTCGACCTGCCCGGCGAGGTCGTCGCCGGCTGGTACCCGGACGCGCGCGCCCTGCTGGTCGTGCACTTCCACGAGGGCCGCAGCTCGTTGTACCGCTACGACCTCGACTCAGCCGAGCTGTCCTCAGTGGACACTCCGGCGGGCCGGATCGGCGGCGCCGGCGTGCGTCCCGACGGGACCGTCGAGTACTCCTGGTCGAGCGCGGCCGAACCGGCCGCCGTCCGCGCCCGCACCACCGACGGCGCCGACGCGGTGCTGCTGTCACCGCCGGGTGACCGGGCGCCGGGGTCGGAGCCGCTGACCGACGCGTTCGTCGAAGGCGTCGGCGGCCGGATCCACGCGCTGGTCTCGCGGCCGTCCGGGGCGCCGGAGGGCCCGCTGCCGACGGTGTTCTCGCTGCACGGCGGCCCGCACGCGGCCGACGAGGACCGCTTCTCGGCGTACCGCGCGACCTGGCTCGACGCCGGGTTCGCCGTGGTCGAGGTCAACTACCGCGGTTCGACCGGCTACGGCTCGGCCTGGCGCGACGCCATCGAGGGCCGGCCCGGGCTGACCGAGCTGGAAGACGTCGCCTCGGTGCACGACTGGGCCGTCCAAAGTGGACTCAGTGACCCGAAGAAGTGCGTCGTGAACGGCGCTTCGTGGGGCGGTTACCTCTCCCTGCTCGCGCTCGGCACGCAGCCCGCGCGCTGGGCGGCGGGCGTCGCCGGGGTGCCGGTGGCGGACTACGTCGCCGCGTACGAAGACGAGATGGAGCAGCTGCGCTCGTTCGACCGCGCGCTCTTCGGCGGTTCGCCCGACGACGTGCCCGCGGTGTACGCCGAGTGCTCGCCGATCACCTACGTCGACGCCGTCACCGCGCCGGTGCTGGTGCTGGCCGGCGACAACGACCCGCGCTGCCCGATCCGGCAGATCGAGAACTACCTCGACCGGCTCGGCGGCCGCGAGCTGCACCACGAGTTCTACCGGTACGACGCCGGCCACGGCTCGCTGGTGATCGCCGAGACGATCAAGCAGACGTCCATCGAGGTCAACTTCGCCCAGCGGGCCCTCGGCCTGCGCTGACCCACACCAAGTGCCGTGAGGGGCACCTTCAGGGACAGATAAGCCCTGAAGGTGCCCTTCACGGCTTTCAGCGTTCCGAGTGCAGGACGCCGCCCGTCGACCAGTGGTCCGCGCCGACCTCGATGAGCGTCACCTGGACGCCTTCGGGCTTGCCGCCGCAGGTGCGGACGAACGCGTCGGTCAGCTCCCGGACCAGGGCGCTCTTCTGGGCGGGCGTGCGGCCGGGGAACATCGAGACGCTGATCATCGGCATGGCGGGGCTCTCCTGAAGCGCGGCGGGTGAGATGCCGCGAAGCTAGCAAACCGGGACGGCCGCCGCGTACTGCGGGACGAGCCGCGCCCCGAGCGTCGCCTTCATCTCGGTCATCTTCTTGCCGAACACCACCGACGACCGCCCGTGCGCGATCGCCCAGCTCACCGCCTCGCCGTAGAAGTGGAAGTACAGGTTGGGCCGCCCGCCGGCCTCGGGCCCGAGCGCGCCCCAGTGCCGCGCGATCGGCAGCTCCGGGTGGTCGAGCAGGGTCGCCACGGCGAGCAGCCGCCCGGTGCCGGTGTCGCGGTACTCGATCACCGTGACGTCGGGCTGGCGCAGCAGCTCCGTCAGGTAGCCGGTGAAGTGCGGCAGCGGCACGATCGGCACGTCGTGGTGCTTGCGTTCGTTGTGCCGCAACACTTCCGCGATGGCGACCGGGTCGGCCTCCTTGCCCGGCACGCACCGCACCTCGACGCTCGGGTCGGCGTCGAAGGTGCGGAAGATCTTGCGCAGGTTCTGCTTGCGCTTGCGAGCCAGCGAGTGCATCCAGTCGTCGCGGGAGCCGAACGCGCTGACGTCGAGCACGGCGATGTCCTCGGTCCGCCGCACCAGCCGGAACCGGCCGCCGACGGCGTCGAGCCCGGCCTCGCCGACCTGCCGGACCAGCATCCCGCGGAACCCGCGGCCGAGCTCGGCGCGGATCGCCGGGACGTACGTCTCGAGCAGCCGCGTCACGCCGCCGTCGTCGCCCGGGTCCGCGAACCACCAGCCGGGCTGGGAACTCGCGCCGGGCCCGCGGACGTCGAGGCCGCCGAGCCGGCCGCGGCGCGCGGTCGCGGAACCGAAGCGGTTGCGGCGGGTCCGGCCGGTGACCCACGCGGCGCAGACGACACCGCGGGGTTCGTCGCCGTCGCGGAGCACGGTGACCGGCTGCGGGGTCCGCGCGGCCCACGCCTGGGTCCGGAGCACCTCCCAGCTCCAGTCGGCCCGGAGCCCGGCGCGCTCGCGCAACGCCGTCCAGTACGCCGGTTCCGCGTCGTGGCGCGGGTCGAGCACGTCGGTCACCATCGGATCACCGGCCTCGGCACGACGGCCCCGGCCATCGGGGCCGGGGAGAACCCCAGCGATGTCTTGAGGTCGGTGACCCCGCGGCCCAGGGACAGGAACTTCCGGCGGTGCTCGATCATGTGCCCCACCCCGCGCGCGACGACGTCGAAGTAGAGGTGCTTCGGCCGGCCCTCGGCGGGCGGCAGGGCGGCCCAGTGCTGGTGCAGCGGCATCACCGGGTGGTCGAGCAGGTCGGTGAAGGCGAGCAGCCGGCCGTCGGCGTCGTGGTAGGTCGTCGTGACGACGTCCGGGCGCCGGATCAGCTCGTCGAGGTACTCGCCGGTGACCGGGCCGCGCTGGTCGAACTTCACCGGGCCCTTGGCCGCGCGGTGCGCGTGCAGCATCGCGGCCAGTTCGGCGCCGTCGAGGTCGTCGCGGGCGGTGCCTGCGCGGACGGTCAGGCCGGGGTCGGCGGCGATCTTGCGGATCTGGCCGCGCAGGCTCGACCGGCGGTTGCGGCTCAGCGTCGCGAGCCAGCCGTCGAGGTCGGTGAAGGTGTTCTCCAGCACCAGCGTCGGCTGGATCTCCCGGACGAGCCGGCCCCGCCCGGACACCAGCCCGGTGGCGTCCGGCGCGACCGCGCGGTAGACCACGCCGAGGCAGCCCGGCCCGGCGAACCGGCACACCGCCCGCTCGAACCGGCGCAGGATCTCGCGCTGCCCGGCCGGGTCGACGTCTTCGGCGAACAGCCACGCCGGGTAGCTGCTCAGCCAGGCGTGCTGGACCTCCAGCCAGCGCGGCCCCCAGCGGGCGACCCCGCCGACCGGGCCCGGACCGGTGGCCGAACCCGGGCGGCACAGCATGGCGAGCACAGCGGCGACGATCGCGCCGCCGTCGGTGACCACGGTCAGCAGGTACGGGCTGCGCGAGTGCCGCGACTCCGTGCACAGCAGGCTGTAGTCCCAGGTCAACGGCGCCTGCTGGGTGTGCAGGAACGCGGCCCAGCCGGCGGGCTCGGGATCGGTGCGCGGGTCGAGCACCCGCACGGCGAAGGTCATCGGCCCAGCACCGGACGCGGCACGGCGATCGACCACAACGAGCGCGTGCCGAAGCCGAGCGCGACCTTTTCGGCGAGCATCGCCCGGCCCGCGGTCAGTTCGGGCCGCCCTTCGGCGATCATGTGCGCCACGCAACGGGCGTAACAGTCGACATAGAGCCCCTTCCGGCCGCCGGCCGCGCTCGGTCGCGCCGCCCAGTGGTGCACCGCGCACCCCGCGGGATGGTCGATCATCGTGGCGAAGCCGAGCAAGCGGCCGGCGTTGTCGCGGTAGGTCCGGGTCAGGACGTCCGAACGGCGGACCAGCGTGTCGAGGTAACCGGGCGCGACCGGGCTGCGGGTGTCCATGCGCAGCCCGCCGATCCGCGACCGCTGTCCGCCCGCCCACGCGCGCTCGTCCTGCCGCGCGCGGTGGGCGTTGAGCAGCACGGCCAGTTCGTGCGGGTCGACGTCGGTGCGGCCGAACGCCGCTTCGGTGCCGACGTCCTGGTGGAGGTACCGCCGGACCTCGGGAGCCAGCCCGCGCTCCCATTCGTCCACTGTGGAATACGTGTTGCGCAGCACGGCGGCCGGGTCGATCTCGCGGGCCGCCCGGCCCCGGCCGTCCAGCGCCGGCACCAGTTCCGGGTTCATCGCCCGGTAGATCACCCCGAGCAACCCGGGCCCGACGTAGTCGCGCAGCGCGCGTTCGAACCGCCGGACGGCGGCCCGCTCGTCGACGCCGTCGTCGAAGACGCACGCGGGGTAGCCGCTCAGCAACGGGAGGTAGACCTCGGCCCAGCGCGGCCGCAGCCGGCCACCGGAAAGCGGCCCGAACTCGCGGGACCGCCAGCCCCGGCACACCATCACCGACAGCGCCCCGACGACCCGCTCGCCCTCGCGGACGACGGCGAGCACCGGTGGGTTCTTCGCCAACCACGCCTCGCGGCGCAGTAGTTCGTAGTCCCACACGGGTGGCAGGCACCGGGCGCGGAACGCCGCCCAGCCGTCGGGTTGCGGGTCGACGCGGGGGTCGACGACGTCCACTTGCGACACCATGGTCGCGGTCGCGGTCATCGGCCCAGCACCGGCCTCGGCACCGCCGCGGCGAAGAGCGCGCGCGGCCGGAACCCCAATTCCCGCTTCAGTTCGACCATGCCCCGGCCCGCCGAAAGTTCTTTCGCCCCGCGCCGCGCCATGAATCGGACAGCGCGGACATACGCGTCAAAATACAACCCTGCGCCCCGGCCGCGTTCGTCCAGCGGCAACGCCGCCCAGTGCTGCAGGCTGGGGCTGTCCGGGTGGTCGAGCATGGTGTTCACGGCCAGCAGCCGGCCGTCCGCGTCGCGGTAGGTCAGCGTGTGGACGTCCGGACGCCGGACGTAGCGGTGCAGGAACCCGGCCGACGGCATCGTGCGCGTGTCCAGCGGGAGCTTCCCGTACCGCTCGCGGTGCACCTTGATCAGCGACGCGACCTCGACGCCGTCGACGTCGTCCCGGCCGGGGCCGCCGCGCACCACCAGCGCCGGGTCCTCGGCGATCCGCCGGCCGCGGCGGCGCAGGCTCGATCGGCGGGCGGACGGGAGCGTCGCGAGCCAGTCGTCTTCGGTGGTGAAGCGGTTTTCCAGCACGGTCGTCGGGTCGGTCGGCTTGACCAGCCGGGCCCGGCCGCCGACGCCGGCGGCGAACTCCTCGCCGATCGCGCGGTAGACCACGCCCAGCAGCCCGGGGCCCAGGTGCCGGCGCAGCTGCCGTTCGAACTCGCGCACCAGCGGCTGCCGGTCGGCGGCCGGGAGCGCCGGCGCGAACACGATGCCCGGGAAGCCGCTCAGCCACGGCTGGTAGACCTCCGCCCAGCACGGGCGCGGCGAACGACGTCCCGGCGCCGGCGCGAACCGCGAGGACCACGGCAGGCGGCAGACCAGAACGGACATCCCGGCGACGACTTCGTCCCCCTCGACGGCGGCGACGACCAGCTGCGGGTTGCGCGCGCCCCAGGCCTCGAGGCCCATCAAGCCGTAGTCCCACACCGGGTGCAGCCGTGCGGTCCGGGAGAAGTCCACCCAGCCCGCGGGCGCCGGGTCCGTGCGGGGATCGTGGAACACGAACCTCATGCGACGACGACCGGGCTGCCGTGACGCGGGCAGGACTCGATCCGGCCGGGCACCCCACCGGCCGGGATGACGTCGACGAACCGCGGGGACTCCTGGCGCAGCAAGGTGAAGGCGAGCCCGCCGGCGGTCGGCCGGGCGTGGACGTGCGGCCAGTCGAGGTGCCACCGCCCGCAACCGGCCAGCGCGCCGAGGTAGCCGAGCGCCGGGTCGTGCAGCACGCCGTACGGGCCGGCGTCCAGCGAGTCGAGTTCACGGTGCGGCACGGCTTCGACACGGTGCGCGCTGTCTTCGGGCAGGGCGGCGGTGAACGTCGTGATCGCCTTGTCGTCGCCGACGGCGAGCACGCGGTGACCGCGCGCCAGCACCGCCGTCAGCTCGCGGAGCACGGACGCGCTCGGCGCGTCGGGATCGGCGACGCAGCCACGAACGCCTTTCGGCAGGTCGGAAGGCGGGCGGAGATCGTCTTGTCCCAAAAGGACGATCAAGCTGCCGGGCGTGGGCCGCCGCGCCGTCCGCAGCACCCGGCCGAGGCCGCGCGACGGGTCGGTCCACTGCGCACCCCCGGCGAGCGGGACCAGGTCCACGAGCTTGTGCACGGCTTCTGCGAGCGGCGCCGCGCCGCCGTTCGTCCCGGTGCGACCCGGTACCAGCACTGGATCTTCACGGCCGTCGAGCGCCCAGCGCTCGCGGTAGAACGGCACCGTGGCGAACGCCGAGCGCACCGCCCGCGCGTAGGCAGCACGCCACACAACACCAGCCCCCAGACTCCACATGGCCGGGGAGTCTGCGCCATCGCGAGGCGTAGTGGAAGGACTTCGTCCGCAGGACACCCCGAATGCCGGATGGGTTAATACTTTGGTCTGGGTCTGAACGGAGGAATTCGCAGTAAAGCTGTCCCCAAACGTCGATCGGTCTGCTTATAACTCCGCAACGCCGCGCATCGACAAGCGGTCTGAGCAGATCCAACTGGGGTATTCATGAGCACCATTCGCACTGTCGGTGATCGGACGGACACGAATCCGGCATCACCCGCCCGGCGTTGCAGATGACCAGGGCATTCCCTGGTCCGGCGACGTGCGGACTCACCGTAGTCATTCCGTGCTTCAACGAAGTCGACAACGTCGGACCGTCCTATCGGGAAATAACCAACGAACTGTCCGACTATTCACTCGAACTGTTTTACATCGATGACGGGAGCACCGACGGAACGCTGGGCGAGATCCGCACACTCGCCGCGGCCGACCCCCGGGTGCGGTATGTGTCCTTCAGTCGCAATTTCGGTTTCGAAGCCGCCTTCTCGGCCGGCTACCGGTACGCGTCCCAACCCTGGGTGCTGCACATCGACGCCGACCAGCAGTTCCCCGCCGCCGAGTCGCACAAGCTCATCGCGGCGGCCGAACAGGGGTACGACGCGGTGTTCGGCGTCCGCACGAACCGGCAGGACCCGCGGCTGCGGCGCTGGGGCACCGCCGCGTTCCACTTCATCGGCGCCCGCCTGCTGCGCATCGAGATCCCGCCGGGCGCCACGGCGTTCCGGCTCGTCCGGGCCGAGCTGGCCCGGAAGATCGTGGACCTGCGGCTCGGCACGCCGTACTTCCTGGCCACGGTCCCGCGGCTGACGAGCCGCTACACCTGTGTCCAGGTCGCACACCGGGCCCGCGAGCGCGGTGAGTCCAAAGTGGGCATGAGCTTCCTGTCGTCGCACGCCATCGAGCTGTTCGTCGGGTTCACCCGCCGGCTGACCACCGTGGCCTCGGCGACCGCGTTGTTCGCCGCCGGCTTCGGCGTGCTGGCCGCCGCGGCGGCGGCGTCCGGCCTGCTCGGCTCGAGTGCCACGGCCGTGACGCTCTTCATGCTGCTCACCGTGCTGCTGCTGGTGCTCTCGCTGACCGTGCGCTACCTCGTCGTGGTCGGCGCGGGGCAGCCGAAGCCGCGGCAGTTCTACATCCGGGAGGCGAACGTCGTGGTCGACGTCGAGGACCGGCTCTTCACGACCGAGGACCCCGAGGGGCCCCGGCGGATCGATGTGCAACTGGGGAAAGGCATTTCAGCGTGACAAGTTCCGAGAGAGGCTCCGCGAGAACCCTGGTGATCCTGGGCGGCGCGGACGGTGCGGTGAGCACCTACGAACGGGCCCGCGAGCTGGGCTTCCGCACGATCTGCGTCGACGTCCGCCTCGGCGCGCCGGGGGTCGCGTTCGCGGACGAGTTCCTGCAGGTCAGCGTGCGGGCGCCGGAGCAGATCGCGGCCGCGCTCGACGGCCGGCCCGACATCGCCGGGGTGCTCTGCCCGGCGAGCGACGTCGGCCTGCCGACGCTCGCGTGGCTCACCCGGCACTGGGGCCTGCCGGATCCCCTGCCCGAGTACGCGGTCCAGGCGTCGACGGACAAGTCCGTCTTCCGCGCGCTCTGTGACCACTTGGGACTCCCGGGCTACCGCAGTGTCGCCGGCCGCCCCGGCCCGGAGCTGGTCAACGCCGCCCAGCAGCTGCGGTTCCCGACGCTGGTCAAGCCGGTCGACTCGTCCGGCAGCCGCGGGGTCGTCTCCTGCTCCGGCCCCGGCCGGCTGGCCAAGGCGTTCACCGAGTCGCTCGCGTTCTCGCCGTCCGGCCGCCTGGTCGTCGAGGAGCACCTCGACGGCACGCACTACACGATCGAAGCGCTGGTCGTGGACGGCCGGATCGTCTTCCACGCCGTCACCGAACGCACGCTCACGCCGCCGCCGTTCTTCGTGACGTCGTCGCACCTGCTGCCCGGCGAACTGCCCGCGGACGCCGAGCTGCGGCTGATCGAGGCGCTCGACCTGATCTGCGCCGAGCTCGGCTACCGGACCGGGCCGCTCACGCTGGACGCCGTCCTGGGCCGCGACGGGCAGCTCTACCTCATCGAGATGGGCGCCCGGATGGGCGGGAACGGCCTCGCGGAAGCGATCCAGCACTGTTACGGCGCCGACCTGATCGCCGCCGGGATCGCGGCGGCCACCGGTGACGCGGTGGAGCTGGACCTGCACGCGGCGAAGCCGACGCTGGTGCACATCCTCGCGTCCGACCGCGGTGGTCATCTGTCCCGGGTGGACGGTGTCGAGGACGTCCGCACGATGCCCGGCGTGGTCGGGCTGCACCTGTTCGCCGACGAAGGGTCCTACGTCAAGCCGTACGAGCAGGCCGGCTACAAGCTGGGTTACGTCGTGCTCACCGCCCGGTCCGTGCCCGAGGTGCTCGCCGCGGAGAACGAGGTGCGCGGCACGCTGAAGTTCCTGCTCCACGAGCAGGACATGGCGGTACCCCTGCCGTGACGGGGTTGTCCCCCGCCGCCCCGCCGGTCGTGGCCCCGCCACGGCCGGCGGTGGTGCTGCGCCTGCTCGC
The DNA here is from genome assembly GCF_023023025.1 of Amycolatopsis sp. WQ 127309. Lineage (NCBI taxonomy): Bacteria > Bacillati > Actinomycetota > Actinomycetes > Pseudonocardiales > Pseudonocardiaceae > Amycolatopsis > Amycolatopsis sp. WQ 127309. The sequence goes on from NZ_CP095481.1 coordinate 2,122,672, forward strand.
CGGCCGCGGGGTGTTCCGGTTGTCGGTCCAGCTGATGGGGCTGGTCCTGCTCACCGCGTGGGGCGCGCACGACTACGGGCGCTTCACGAACGCGCTCGGCCTGATGACGTGGCTGAACTTCGTGCCGGCCGCGGCGGAGAAGTCCGCGCTCAAGGCGTTGCCCCGGCTGCGCCTGACCCGGGACGCGGTCGCCGCGCTCGCGGTCCGGATCGCCGCCGTGCCGGTGCTGGTGGTGCTGGCCGCCATGGTCGTCGCGCTCGTCGTCGCGCCGGAGTCGGACGCGGCGCTGTACCTGACGGCGGCCGCGTGGTCGATCGCCGGCGGGCTGCTGATGACCGTGTCCGGTCTGCACCGGCTGCGTGACAAGTCCATTTTGGACGCGCTCGCGTTCGCCGCGGGCTCGGTCGTCGTCGGGATCATCACGTGCGTGACCTGGGCGGTGCGGTGGTCCCCCGAGACGCACCTCGCGCTGCTGCTCGCCGGGCTCGTCGTGATCCTCGGCGCGTCGGTGGCCCTGCTGCCGAGGCCGTGGCTGCGCGGCGGCGGCGTGCCCGGGCACCGGCTCCTGCCGGCGTACGGGCGCAGCACGGTCCTGCTCGGCCTGACCGAACTGCTCGACGTGATCTCGACGTCGGTGGTGTTCGGCGTGCTGGCGCTGTCCGGGCGGACGACCGACAGCGGCCCGTTCTACCTGGCGCTGCTGGTGTCGAGCGCGTTCTGCTCGCTGCTGTTCTACCAGCTGAAGCTGCACCAGCCGACGGCGTCGCGGCGGATGCGCGGCACCGGCGCGGTGGCCGGCCGGGCGCGCGCGTCGGAGCTGCTGAAGCTGGTCGAACGGGCCGGGATCGGCTTCGCCGTGCTGCTCGGGGCGGGTCTCGCCGTGCCGTCGACACGCGCGTTGCTCATGACCGAGGACAGCTACGTCGTGCTCGGGGTGCTCGTGCTCGTCGAGACGGGGCTGTACGCGACCGGGCTCTACGCGAGCTTCCTCATCGAAAACACCAACAGCAAGGTGCTGACCCTGACCTCGGGCACCGCCGTAGTAGCGCTCGCCGCCACCGCCGTCGGCGCCGCGCTGCTCGTGCCCCCGCTCGGGCCGGTCGGCGGGTTCGCCGCCCTCGTCCTCGCGCTCGCGGTCAAGGCGGCCGTCCTGCGGCGCCTGCTCCACCGCCGTCACTCGTTCTGAACTGGGAGAATCATGTACGTACTGGGCATCAGCAGGGTCCACGACTCGGCGGCGGCACTCGTGCGCGACGGCGAGATCATCGCCTTCGCCGAGGAGGAACGCTTCACCCGCAAGAAGCACGACGGCGGTTTCCCCGCCGAGGCCATCAAGTTCTGCCTGGAGCGCGCCGGGATCACGCTGGCCGACGTCGACCACGTCGCCTACTACTGGCAGCGCTGGAAGGAAGGCATCCACGCGGCCAAGGTGTTCGCGCGCTACTTCCCCGGCACGCTGGACGTCTTCCGCAACGCCAACGGCGACGAAGGCGGCCGTTCGTCGGGCATGGTCGACACCTTCAAGACCGGCGGCGGCTCGGGCCACGACGACTACCACGTCGGCGGCGCGGTCCTGGCCCACATCAAACGGTCCTACACGCTGGAGCAGGAAGTCAAGGACGCCACCGGGTGGACCGGCCCGACGAAGTTCAAGACGCACCTCGTCGACCACCACCGCGCGCACGCGGCCAGCGGCTACTTCATCTCGCCGTGGGACGAGTCGGCCGTGCTCACCTTCGACGGCATCGGCAGCGACGGCACGGCGACCTACCTCGCGCACGGCCGCGGCAACAAGATCGTCGACCTGCGGCGCATCAAGTTCCCGCACTCGCTCGGCGCGATGTACGCCGGCGTCACCGGTTACCTCGGCTTCTACCCGACCCGCGACGAGGGCAAGATCATGGGCCTCGCGCCGCTGGGCGAGGACACCTACGTCGACGCGTTCAAGCAGCTCATCCACCTCGACGACGACGGCGGCTTCGAGCTGGACCTGAGCTGGTTCGCCCACCACCGCACCGGCAAGCACGTGATGGCCGAGAAGTTCGCCCGCACCTTCGGCCCGGCGCGGCCCAAAACCCGCGTCACGGCTGAGAATCCCGTTCCCCAGCACTACTGCGACATCGCGTACGCGCTGCAGGTGACGCTGGAGGAAGCGGGCCTGCACCTGGCCCGGTGGCTCCAGCGCGAGACCGGTTCGAAGCGGCTGTGCGTCGCCGGCGGCGTCGCGCTCAACAGCGTCATGAACGGCCGGATCCTGCTGGAGACGCCGTTCGAGGACTTCTTCGCCCAGCCCGCGGCGGCCGACGACGGCTGCGCGCTCGGCGCGGCGCTGGAGGTCTCGGTCGGCAAGTACGGCAAGCCGCGCCCGCGTGACGGCTACACCTACACCGGCCCGGACTACACCGAGGCCGAGATGGAGGTGGCGCTGCAGGACGCCGGCGTCGAGTACACCCACGTCGACGACATCGCCGCGCACACCGCCGCGAAGATCGCCGACGGCCGGATCGTCGGCTGGGTGCAGGGCCGGATGGAGTGCGGGCCGCGGGCGCTGGGCAACCGCTCGCTCGTCGCCGACCCGCGCGACCCGGAGTCGAAGACCCGGATGAACGAGAAGGTCAAGCACCGCGAGGCGTTCCGGCCGTTCGCGCCGTCGTGCCTGGCCGAGCGCGCGGGCGAGTACTTCGTCAGCGACTACCCGTCACCGGTGATGCTGCTGGTGTTCGACGTCCTGCCCGACAAGCGCGCCGAGGTGCCGGCGATCACGCACGTCGACGGGACCGCGCGGGTGCAGACGGTCAGCGAGGCGGACAATCCGCTGTACTACCGGATGATCAGCGAGTTCGAGAAGCTGACCGGCGTGCCGATGGTCGTCAACACGTCGTTCAACGACAACAACGAGCCGATCGTGGCGAGCCCGGCCGACGCCATCGCCTGCTACCTGAAGACCGACGTCGACGCGCTGGCCCTCGGCCCGTTCTGGGTCGAGAAGCCGCGGCTGGAGGAAGACACCGAATGACGATCTCCGCACCCGCCCCGGTCACCCCCGATCAGGGGTGGGTCGGCGCGTTGTACCGGCGGCGGCGGTGGCTGTGGCTGGTGGCCGCCGTCCCGGCCGTGGTCACGACGCTGCTGATCATGGTGATCCTGCCGCCGGACCAGACGCTGGACAACGTCGGCGACTGGGCGTTCAAGCTGTGCCCGTTCCTGTTCGCGGTGCTCACGGTCGCGCTGTTCCCGCGCACGAAGCTGGGCCCGGCGCTGATCGTGTTCGCCGTGTTCGTCTACATGTCCTATTTGGACACCGAACTGGTGATGCGGGTCCAGGCGTTCGCCCGCGACGCGGCCACGGACGACGACGCGTTCCAGCCCGTCTACCAGTTCGAGCTGTTCGTGACGACGTTCATCGTGCTGTTCGCGCTGCTGGCCTACCGCCTCGGCGGCGGCCGGACGGCGAACGTGCTCAAGGCCGGCGTCGCGTCGATCCTGGTGGTCATCTCGGGCGTCAACGACCTGACGTTCTGGGCGCTCAACGACGTCTGGGCGGCGGGCACGAAGCCGACCGAGCTGAAGTGGGCGTCGCACATGATCGTGTTCCTCGGCGGGCCGCCGAGCGTGCCCGCCGCGGTGGCGTTCATGGCCGTGCACCTGGTGCTGGCCGCGATCGTCGTCGCGTTGCCGGTGGGCCGGTGGGTGAACCGGGCGCTCAGAGTCCCCGCTTCACCGACTGAAGCTTCGTGACCGCGGCCGGGTCGCCCTGGAAGTCCAGGTTCACGGCGTCCCGGCCGAACACGAACAGCAGCAGGTCGACCGGGTCCCCGACCACCGTCACGGGGTCGGGCCCGGTCTTGACCGCGGCCTCGCGGCCGTCGGTGGTCCGGAGGGTGACGCCGACCGGCGACTTGCGGAGGTTGAGCTTCGCGGCGCCCTTGGCCGAGCGCCACGCGGTGGCGTCCCGGGTGGGGTCGGCCGGGCGCGGCTGCCAGTCCGGCTGCGCGCGGCGGACGTCCTCGTGGTGGACGAGGAACTCGGCGCCGTTGGTCAGCTCGTCGAGCGGGCCGATCGAGGTGGGCCAGAACTTCGACGGCCCCTGGCGCACCTGGTCGACGAGGCTCGCCCACGGCTTCGCGGCGTAGCGGTCTTGGACCTTCTTCGTGTACCCGGCGAGCGCGGGCACCGCGATGCCCGGCGCGGCGTCGATCCGGTGCTCGCGCACGACGAGGTGCGCGGCGAGATCCCGCGTCGTCCAGCCTTCGCACAAAGTCGGCGCGTCGGGCCCGAGGTCCTCGAAGAGCGAGCTCAACGCCTGGCGTTCGTCAGCAGCGACACCCATGTGTGTGACGCTACTCGCCGGTACCCGGGTCGGCGACGGGAAGAGACCGCGAGCACGTGTCGTTGACCGGGATGTGAGCCGACTCTTCAGCCCGATCACCGTCCGCGGCCTGACGCTGCCGAACCGCGCGTGGGTGTCCCCGATGTGCCAGTACTCCGCCACCGACGGCCTGCCAGGCGACTGGCACCTCGTCCACCTGGGCCAGTTCGCCACCGGCGGCGCCGGCCTGGTGCTGACCGAAGCGACGGCCGTCACCCCTGAGGGCCGGATCAGCCCGCAGGACACCGGCATCTGGAGCGAGGCGCACGCCGACGCGTGGCGCCGGGTCGTCGAATTCGTGCACGCCCAGGGCACCGCGATCGGCATGCAGCTGGCCCACGCGGGCCGCAAGGGCTCGACGAAGCGCCCGTGGGACGGCTCGGGCAGCGTCGCCGCTTCGGACGGCGGCTGGCCGAGCGTCGGCGCCGACGCCCAGGCGTTCGGCTCGTACGACCCGGCGCGGCCGCTTTCGACGGACGAGGTGAGCGCCCTGCCGGCGGCGTTCGCGGCCGGCGCCCGCCACGCGCTGGACGCCGGGTTCGACCTGCTGGAGCTGCACTTCGCGCACGGCTACCTGGTGCACCAGTTCCTGTCGCCGCTGTCCAACTCCCGCACGGACCGCTACGGCGGCGACTTCGAGGGCCGCACCCGGCTGGCGCTGGAGATCACCGACGCGGTGCGCGCCGAAGTGGGCTCATCGGTGCCGCTGTTCGCGCGCTTGTCGTCGTCGGACTGGACCGAGGGCGGCTGGACGATCGAGGACTCGGTGCGTCTCACGAAGCTGCTGGCCGAGCGCGGCGTCGACCTGGTCGACGCGTCCTCGGGCGGCAACACCCCGAACCCGGACATCCCGGTCGGCCCGGGCTACCAGGTCCCGTTCGCCGCCCGGATCCGCACCGAGACGGGCCTGCCGACGGGCGCGGTGGGCATGATCACGGACCCGGAGCAGGCGGAGGAGATCGTGGCCTCGGGCTCGGCGGACGCGGTGTTCCTGGCCCGAGCCCTGCTGCGCGACCCGCACTGGCCGTTGCGAGCGGCGAACGTCCTGGGCGCCGACGTGCCATGGCCGAACCAATACGCCCGAGCCAGGTCCTGGCACTGACTCCCGTAACCCACGTGACTGGACCCGTATCCCACGTGACTGGACTCGTATCCCATGTGATTGGGGCCGGAACTCGCGAGTTCCGGCTTCAATCACGTGAGTTCCGGGTCCAGACACGCGAGTTCCGGGTCCAGACACGCGGGTTCCGGCTCTGATCACGCGGGTTCCGGGGCCGTGGCGGGACTGACTTTTGCCGCGAAAGGTCGGTTGCGGTCTCTTTCGGACCGGGACCGACCGTTCGCGCACGCGGCTGCCGGCGGATGGCGCTACCGTCGGTTTCATGGTTCTGCACCAGGGAAAAACCGACCGCCCGGACCGCGTCGGCGGCACGAATCCGATGTACGCCGGAGCGAACCCGGCGCTCGCGGCGGGCTTCGTCATGCCGCACGACAAGCTGCTCGACGCGCCCGTGCCACCGGACACGGCGCTGCAGCTCGTGCGCGACGAGCTGATGCTCGACGGCAACGCGCGGCTGAACCTCGCCACGTTCGTCACGACGTGGATGGAACCGCAAGCGCGTGAGCTGATGGCCGAGTGCGTCGACAAGAACATGATCGACAAGGACGAGTACCCGCAGACCGCCGAGCTGGAGCGGCGCTGCGTGAACATCCTCGCCGACCTGTGGCACGCGCCCGACCTCACCGACATCATGGGCTGCTCGACGACCGGGTCGTCCGAGGCCTGCATGCTCGCCGGGATGGCGTTGAAGCGGCGCTGGTCCAAGCTGGGCCGCACCGGGAAGCCGAACCTAGTGATGGGCGTGAACGTCCAGGTGTGCTGGGAGAAGTTCTGCGAGTACTGGGAGGTCGAGCCGCGGCTGGTGCCGATGGAGGGCGACCGGTACCACCTCTCCGCCGAGGAGGCCGTGGCGCGCTGCGACGAGAACACGATCGGCGTGGTGGCGATCCTCGGCTCGACGTTCGACGGCAGCTACGAGCCGGTGGCGGAGATCTCGGCGGCGCTCGACGCGCTGCAGGAGCGCGCGGGCTGGGACATCCCGGTGCACGTCGACGGCGCGTCGGGCGCGATGATCGCGCCGTTCCTCGACCCCGAGCTGGAGTGGGACTTCCGGTTGCCGCGGGTCGCGTCGATCAACACGTCCGGCCACAAGTACGGGCTGGTGTACCCGGGTGTGGGCTGGGTGATCTGGCGGAACAAGGAGGCGCTGCCGTCGGAGCTGGTGTTCAACGTCAACTATCTCGGCGGCGACATGCCGACGTTCGCGCTGAACTTCTCCCGCCCGGGCGCGGAGGTCGCGGCCCAGTACTACACGTTCGTGCGGCTCGGCCGCGAGGGATTCCGCGCGGTGCAACAGGCCTCGCGTGACGTGGCGACGCACTTGTCGGCCGGCGTCGCCGACCTGGGCCCGTTCGAGCTGCTGACCCACGGCGACCAGCTGCCGGTGTTCGCGGTCACCACCCGCCCCGGCGTGAACTTCGACGTCTTCGACGTGTCCCGCCGGCTGCGCGAGCGCGGCTGGCTGGTGCCGGCGTACACGTTCCCGGCCAATCGCACGGACCTGGCGGTGCTCCGCATCGTGGTCCGCAACGGCTTCACGCACGACTTGGCGGACCTGCTGCTGGCCGACCTGGCCCGGGTGGTCCCGGAGCTGGAGAAGGAAGGAGGCCGCTCCAAGGACCCAGCCAAGGCGACGGCGTTCCACCACTGAGCGCGCGAACGGCCGGCTCCCGGAGGAACCGGCCGTTCGCGAGACGGGGTCAGGCCTGCTGGGCCTGCCACATCCAGTGCGCCTCTTCGAGGGCGCGGGTGATCTCGATCAGCAGGTCCTGCGTCACGAGGTCGCTCTTGTCGGTCTCGTCGATGCGCTTGCGCAGCCGCTCGATGAGGGTCGAAAGGATGTCGACGATCGCGGCGACGGTCGACTCGACCGACTGCCAGTTGTCCGGGTAGTCGGGTACGCCGGAGCTCTCGACGACGGTCTTCGCCTTGCCGTTCGGTGAGACGCCGATGGCGTTCGCCCGCTCGGCGACCTGGTCGACGTACTCGCGCGCGGTGGTCACGAGTTCGTCGAGCTGCAGGTGCGCGCTGCGGAAGTTCGCGCCGACGACGTTCCAGTGCGCCTGCTTGGCGATGAGGGAGAGGTCGACCAGGTCCACCAGCGTCGCCTGGAGGGCGTTGCCGGTGATCTCCTTGTCGGCCTCGGCCAGCGGGCTCTTGATCGGGGACTTGGCCATGCTTGATCCTTTCCTGGAAGCCGGAGCGGGATCAGACGGTCGCGGAGAGCGCGACCTCGATGTTCCCGCGGGTGGCGTTGGAGTAGGGGCAGACCTGGTGGGCCTGCTCGACCAGCTGGTCGGCTTGGGCCTGCTCGACACCCGGCAGCGACACCTTCAGCGCGACGCCGAGACCGAAACCGACGTCCTGCTTGAGCACGCTGACCTCGGCCGTGACGGTCGTGTCGTGCAGTGCCACCTTGGCCTGACGCGCGACCAGCTGCAGCGCGCTGTGGAAGCACGCCGAGTAGCCGGCGGCGAAGAGCTGTTCGGGGTTCGTCTTGTCCCCGCCCGGGCCACCCATCTCCTTCGGGATGGCCAACGACTCGTCGATGACGCCGTCGGACGAGGTGACCTCGCCGTTGCGGCCGTCTCCGCGTGCCGTCGCCACCGCGGTGTAGATCGCCTGACCCATGCTTCGCCTGCCTTCTTCCGGGGACGCTCCGCGTCGAGCGTCTCAGTGGGTACAACATCCCGCACCTGCGGAACAGTGCCCCTACATGGCAGGCATCACGTGCTTCGGTTACCCGGCACCGGCCGGGCGAAACGCTCAGGAGTGGCGCGACACCGCGAACTCGGCGACCTGACGGCCGATCAGCCGCAGCGTGCGGGTGCTCTTCTCGTCGGACGCGCCGCCGCCGTCGTCGAACTTGGTCTCGGCCGAGTTGATCGAACCGCCCAGCGGGGTGGCCCAGCCGCGCAGCGCGTGCGTGATCGTGCGCAGCTGCTCGAGGGTGGTGACCGCGGCCTGCCAGCCGTACGCGACGGCGGCGAGGCCGACGGCGCGGCCGTCGAGGTAGGGGCGGGCGTCGTCGCGGAGGTCCTCGACGTAGTCCAAGGCGTTCTTGACCAGGCCGGACAGCGCGCCGTGGTAGCCCGGCGAGACGACGATCAGCCCGTCGGCGTGGCGGACGGCGTCGACGAGCTGCATCGCGCGTTCGTCGCGCGCCGGCTCGCCTGCGTCGTAGAAGGGCAGCACCAGGTCCGGGCCGGAGAGCAGCCGCGTCCGGACGCCGACTTCCGCCGCGGCGGCGAGCGCGATCTGCAGCGCGCGTTCGGACTGCGAGCCCTCGCGCAGAGAGCCGCCGATCCCGAGCACATTGACCGTCTTGGCTGAAGTCACGCTTTCCAGGCTAACCCCTCCACTTAAGTGGAGGACCAGACTTTGGGACGGAGGTCCAGGTCACAGCCGGTGGCCCACTGGACCAGCTACCTACTGGCAAGTAACATCTGGGCGGCACCGATGCACAGGAGGCAACGATGGCGATCCCGCTCCCGGTCCGCGTCCAGGCCGCCGCGTCCCAGCTCGTGTTCTGGCTACCCGAGCCGGTCCGGCGGGCGGTGGCCGGGCGCCCGGTGCGCCTCGACGGCCAAGACCTCGCCCTCGACGCCCAGCTGCTGCTGCGGCTGCAGAAGCTCTCCGGCGCGGAGCTGGTCCAAGGTTCGGTCGACAGCTCCCGCGCCCTGCTCGACGTCGGCCGGCACCTGGTGAGCGGCAAGTCGATCGAGCCCGTCTCGGTGCGCGAACTCTCCGTGCCGACCCCGGACGGCGATCTCCCGGCGACGCTCTACACGCCGGTCGGGCTGCCGGAGAAGTCGCCGCTGCTGGTGTTCTTCCACGGCGGCGGCTGGGTGATCGGTACCCGCGCCAGCCACGACAACGCCGTCCGCTTCCTGGCCAAGCACGCCGGGGTGCGGGTGCTGTCGATCGAGTACCGGCTGGCCCCGGAGTTCCCGTTCCCGGCGGCCGCCGACGACGCGCTGGCCGCGTTCGACTTCGCGCACGCCAAGGCGGGCGACCTCGGCGCCGACCCGGCCCGCATCGCGGTCGGCGGCGACAGCGCGGGCGGCAACCTCGCCGCGGTGACGGCCCAGCAGGCCGTCAAGCGCGGTGGCCCGGCGCCGGCGTTCCAGCTGCTGATCTACCCGGCCACCGACTTCGCGCAGCGCTACCGCTCGCAGGACCTGTTCGCCGAGAACCTGTTCCTGACCGACGCGCACATGAAGTGGTTCGAAGGCCATTACGTGCCGAAGGGCAGCGACCTGACCGACCCGCGCCTCTCCCCGCTGCGCGCGGACGACCTGAGCGGCCTCCCGCCGGCCCTGGTCGTGACGGCGGGCTTCGACCCGCTGCGCGACGAAGGCGAGGCGTACGCGAAGAAGCTCGCCGACGCCGGGGTCGAGGTGGCGTTGCGCCGGCACGAGGACCTGATCCACGGGTTCATCAACTTCACGGGCGTGGGCACGAGGTTCCGCGAAGCCCTCGCCGAGACGGCGGGAGCGTTGCGCCAGGGTCTGTCCATTCGCGACTGACGCGGGGCCGGATCAGTCCACTGAGGACTGACCGGCGCCCCGGGAAACGACCCGGAGCCCGGCGCGGAGGAATGTCCGCCGCCGGGCTCCGGGTCCCCCTGTTCCTCCGATGGCTCAGCCCGCGGGCAGTGGCGGTACCGGCAGCGGCAACGGCGGCACCGGGAGCCCGCCGAGCAGGCCGCCGAGAATGCCCGTTACCGCGCCCAGCAGTGCTTTCACCAGGTCACTGACGATCTTCAGCGGTCCCGGCAGGTCCGGCAGCGAAGGGATCGGCAGCGGCAACGGCGGCAGCTGGCGCGCCTTGGCCGTCGGGTCGGTCAGCAGCCGGACGGACTCGTCCGCGCGGCCCTTGGCCAGCCCGGCGAGCTGCTGGGTGTCGGTCTGGATCGTGTAGCGCTTCCCGGCGGCGATGTCCGACATCACCGGGCTCATCTGCCCCAGGTCGGACCGGGTCGCGCCGACGTTGCCCGCGTAAGCCACCTTGGTCAGGTCGTCACGCATCTGCAGCACCTGCGCGGCGAGGGCCTGGGTGCTGGAGGAACCCTTGCCCCCGTCCGGGCTCGCCGAAGCGATGCCCGCCGTCGCGACAGCCAGCAGACTGCCGGCGGCTACCAGGGCGATGGACCGCCCGAACTTGCCTTTCATACCTTTACCTCCTGGCCTCGGGAGACCTGACGGGTTAAAGCGATACCCGCCGTATCGGAGATAAGCCACCCTCTCACCGGTTGGTGACGTTTTCCTACCCTTACGTGCCGGATGCGGAAACGGCGAACTCACCCGCAATTGATTAACGCCGAAACCTTGCCAATACCCCTGAAGATCATCCGAGACGATCCCGTTCGCCACCACGGGTCACGGCCGTCCACTATGGAACAGTTCGGCCACTCATCCGGGTGCAACTGGTGATCAATTGGCTTCATCACTCCGTGGGACCGCGTGTCGCAACTGCTCCAGAAGGGCGGCCCGCACGCTCGCACCGCCACCCACAAGGTGCGCCGAAAACCGCGTTCCCCGTGGTGGGAGCACGAACCGGAAAATGCTTCAGAGCGGGAGGCCCGCCTCCAGGTGCGCGAAGGCCTCGTCGAGCGAGTTCAGGAGCAGGTCCGGGTCGCCGCCTGCGGTGTAGAACGCCGCGAGCACGACGCCGACCACGGCGCCCGCCCAGTTGCGCACCTCGAAGTCGGTCGCGGACCGGCCGGCGCGGCGGGCCGCGAGGTCGGCGAGCAGGTCGATGCCGGCGCCGTACTGCTCCAGCATCGGGGCACGCAGCTCCGGCTCGTTGAACACCAGCAGCTGCCGCTCGCGCTCGTCCTGCCAGGCGTCCTCCGGCAGTGCCTCGTAGACGTCGCGCAACGTCGCCCGCAGCGCGCCGATCAAGCTCAGCTCGGGCGGCTGGGCCAGCGCGGCCTCGACCATCATCGGGTCGAGGGCGTCGTAGAGGACCGTCGCCTCCTTCGTCGGGAAGTACCGGAAGAAGGTGCTCGGCGAGATCTCCGCCGCGGCCGCGATCTGGTCGACCGTCGTGGCCGTGTAGCCCTGCTCCCGGAACAGCCGCAACGCGTGCCGCTGGATCGCGGCCCGCGTCTTGGCCTTCTTGCGCTCTCGCAACCCCGTGGGCTCAGCCGGCGACGACGTCATGCTCCGATTCTCGCGGCTCGGTCCCGGCGGCCGCGCGGCCGGGCAGGAAGAGCGCCGCCAGCAGCGCGCCGGCCACGCCGAGCCCGGCGCAGACCCACAGCGTCGCGGCCATGCCGTCGGCGAACGCCGCCCGTGCGGAATCGGCCAGCCCGGGCAGGTGCAGCTTCGCCGCGACGGCGACCGCGGCGGACGCGCTCCCGCGGGCCGCGTCGGCCACCGGCGCGGGCAGCCCCGCGACGACGACGCCGTCGCGGTAAACGCCGTTGAGGACCGTGCCGAGCACCGCGACGCCGATGGTGCCGCTGACCTGGCGCAGCACCTGGATCAACGCCGAACCCGCGCCCGAGCGGCCCTCGGTCAGCGCGCCCATCGCCATCGACATCAGCGGCGGCAGGGTGCACCCGGTGCCGAGGCCGATGACGCTCTCCCAGCCGATCGTCAGGCCGTACCCGGCCGCGGCCGGCGCCGTCGCACCCCAGCCCAGCCCCGCCGCGAGCAGCACGAACCCGCCGGTGACGACCACGCGGACGCCGGACGCGGCGACCAGCCGTTCGGCGATCTTCGCCGAGACCAGCATCCCGCCGATCAGCGGCAGCAGCCGCACTCCGGTCTGCAGCGCGTCGGCGCCCTGCACCGCCTGGAACAGCTGCGGCAGCACGAACAGCAGGCCCATCAACGCGAACGACGCGACGGTCGCGAGCACCGCGCCCCAGACGAACCGCGGCTCCCGGAACAGCGCGAGGTCGGCGAGCGGCGCGGCCACCCGCGTCTGCTCCCGGACGAACACCGCGAGCAGGACGGCGCCGAGCCCGAGCAGCCCGTACGTCACCGGGTCGGCCCAGCCGTGCTCGCCCGCGTGGACGAAGCCGTAGGTGAGCGCGACGAGCCCGGCCGCCGACAGCGCGATGCCCGGGTAGTCGATCCCGCCCCGGCCGGAGCCGCGGGTGAGCGGCACCAGCAACAGCACCGCGACCAGGCCGACGACCGTCAGCGGGACGTTGATCAGGAACACCGAGCCCCAGGCGAAGTGGTCGAGCAGCCAGCCGCCGAGCAGCGGGCCGAGCGGGATGCCGACGAACGTCGCCAGCACCCAGGTCGTCAGCGCCCGCGCCCGTTCCTCCGGCGGGAAGAGGATGTTTAGCAGCGAGAGCGACAGCGGGATCAGGAACGCGGCGCCCACGCCCAGCAGGACCCGGGCGGCGATCAGCTCGCCGGGTGAGCCGGCGTAGGCGCACCAGAGTGACGCCGGCCCGAACACCGCGAGCGCGCCGAGCAGCAGCTTCTTCGGGCCGAACCGGTCACCGAGCAGGCCCGCCGGCAGCAGCAGCGCGGCCAGCGCCAGCGTGTAGGCGTTGCCGAACCACTGCAGCTGCGTGGTCGTGGCGCCGAGGTCGACGGCCAGCGTCGGTACGGCGACGTTCAGCACAGTCAGGTCCAGGCCGACGGTCAGCAGGCTCACCGCGAGCGCCCCGAGCGCCCACCACCTGCGTGGATACAGCTGATTCATAGTGACCCCCATTTGGTAGTGACTACCAAATGAGAGTAGCTCTCACGATGTCCGGGCGCCAGGTCCGAGAAATAAGTTGCACGCGCGTACCACCTTGGGTTCTCATCGAGGCGTGCCTCTGCAGCCCTACCGCCGGGTGCTCTCCGTCCCCCGCGTCCCCTCGACGATGGCCATGATGTTCCTGGCCCGGCTGCCGATGACCATGAACGGCGTCCTGCTGACGCTGTACGTCGTCACCGGGCTCGGCCGCGGCTACGGCGCCGCCGGGCTGGTCGGCGCCGGCGTCACGCTCGGGATGGCCCTCGGGGCGCCGCTGCTCGGCCGGGCCTTCGACAAGTACGGGCTGCGCCCGATCGTCGCCGTCTGCGGCACCGGCACCACGGCGTTCTGGATCCTCGCGCCGCACCTGCCGTTCGAAGCGCTCGCCGCGGTCGCCGTCCCGGCCGGGATGCTCTCGGTGCCCGCGGGCTCGCTGGCCCGGCAGGTGCTGGCCACGCTCGTCCCGGTCGAGGAGCGCCGGGCGGCGTACTCGCTGGACACCATCTCGATCGAGGCGACGTTCATGATCGGCCCTGCAGCCGGGATCGCAGCGATCACCGCGTTCTCACCGACGTGGACGCTGAGCGCGCTCGGCGTGCTCTTCGGCGGCACGGCGTTCCTGATCTGGCTGGTGAACCCGCCGATCCGCGACGCCGCCGAACAGGGGGTGGCCACCGCCCGGCCGCCGCTGCGCAGCTGGCTGACCGGCAGGCTGGTGGGCACGCTGATGGTCGCCGCGGGCGCGTTGTTCGTGCTCGTCGGCACCGAGCTGGCGACACTCGCGACCCTGCGCGCGCACGGCGACATCGGTGTGACCGGGCTGGTGATCGCGGTGATGTGCGCCGCGTCGATCACCGGCGGCATCGTGCACGGCTCGGTGAAGCGGTCGCTGCCCCAGGGCGTGCTGATGCTGCTGCTCGCGCTGCTGGTAGTGCCCGTGGGGCTCGCCGAACAGCCGTGGTGGCTGCTGACGCTCGTGCTGATCCCGACGAACCTGCTCTGCGCGCCGACGCTGGCCGCGACCACCGAGACGGTCAGCCGGCTCGCGCCGCCGCGGGTGCGCGGCGAGGCGATGGGGCTGATGGACGGGTTCACCCGGCTCGGTCTCGCGGCGGGCAGCCCGGTGGTCGGCTTCGCGATCGACCACTCGAGCCCGGCCTGGGGCTTCGCCGCGGCCGGCATCGGCGGGCTGGTGATCGCGTCGGCGGGCCTGGTCGGCCTACGCCGGCCCCGCAGGCCCGAACCGGCGCCGGTACCCGCGCTCGCCGAGACCTGCTGACGCCGTCAGCTGCAGGCGGTGCGCAGCGCGTCGAGCTTGCCGACGTTGCGCTTGGCCCACCGGGCCACGACGCCGGCGTCCTCGATGCGTTCCTTCTGCACCTCGACGTAGGAGTCCGCCATGCCGAGGAGCGCGTTCTTGACGTCCTGGTCGCCGACGTTCCCGGCCAGCGCGCGCAGCCGCTGCGCCTTGTCCGCGGCCCGCTCCTTGAGCCGCTGCGGGTCGACGAGCGGATTCAGGTCCGCCAGCCCGAGCGCCTCGGCGCAGGCGCCGACCTTGTCCGCGGTCTTGCTGCCCTGGTCGACCGCGTCGCTGACCTGATCGCACCCGCTCAGCAGCAGTGCGGCCCCGGCCAGCAACGCGGCCGTCCTCCCCCAACTTGTCATATCACCCAAGGTACCGCTCAGCCCTTGACGCAGACCACCTGCTTGAGGTGGGCGACGACCTCGACCAGGTCGGTCTGGGCCTTGATGACCGAGTCGATGTCCTTGTACGCCGCCGGGATCTCGTCGACGACACCCGAGTCCTTGCGGCATTCGACGCCCGCCGTCTGCGCCGCCAGGTCGTCCGCGGTGTAGAGCTTCTTCGCCTTGGTCCGCGACATCCGGCGGCCGGCGCCGTGCGACGCCGACTGGAACGACGACTGGTTGCCGAGCCCGCGGACGATGTACGAACCGGTCCCCATGCTGCCCGGGATGATCCCCAGGTCACCCGAGCCGGCGCGGATCGCGCCCTTGCGGGTGACGAGCAGCTCGACGCCGTCGTAGGTCTCTTCGGCGACGTAGTTGTGGTGGCACGAGATCGCGTCGTCGAAGGTCGTGCCCGGCACGACGTCCGCCAGCGCCAGCTTCACCAGCGCGACCATCGTGGCGCGGTTGCGCGCCGCGTAGTCCTGCGCCCAGAACAGGTCACGCCGGTACGCCTGCATCTCCGGGGTGCCCGCGACGAACACCGCGAGGTCCCGGTCGGGCAGGTCGGCGTTGTGCGGCAGCTTCCGCGCGACGGCCATGTGCCGTTCCGCGAGCTCCTTGCCGATGTTGCGCGACCCCGAGTGCAGCATCAGCCAGACGCGGCCGACACCTTCTTCGAGGCAGACCTCGATGAAGTGGTTCCCGCCACCGAGGCTCCCGATCTGCCGCGCGGCCCGGTCGTGCAGCTCTTGGACGCCGGTGTGCAGCTCGCCGAAGCCCTTCCAGAAGGCGTCCCAGCCACCGACGCCGTGCACCTTCGCCGGGTTCACGGGCGTCTTGTGCAACCCGAACCCGACCGGCACGGCGTTTTCGATGCGACGGCGCAGCTTCCCGAGGTCGTCGGGCAGGTCGGCCGCGGTCAGCGACGTCCGCACCGCGCTCATCCCGCACCCGATGTCCACGCCGACCGCGGCGGGCGAAACGGCGTCACGCATGGCGATGACACTGCCGACGGTCGCCCCCTTGCCGTAGTGCACGTCGGGCATCACGGCGACCCCGTGCACCCACGGCAGGTTCGCGACGTTGTGCAGCTGCCGCATGGCCTGCTCTTCGACGGACGCGGGATCAGCCCACATCCGAATCGGCACGCGGGCACCGTCGACAGCCGTGTACATGATTTCCTCCCCTGGAAATGGTTTCGGGACTTAGAATCCCCCCTGACGGGGAATCGGACAAGGCGATTTCCGATCGTCCACTGTGGAGGAGAACGGACATGGGCCTGCTACCCGGCCCCGCGGCCGCTGCCCGGGGGATGGTTCCGGACGCCGGGCTCAGCGCCGAGCCGCACTTCGACGAGCCCGGTCTCGCCGCCGCCGTCTCCGCCGCCCTCGCCGGTGACTGGCACCCCGCGGCCACCCTCGTCGCCACCCTGAACGGTGACTGGGACCGGCGCACCGCCGTCGTCGACGCCCTCGCCAAGACGGCCACCACCGAACGCCAATGGCTGCGGGACTGGCTCGCCGAGCGGGAAGACGATCCCGACGCCGTTGTCGTGCAGGCGCAGACGTTCGTCGCCCTGGCCTGGCAGCGGCGGGGCAACGCCGGCGCCCGGCACACCGACCGGCAGCAGTTCGTGCCCTTCTACCAACTGCTGGAATACGCCCGCGACACCGCCTGGAAGGCGGCCGAACTCGCCGGAACGGATCCGACACCCTGGGCGACCCTCGTCACCATCTGCATGGGGCTCGAAGTCCGGTACCAGCCCTTCGACGGGATCTGGTCGGGTCTGCTCGTCCGCGCGCCTGCCCACCGCCTCGGCCACAACCGCGCGCTGCAGTACTGGTGCCCGAAGTGGCACGGCACCGAAGAGCGCCTGCTCGATTTCGCCGCCGGTGCTGCGGCTTTCGCGCCGTCGCTGACGCCACTGCCTCTGCACGCGGCCTTCGAAATGGCCATGGAGGGCAACCCGATCTGGCGAAGCCGCTACGTCCGGGACGCCCTCGACGCGGCCCTGCCCTGGTTGGACGGCGAAGGCGCCGAGCACCCCGCTACCCGGGAAGACCGCGGCTACGCGATCTACGCTCTGCACCACAACGGCCGTCACGACGAAGCCGTCGCCCAGTTCCGGCGGCTCGGCGGGCACGCCGACGGCTACGTCTGGAACTTCGACACCGACGTCAAGCGGTCCGCGAACCCGGTGAAGCAGTTCGCGACCCTGCGCGCGCGGGCTTGCCGGAACGCGGCCCGGGACGCGTGAAGGCCCCCTCGACGACCGAGGGGGCCTTCGACGTCGGACCTACTGCTGCGCGATCAGCTCCGCGATCTGCACCGCGTTCAGCGCCGCGCCCTTGCGCAGGTTGTCGTTCGCGATGAACAACGCGAGCCCGCGGCCGCCGCCGACGCCCTGGTCGACGCGGATGCGGCCGACGTAGCTCGGGTCGTTGCCCGCCGCCTGCAGCGGGGTCGGGATGTCGGACAGCTCGACGCCCGGCGCGTGGGCCAGCAGCTGCGTCGCGCGCTCGACCGTCAGCGGCTGCGCGAACTCCGCGTTGACCGAGATCGAGTGCCCCGAGAACACCGGGACCCGCACGCAGGTGCAGGACACGCCCAGCCCCGGGATGCTCAGGATCTTGCGGCTCTCGTTGCGGAACTTCTTCTCCTCGTCCGTCTCGAGCTCACCGTCGTCCACAATGGACCCCGCCATCGGCAGGACGTTGAACGCGATCGGACGGACGTACTTGTTCGGCGCGGGGAAGGCGATCGCCGCGCCGTCGTGCGTCAGCAGCGCCGCGTGCTCCGCTCCGGCGCGAACCTGACCGGCCAGCTCGTCGACGCCGGCCAGCCCGCTGCCGGACACCGCCTGGTAGGTCGACGCGACCAGCCGGACCAGGCCCGCCTCGTCGTGCAGCGGCTTGAGCACCGGCATCGCGGCCATGGTCGTGCAGTTGGGGTTCGCGATGATCCCCTTCCGCGCTTCCTTGATGGCCTCCGGGTTGACCTCGCTGACGACCAGCGGCACGTCCGGGTCCATCCGGAACGCCGAAGAGTTGTCGATCACCGTGACGCCGGCGTCGGCGAACCGCGGCGCCTGCGCCTTCGACGTCGAGCCGCCCGCGGAGAACAGCGCGATGTCCAATCCGGACGGGTCCGCTGTGGACGCGTCTTCGATCGTGATTTCGCTGTCGCGCCACGGGAGTTTCGACCCCGCCGAGCGCGCCGAAGCGAAGTACCGGAGCCCGGCGATCGGGAACTCCCGCTCCGCCAGCAGCTTGCGCATCACCGCGCCGACCTGGCCGGTCGCGCCGACCACCCCGACCCGCAGCCCGTCCGCCATCAGCGACCACTCCCCGCGTAGACCACAGCTTCTTCGTCGCCACCGAGCTCGAACGCGGCGTGGATCGCGCGTACGGCGTCGTCGAGCTGGGCGTCCCTGATCAGCACCGAGATGCGGATCTCCGAGGTGTTGATGATCTCGATGTTGACGCCGGAGGAGGCCAGCGCCTCGCAGAACGTCGCCGTGACACCCGGGTGCGACCGCATCCCGGCGCCGACCAGCGAGACCTTGCCGACGTGGTCGTCGTAGAGCACGGACTCGAAGCCGATCTCGGCCTTGACCTTCTCCAGCTCCTTGACGGCCTTGGCGCCGTTGGCCTTCGACAGCGTGAAGGTGATGTCGGTGCGGCCGGAGATGGTGCTCGACACGTTCTGCAGCACCATGTCGATGTCGATCTCGGCGTCGGCGATCACGCGGAAGATCCGGGCCGCGGCACCGGCGTGGTCCGGTACGCCGGTGACCGTGATCTTGGCTTCGGAGCGGTCGTGCGCGACACCGGTGATCAGCGCTTGTTCCACGGGGATCTCCTCGATAGAACCGGTCACCGTGGTGCCCGGCTTGTCACTGTAGGAAGAACGGACTCGGATCGGGACGCCGTAGCGGCGCGCGTACTCGACCGACCGCAGGTGCAGGATCTTCGACCCGCTCGCGGCCAGCTCAAGCATCTCTTCGTAGGTAACGGTGTCGAGCTTGCGCGCGTCCGGCACCACCCGCGGGTCGGCGGTGTACACACCGTCCACATCGGAGTAGATCTCGCAGACGTCGGCGTTCAGCGCGGCGGCCAGTGCGACGGCGGTGGTGTCCGAACCGCCGCGGCCCAGCGTGGTGATGTCCTTGGTGTCCTGCGCGACGCCCTGGAACCCCGCCACCAGCGCGACGTAGCCCTGCTCGAGGGCCTCGGTGACCCGGCTCGGCGTGACGTCGATGATGCGCGCGTTGCCGTGCACGGACGTCGTGACGACGCCGGCCTGCGAACCGGTGAACGACCACGCCTCGGCCCCCTGGGCCGCGATGGCCATGGCGACCAGCGAGTTCGAGATGCGCTCACCCGCGGTGAGCAGCATGTCCATCTCCCGCTCCGGCGGCGCCGGGTTGACCTGCTGCGCCAGGTCGAGCAGCTCGTCGGTGGTGTCACCCATCGCCGAGCAGACCACGACGACGTCGTTGCCGGCCTTCTTGGTGGCGACGATCCGTTCCGCGACGCGCTTGATCCGGTCGGCACTTTCCAGCGACGATCCGCCGTACTTCTGGACCACGAGGGCCACGCCCGAACCTCCTCGACGGGCCGGGTCTGCTCCCTGGTGGGCACCGGAGAGCCCCCGCGTCCCATAGTTGAGAAGGAGCCTACCGGGGGTTCAGCGGCCTGCCACACCATCGAGTGGCGCCGGCCACCGGCTCGGGGCAGCGCGGAAGTAAATCTTCCGTAACACCAAGGAAATGCGCGGAGCCCTTCCTTCCGAGTGATGCAGCGCACTCCTCGGAACCTCCATCCATGCCCCCGCCACCACCCTCAGCGGAGGCGCTTCGCGCCGCTGTAGCTTTTCGATCGTGCGCAAACCAGCTGTGACGAGCATCCCGATCGCCTCCCTGATGGCCGAGCGCTGGAGCCCGCGGGCCTACGACGCGTCTGCCGTCGTCACCCCGGACCAGCTGCGAGCCCTCCTGGAGGCGGCCCGCTGGGCACCGTCGTTCGGCAACACCCAGCCGGCGCGGTACCTGGTGGGCGTCCGCGGCACGCCGGCGTTCGACGCGATCCTGGCGACGCTCAACTCGGGCAACCAGGCGTGGGCCCGGCGGGCGAGCCTCCTGCTGATCGGCGTCATGGTGACGACGAACGCGAAGGGCGACGTCCCCTACACGGAGTACGGGCTCGGGCTGGCTTCGGAGAACCTCGTGCTGCAGGCGGTGGAGCTGGGGCTGATCGCCCACCAGATGGCGGGCTTCTCGGCGGAGGCGGTCCAGTCGACGTTCGCACTGCCTGCGGACGCGGTCCCGAAGGTGGCGATCGCGGTCGGTTCGCCGGCGCACCCGGAGGTCCTGGAGGAGGACTGGCGGATCGAGCGCGAGAAGGCGGACCGGGTCCGGATCCCGCTGGAGGAGTTCGCGTTCACCGAAAAGTGGGGCAACCCGGCGCTCTAGACCGGCAGGACCACGGCCCGGTCGCGGATGCGGTCCAGCGTCCCGAAGGGCACCACGGCGCCGACGTCGTCGACGGCGGCGAACCCGCCCACGGTCGCCCTGATGTCGACGATGGCTTCGGCGGTAGCGGCGTCGAGCCCGCAAACCGACGCAATCACGTCCGCCGGCGCGTTGTTGAGATCGACGAGGCCACCGTCGTCGTAGTTCCGCGGCAGGTCGGGACGGCCGACCCGCAGGTCGCGCGCGATGAGCGGATCCTCGGTGGCGAGCTTCCGGGCTTCGGTGCGGCGATCACGCGCGGCCAGCGCGGCGGCGAGCGCCGGATCGGGGCCGTCGAGGCGCTCGCCGGGGACCTGGCGCAGGATTTCGCGGCGCAGCTTGGCCTGCTGCACGCAGCCGACGGCGACCACGACGAGTCCGAGGACCACCGCGATCGACGTGAGCAGGTTCCCGGTCGACCCCACGACCTTGCCCGCGGCGTCCTTCGGGGCGAGGGACATCAGCACGCCCATGAGCGCGGCCGCCACTCCGAAGACGGCGGCCTTGACGTAGAGCGACTTCCGGCCCAGCCGCACGGCGGCGTGCACGAACGGAACCCACGCGAAGAACCCGATCGTGGCGATGGTGACGACGAAGTACCAACGGCTCCCGAGGCGGACGACCGCACTCGGCACCGTCGCGACAGGCTGTGAAACGGACATGATCAGCACCCCTTCCGGCGTGCTGATGTCGCCTGGCGACGACACTGCGTTACGAGGTCGCGCCCCGGGTCAGCCGATCGTGATCACCGTGAGATCAGGAACCGCCGCCCACCCGGCGGATCACCTTCGCCAGGATTCCCGAGACCACGAGCCAGAAGATCGCCGCGATGCCGAAGTTCACCAGGACCCGCAGCTTGGCGTCGGCGGGTGTGAACAGGTCGCTGAAGCCCAGCGCCAAGCCGTCCGCCCAGGAGTGGACGAACGAGACGATGCCGTTGTCCGGGTTGGCCGAGCCGACCGTGAAGATCACGTGGATCACCAGGATCGCGGCGAAGACCAAGCCCACCCAGCGCACGATCGACGCCACCGCGTTGGCCACCTTGCCCCCGGCGCGACGCCAGTCGACGGGTGCCCGGCGGGCGACGCGCGTCTCCGTGTCCTCCGAAGACGCCGACGACTCTGCGTGTTCAGCCATGCCCGCAGTTTCGCACGGCACTGGGCCGATTGCTACCCGCTGGTAACTCGGATGGCGGATGATGACGTAACGGTTGGATCGCGACCTCACTTCCCCCCGGCCTGGCTCGATGGTTATGGTGGGGGCGTGGCGCGTGCTCTCCTGCTTCGCTGCCGCGACGGGGCCTGACCGGACCGGCTCCCCGTCGCGGGGCTTCGTGGTGCCGGTCGTCCGCACCCGTTTTTCAGGAGAACCCTTTCCATGAGTTCGCGCATCCGCAAACCCTCTCGCACCGCGCCCGCTGATCAGCCCGCCTGGAACACCCAGCGCGGCACGTCCATGCCGGTGCACCGCTACCGCCCCTGGTACGACCTGATCGAGAACATCGACGTCCCCGACCGCACCTGGCCGGACAAGCGCATCGACCGCGCGCCGCTGTGGTGCGCCGTCGACCTGCGGGACGGCAACCAGGCCCTGATCGACCCGATGTCGCCCGCGCGCAAGCGCAAGTTCTTCGACCTGCTCGTACGCATGGGCTACAAGGAGATCGAGGTCGGCTTCCCGGCCGCGTCGCAGACCGACTTCGACTTCGTCCGCGAGATCATCGAAGAAGGCGCCATCCCGGACGACGTCAGCATCCAGGTGCTGACCCAGTGCCGCCACGAGCTGATCGAGCGGACGTTCCAGTCCCTCGAAGGCGCGCCGCGCGCGATCGTCCACATCTACAACTCGACGTCGATCCTGCAGCGCCGCGTGGTCTTCCGCGAGGAGCGCGAAGGCATCAAGAAGATCGCGACGCAGGCCGCGGAACTGGTCGTCGAGCTGGCCGCGAAGCAGCCGGACACCGACTTCCGCTTCCAGTACTCGCCGGAGTCCTACACCGGCACCGAGCTGTCGTACGCGCTCGAGGTCTGCAACGCCGTCACCGAGATCTGGCAGCCGACGCCGGAGAAGCCGGTGATCCTGAACCTGCCGGCGACCGTCGAGATGGCCACGCCGAACGTCTACGCCGACTCGATCGAGTGGATGAGCCGGAACCTGGCGCGTCGCGACTCGGTGATCCTGTCGCTGCACCCGCACAACGACCGCGGCACCGGCATCGCCGCCGCCGAGCTGGGCTACCAGGCCGGCGCGGACCGGATCGAGGGCTGCCTGTTCGGCAACGGCGAGCGCACCGGCAACGTCGACCTGGTCGCGCTGGGCATGAACCTCTACAGCCAGGGCATCGACCCGCAGATCGACTTCTCGGACATGGACGAGATCAAGCGGACGGTCGAGTACTGCAACCAGCTGCCGGTGCCCGAGCGCTCGCCCTGGGGCGGCGACCTGGTGTTCACCGCGTTCTCCGGCTCGCACCAGGACGCGATCAACAAGGGTCTCGACGCGCTGAAGGACGCCGCCGGCAAGCAGGGCGTGCCGGTCGACGAGTACCCGTGGGAGGTACCGTACCTGCCGATCGACCCGAAGGACGTCGGCCGCACGTACGAGGCCGTGATCCGGGTGAACTCGCAGTCCGGCAAGGGCGGCGTCGCCTACATCATGAAGGCCGAGCACCAGCTCGACCTGCCGCGGCGCCTGCAGATCGAGTTCTCGAAGGTCATCCAGCGCTACACCGACACCGAGGGCGGCGAGGTCGACCCGACCACGATGTACAACGCCTTCTCGGCCGAGTACCTGGAGCTGAAGACGCCGCTGGAGCTGGTGCGCCAGCACGTCCGCGACAACGGTGACGGCGAGTACGACATCACCGCGACGGTGCGCGTGGAAGGTGACGAGCACGAGGTCACCGGCCGCGGCAACGGGCCGATCGCGGCGTTCTTCGACGCGCTCTCGACGGTGGGCTTCGACCTGCGCCTGCTGGACTACTCCGAGCACACGCTCTCGCCGGGCGACGACGCGCGCGCCGCGTCGTACATCGAGTGCGCGATCTCGGACCGGGTGTTCTGGGGCATCGGGATCGACCCGTCGATCGTCACGGCGTCGCTGCGCGCCGTCGTCTCGGCGGTGAACCGCGCCAACCGGTGAAGGCCGAGCGGCTGGTCGCGCTGCTGTTCACGCTGCAACGGCGGCGCAGCGCGACCGCCGCTGAACTCGCGGAGGAGCTGGGCGTCTCCGAGCGCACCATGCACCGCGACCTGACGGCGTTGCGGGACGCCGGCGTTCCACTGTGGACGGAGCCGGGCCGGCACGGCGGCTTCCGCCTGGTCGACGGCTGGCGCGCGGGCCTCGACGGCTTGACCGCGCGGGAAGCCGTCGCGCTGTTCGCCTTGGGCGTGCCGGAGGCGCTGGCCGGGCTCGGCCTCGACACCGCGGGCAGCGCGGCGCGGGCCAAGGTGTCGGCGGGGATGCCGCCGGAGCTGCACGAGCAGGCCGCGCTCGTCGCGGGCCGCTTCCACCTGGACGCGCCGGGCTGGTTCGGCGCCGCGGACTCCTCACCCGAGCTGGCGACGGTGGCCCGCGCGGTCTGGGCGCAACGGCGGATCGCGATCAGCTACCGGCGCCGCGACAAGGTCGCCGATCGGGTGCTCGAACCGCTGGGTCTCGTGCTCAAGGCGGGCGTCTGGTACCTGGTCGCGGGCGTGCCGGACGACGACGCGCGCCGCACGTACCGCGTTTCCCGGATCCTGACGGCCGCCGAGCTGGAAGCGCGCTTCGAGCGGCCACCGGATTTCGACCTGGCGGGCTGGTGGCGCGCGGCATCGGCGACGTTCGAGCAGGTGGACCGCCCATTGCGGGTGACAGCCCGGCTGAACCGGACAGCGGTACGCGGCCTGCGACGCGTGTTCGGCGCCGAAGACCTGGCCCACACGGTGATAGCGCTGGGCGAGCCGACAGCCGACGGCTGGGCCGAAGCCGAACTGGCCCTGGAAAGCACCGAGATCGGCCTCGGCCAGCTGGTCGCACTGAGCCCCGGCGTGGAAGTCGTGACGCCGCCGGAGATCCGGGCCGCGCTCGCGGCGATCGGCACCGAGGTCGCGGCCCGCAACAGCGGGTAGTCCACAGGCCGGGCCGCGGTCAGCGGTAGCCGGTCGTATCCGCCTCCTTGCCCGCGTCGACCACCTCGACCATGTAGCGCCACGCGTCCGGGCGGCTGCCGTCGGTGTCGTCGACTTCGTACTCCCGCGCCAGCTGGCCGCTGCTCACCGTCTGCCCGGCCCACCGGTGCCGCTCCGGGTCCGTGGCCAGGGCCACCACTGTGCGGCCGCAGAAGGTCGGGGACTCCGAGATCGCGAAGTGCGGGGTCTTCTCCAGCGCGTCGCGCCAGTTCTCCTCCGTGACGCCGTAGATGTCCAGCATCGCCTCCGAGCGCAGGTAACCCGGCGTGAACGCGACCGCCGTGCACTCGTGCGCCGACAGCTCCGCGGCTTCACCGATCGCGAGCAGGTGCGCCGACGCCTTCGCGACGTAGAACGGCAGCGACGTGCCCTCGCGGTAGTTCGCGTTGTACTCCGCGGTGCCGTCGGTCATCTCGACGACCAGGCCGCCCGGGCGGCGGATCAGCAGCGGCAGCAGGTGGTGGCCGGTGATCAGGTGCGCGTCGATGCCCAGGCGGATCATGCGCAGGCCGGCGTCCAGGTCGTGCTCCCAGACCGGCTTGCCCCAGCCCAGGTGCTGGTCGCCGCCCCAGATGCCGTCGACCAGGATGTCGAGGCCGCCGTGTGCGGCGTCGACCCGCTTCGCCAGCGCCGCGACCTCCGCCGGCTCCAGGTGGTCGACCCGGACGGCCTCGGCCTGGCCTCCCGCCTGCTCGATCAGCTCGACGGTCTCTTCGATGGTCTCCGGACGGTCCACTTCGGACTTCGTGGTGCCGCTGCTGCGGCCGGTCACGTAGACGAAGGCGCCCGCGCGGCCCAGCTCGACCGCGATCGCCCGGCTCGCACCGCGGGTGCCGCCGGCGACCAGCGCGACCTTTCCGGACAGGGTGTTCGATTCGGTGCTCATGACCTCACGATCACCCCGAACCATGACAACTCCTGACATGGTTCACCCAATCTGTGGAAGAGCTGTCGGCTTCCTGTGAGTCCCCCTTGATCGGGATTCATCCGGGCCGCGCGGGCGGTTAATGGAGGTGTGGACGCGACTACGGCAGGACTGCTGGTGCTGTTCGTCGTCTCGCTGGTGCCGCTGCTGCCCACCGAGGTGACACTCCTCGGCATGGGCATCGCGGCGGCGCAGGGCGGGACGTCGCTGGCGCTGGTCATCGCCGTGGCCACGGCCGGGTGCCTGGTCTCCGACCAGGCGCTCTACGCCCTCGGCCGGTTCGGTGGCCGGGCGGCGCTGGACCGGTTGAGCCGGCGGAAGAAGATCGCCGCCGGCATCGGCTGGCTCGACGGCCGCCTGCAGCGCCACCCGCGGCCGGTGCTGGTGGTGGCCCGCTGGCTGCCGTCGGGCGGGACGGTCGGCGCCCTCCTCGCCGGCTCCCTCCGGTGGCCCATGGCGGAGTTCTTCACCGCGTCGGCCGTCGGCGTCACGCTCTGGACGTCCTACGTCGCCTTCCTCGGCTACGCGGGCGGCCAGATCATCACCGAACCCGGGATCAGCATGCTGCTCTCCCTCGGCGTCGCCTTGGTCCTGGGTTCGGTGATCACCTACAGCGTGAAGCGCGGCGCTAGAGCGATTTGACGGCCTCGAGAATCGCCGCGGGCTCCGTGCGCGTCGTGTAGTCCGGGTGGACGTCGACGTACCGGATCGTGCGGTCCCGGTCGACCACGACGACCGCCGGGTACGCCAGCTCCCATTCGCCGGTGCCGTTGACCTGGCCCAGGTCCGTGCCGATCGAGCTCATCGCCACCCGCACGGCGTCCGAGACCCGGAACGTCAGCCCGAGCTGCCGCGAGACGACGTTCCCGACGTCCGACAGCACGGCGAAATCGAGCTCGTTCTTCTCCTGCGTGGACAGTGAGCCGTCCGCGGTCTGCGGGCTGATCGCGGCCAGCGTCGCGCCGAGCTTCGCCAGCTCGGGAACGACTTCCTGCTGGTAGGTGCGCAGCGTCAGGTTGCAGAACGGGCACCACTCGCCGCGGTAGAACACGAGCACCGCGGGCCCGTCCGCGACGAGCTGCCCCAGGCTGACGGGCTCGCCATCCGCGCCCGGCAGCGTGAAGTCCTCGATCGTGACCCCGGCTTCGGCGAACTTCGTCTCGTCGGCCGCGCGGGCCATGTCGGCCTCGAAGACCGTGAACACCTCCGGCGGCAGCGCGCTCCGGCCGTGGTCCTTGACGCCGTCCAGCCCGCTCTTCAGGTCGTTCCCCACTTGGGTCCCCGTTCGTTGTACTGATCGGTACAGTGCGGCTGACTGTACTGTTCGGTACATGGAGACGCAAGCAGCGGCCACGACCGCGCGTGGCCAGCGGACCCGCGACGCGATCGTCGACGCGGCGGCGGAGCTGATGTACGTCCACGGCGTCGCGGGCACGAGCGTCGACAAGGTGCTCGCCGCGAGCGGGGCCGGGAAATCGCAGATGTACCACTACTTCAAGAACAAGGATCAGCTGGTCGAGGCCGTGATCGACCGCTACCTGGCGCAGATCCTCGGCAACCAGCCGGCGATCTTCACGCTGGCGTCGTGGGCTGATTTCGACACGTGGACCGAGCAGCTGCTCGACGTCCAGCGCCGCGCCGCGGCGCCGATCCCGTGCCCGCTCGGCAACCTGGCCGGCGAACTCGGCGACGACCCGAAGGTGAGGCCGCTGCTCGACCAGGCCTACCGGACCTGGGAGTCCCACCTGACGCGCGGCCTCGAACGGCTACGCGACCAGGGCGAACTCCCGGCCGACGCCGACCCGGCGCGGCTCGCCCAGGCCGCGATGGCGTGTGTACAGGGCGGCCTGCTGCTGGCCCACATCCGCGGCGACCTGACGGCCTTGGAGGACGCGCTGCACATCGCCGTCGCCCACCTCCGCGCTCACCGCACGTCGTGAGTGGTTAGGGCGGTTCTAGCCGCCCTGACCACTCACGAGCCGGTGAGCTGAGCGACCTCCGCGCGCAGCTCTTCGATCACCTGGGCCACGGCCGGACGCTGCAGCGCGCCGGTGCGGCAGACCACTTCCACCAGGCGGGCCGCGCGGATCCCGGCCAGCGGCCGGCCGATCAGGCCGCTGCCGCGGCGGGTGTCCATCGTGTACCGCGGCAGCAGCGCGATGCCGTGCCCGGCCGCGACCAGCCGTTCGGTGATCCGGAAGTCGTTGATCCGCTGCACCACCACCGGCCGGACGCCGGTGCGGACGGTCAGCGAGCGCAGCACGTCGTCCACCGGGAAGCCGAAGTCGACGCTGATCCAGCGTTCGTCGGCCAGCTCCGGCAGCTCGACGCGGCGCCGGTTCGCCAGCCGGTGCCCGGCCGGGAGCGCGACGTCGAGGGGTTCGCGCAGCAGCGGGACGACGTCGAGGCGGCCGGCGTCGAACTCCGGCGCGTGCTCGTCGCGGTGCGCCACGACGACGTCGTAGTCCGCGACCAGGCCCGGCACCTCCGGTGGCGTCATGTCGACGTCCCGGACGTCGATCTCGAGGCCCTCGTACCCGGCGACGCGGGTGAGCAGGCCCGGCAGCAGCATCAGCCCGGCTGACTGGAAGATCGCGACCCGCACGCGCCCGCGCGGCGCGCTGCGGTAGGTGTCCAGTTCGGACTCGGCGCGCTCCAGCGCGGCCAGCACCTCGTCGGCCCGGGCGACCAGCGCGCGGCCGGCGTCGGTCAGCCGCAGGCCGCGGCCCGCCGGTTCGGTGAGCGGCAGGCCGACTTCGCCTTGCAACGCGCGTAGTTGCTGCGACACCGCGGACGGCGTGCAGTGCAGCGCGCGAGCGGCCGCCGTCACGCTCCCGCGGTCGGCGAACTCCCGCAGCGTGCGCAGGCGACCCAGATCCACGGCGTCAGCGTACGTGAAGCACGGCTACACGATTCCTGCAGATATTCTCGCTGGTCCTTCACGGTCGGTCTTGTCAGAGTGGAGGCATGCCCACCCGTGACCGTCTGCTGGCCATGTTCGTCGCCGTCCTGTGGGGCCTCAACTTCCTCGCCATCCACGCCACGCTCGGGCAGTTCCCGCCGGTGTTCGCGGGCGCGCTGCGGTTCGCCGTGATCGCCGTTCCGACGATCCTGTTCGTGCCGTGGCCGAAGGTGAAGGTGCGGCACCTGCTCGGTTACGGGCTCGGCTTCGGCACCGGGCAGTTCGCGTTCCTGTTCATCGCGATGGACACCGGGATGCCGACCGGGCTCGCGTCGCTGGTGCTGCAGGCGTCGGCGCCGTTCACGGTGCTGCTCGGTGCCGTCTTCCTGCGGGAACGCGTCACCGCGCGGCAGCTGGCCGGGATCCTGCTGGCCGTCGCGGGGATGACGGCGATCGCGTGGCAGCAGTCCGGGCACGCGGCGCTGCTGCCGATGGTGCTCACCGTGCTGGCCGCGCTGAGCTGGGCGTTCGGCAACCTGAGCACGCGGCGGGCGGAGCCGGACAACCCGCTGCACTTCACGCTGTGGATGTCCGTGGTCCCGCCGCTGCCGATGTTCGCGTTGTCGCTGGTCATGGAGGGGCCGGCGGCGCAGTGGCACTCGCTGGCGACGCTGGGCACGCCGACCGGGCTGACCGCGCTCGGCGGGCTGGCCTACGTCGTGCTGTTCGGCACGATCGTCGGCTCCGGCATCTGGACGACGCTGATGCGCCGCAACCCGGCCGGCGTCGTCTCGCCGTTTTCACTGCTGGTGCCGGTGGTCGGGCTGACGGCGTCGTTCCTGCTGCTGGGCGAGCGGCCGAGCGGCCTGGAGATCGCCGCCGCCGGGGTCGTGATCGGCGGCGTTCTCCTGGGCTCGCTCAAGTCCGCGCGCAAGCCCGATCCCGAGCTGCTGCCGGAGGAAGTGCCGGTTTAGGCGGCCGGTTCTTCCTGCTTGGGCGTCTCTTCGTCTTCGTGGTTCTTGCCGAGGCGCTTCTTCATGACGAAGAAGACGACGACGCCGATGACGATCGCGGCGACCAGGCCGTACTTGGAGAAGTTGCCGAGCCACTTCTCGGCGACGACGCCGAGGTAGTAGACGAGCGCGGTGGTGCCGCCCGCCCAGACGATGCCGCCGAGCGCGTTGGCGATCAGGAACTTCGGGTAGTGCATCTTCAGCGACCCGGCGAGCGGGCCGGCGAGGATGCGCAGGAACGCGATGAACCGGCCGAGGAACACGGCCCACATGCCGCGTTTGTTGAAGATGCGTTCCGCGTTGGCGATGTGCGTCGGCCCGAAATGCTTCGGGAATTTCCGGCCCGCCCAGGCGAACAGCCGTTGCCCGCCGGTCTTCCCGATCAGGTAACCGATGCTGTCGCCGACGATGGCGCCGGCGCTGGCCAGCGCACCGATCCAGAGCGGGTTCAGGTTGCTGTGCTGCGACGCCAGCAACGCGGCGCTGACCAGCACGATCTCGCCGGGCAGCGGAATGCCGAGGCTCTCGATCATGATCACCGCGGCGACGATCAGGTACACCGAGATCGGCGGGATCGCCTCCAGCCATTGATCGATGTGCACTGCGGGTACCCCCTGGAAATCGGTCGTCTGTCACCGCAGGGTACCGGGGCCGGTCCGCACCGGGGGCCCCACTCAGGTATCCCTCCGTGTACGACTTAAGTCGCGTTTTTCACCCCAACGCGGCAAGGGCCGGCCCGACCGGGAAGTCGCCGGAAACGACGTCGAACCCGCGGTTTTCGGTGAGCGGCTCCCCGAGCACCCCGACGACCACGGCGGCGACGTCCAGCCGCGTCACCCGCCCGGGTTCGAGGTGCCCGGCGACCTTGACGCGCCCGGTGGCGGGGCCGTCGGTGAGCGTGCCGGGCCGGACGATGGTCCAGGTCAGCGCGGACTTCTGCAGCGCGAGGTCGGACAGCTGCTTGGCGAGCAGGATCGACCGCACGAGCCGGTCACCCTGGTCCGGGGAGTCGGCGAACTGCGCGGAGACCTGGATGTACCGCGCGACGCCGGCCTTCTCGGCGGCGTGGACGGCCGTGACGGAGCCGTCCCGGTCCACGAGGTTCACCGACGCGGGTTCCGGATCGGGCGCTCCAATGGCCGCGATGACGACGTCCGAGCCGAGGAAGGCTTCGACGAGGTCCTCGGGATCCGCCGTGACGTCGGCGACCACGGGTTCGACGTCGAGGTCTCGGAGGACTTCGGCCCGCTGCCGGCTGCGGAGCCCGGCCCGGACGGTGTGTCCTTTGGCCGCCAGAAGCCGTGCGATGTGGAACCCGGTTCGCCCCGACGCGCCCAGCACGGTGACCTGCATGCGGTCGATCCTCCCGCAAGAACGGCGGCCGCGCTCGTCCTTCCCCAGGTTGTCCACAGGTGTGCCCCCATGTGGACAACTCACGCCAGCCGGGACGCCCGTGACTGCAGGTAGGCCTGCTCCGGCAGGCTCAACGTCCGCCGCGACGCCGTCAGGTACGCCTCTCGCGCCCCGACGACGTCGCCCGCCAGCTCCAGCAGGTGCGCCCGGACCGCGTCCACCCGATGGTGGGCCTCCAGATCGGCGCCGGCCAGCTCGGCCAAGCCCGCTTCCGGCCCGTGGACCTGGGCGAACGCCACGACGCGGTTGAGCGTGACCATCGGGCCCGGCGCGACCACGCGCAGCAGGTCGTAGAGGGTGAGGATCTCGGCCCAGTCGGTGTCCGCGGCCGTCGGGGCCTCGGCGTGGACGGCCGCGATCGCCGCCTGGAGCTGGTACGGGCCGACCGGCGACGTCGACAACGCGGTCGTGATCAGCGAGACGCCCTCGGCGATGAGCTCCGCGTTCCAGCGGGACCGGTCCTGCGCCGCGAGCGGGACCAGCGCGCCGGTCGCGTCGACCCGGGCCGGACGGCGGGCTTCGGTCAGGAGCATCAAGGCCAGCAGGCCCGTGACCTCGCCGCCGGGCGGGAGCTGGCGGGTCAGGCGGATCGCCTCCGTCGTCAGCTCGACGCGGTTCAGGGCGTCACCCGAGCTGGCCGTGTGCCCCTCGGTGAAGATCAGGTACAGGACCTGCAGCACCGCGGCCAGGCGGCCGGGGTCCGGCGACGGCGTGAACCGCTCGCCGCGCAGTTTCTGCTTCGCGCGGCTGATGCGCTGGCCGATCGTCGCCTCCGGGACGAGGAACGCGCGCGCGATCTCCGCGGTCGTCAGGCCGCCGACCGCCCGGAGCGTCAGCGCGACCTGGGACGGCCGGGTCAGCGACGGGTGGCAGCACAGCAGCAGCAATGTCAGCGTGTCGTCGACGCCGGCGACCGGCTCCGGATCCGGCGGCTCCGCCAGCGCGACCGTCTCCTCGCGCCGCTGCCGCGCGGTCTCGCTGCGCCACTGCTCGATCCGGCGCCGGGACGCGGTCGTGATCAGCCACCCCTTCGGGTGATCGGGCAACCCGTCGACGGGCCACTGCAGCGACGCCGCCAGCAGCGCCTCCTGGACGGCGTCCTCGCAGGTGTCGAAGCCGCCGTACCGCCGCACGAGCGCGGCGAGGACCTGCGGCGCGAGCTCGCGGAGCAGGCCTTCGATCACAGCTCGGTCCCGTGCAGGCCCATCACCGGCCGCACCTCCACCACCCCGAAGGCCGCCTCCGGGATCCGCCCGGCGATCTCGAGCGCGCGCTCTTCGCTTTCGCAGTCGAGCAGGTAGAAGCCGGCGAGGAACTCCTTGGCCTCCGCGAAGGGCCCATCGGTGGTCAACGGCCCGCTGTCGCCGACGCTGACCTGCTTGGTGAGTTCGGGAAGGGCGAGCCGCTCGGAGACGAGCCGCTCCCCGGAGGCGTCGAGATCGTCGTTGAGCCGCTGGTAGTAGGCCAGCCCGGCAGCCCGCTGCTCAGCGGTCATCCCCTCCCACGCCCGGCGGGACTCGGGGTTGCCGTAGATCAGGACCACGTATTTCACGAGCGCCTCCGCAGCTGTGTCGAAATCCGCCCGGCGGCGCCTACGTCCCCATCGGAAGCGCCACCGACACCCCAGGAGAATGTCATGACCGAGCACGACGAGACCCGGATTCGCAAGCTGCTGGCGGTGCGCACGGACGCGATGACCAGCCGTGACGCCGAAACGCTGGCTTCGCAGTACACGCCGGACGTCATCGCGTTCACCCTCGCGCCACCCCTCGCCCACCGCGGCGCGGACGTCATCGACGTCGACGCCCGCAAAGCGTGGTTCGACGGCTTCGAGGGCCCGATCGAGTACGAGGTCCGCGACCTCGAGATCACGGTGGGCGGCGCCATCGCGTACTGCCACTCGCTGACCTGCCTCTCGACAACGCCGAAGGGCGCGCCGGCGAGCTTCGAGCTGTGGTTCCGCTCGACGATCTGCTTCCGCGAGGACATCGGGGAATGGCGGATCACGCACGTCCACGACTCGACGCCGTTCTACATGGACGCCACGATGAGCGCGGCGCTGGACCTGAAGCCCTGATCCGCAGAAGCCCGCCCCCCGCCCTCCTCCTGGGGGGCGTGCCCTTGTCCAGTCTATCGGCGCCCACCGACGGGAAAGGCTGATCAGGCTTCGGTCGCCGGAGTTGTCCACATTGGAGCAGGCCTGTGGACAACCGGTTGTGAACGGGCGATGGAGATGCGGAAGGGGCCCGCTCAGCTGGCGCAGCCAGGCCGAACGAACCGAGAAAGTCTTGGGGCAGGCCAGAGAAGCGGGCGGCCATGCCCAGCGGTGGGCAACGGCGGTTTGGGACGGTGAACGTCCCGAAACGTCCATCGGCGAGGCAATTCCGGAAGCAACCCGGCGAAACCGGAAGCGGGCCCCGAGCAAAAGACCGGCCGGGCAGCAATCTGCCCGGCCGGTCTTCGGATCACAAGGTCACCAGACTAAGAGATCACAGGATCTCGGCTGAAGTGCCGATGTCCGGCGGACCCAGGTCGGGGTTCAGCGCCCCGGTCAGTTCCACCAGTTCCGGCTTCACCTCGTGCGGCTGGATGCGGCCGTCGCGGATGTCCTCCGCGTAGTGGCACGCCACCCGGTGGCCGCCGCCGATTTCGCGGAGCTGGGGGCGGTCCGTGTCGCACAAGCTCGCCTGGCGCCAGGGGCAGCGCGTGTGGAAGCGGCAGCCCGACGGCGGGTTGGCCGGTGACGGGAGGTCGCCCGCGAGCAGGATCTGCTCGCGCGTGTCCTCCACCTGCGGGTCCGGCACCGGGATCGCCGACAGCAGCGCCCGGGTGTACGGGTGCAGCGGGTCGCGGTAGAGCGAGTCCGCGTCCGTCTCCTCCACCAGCGCGCCCAGGTACATCACGCCGATGCGGTCGGAGATGTGCCGCACCACCGCGAGGTCGTGCGCGATCACCACGTACGTCAGGCCGAGCTGGTCCTGCAGATCCTCCAGCAGGTTCACCACCTGGGCCTGCACCGAGACGTCCAACGCGGACACCGGCTCGTCCGCGACGATCAGGTCCGGCTCCACCGCCAACGCCCGCGCGATGCCGATGCGCTGGCGCTGCCCGCCGGAGAACTCGTGCGGGTACTTCCGCAGCGACGACTCCGGGAGGCCGACGGCGGACAGCAGCTGACGCAGCCGCCGCTGGGTGGTTTCCTTGTCCTTGTCGAGGCCGTGCGCGTGCATGCCCTCGACGAGGATCGACTCGACCGACTGCCGCGGGTCCAGGCTGGACATCGGGTCCTGGAAGATCATCTGCATCCGGCGCCGGGCCTTCCGCAGATCCTCTCCCTTGAGCTTCGCGACGTCGGTGCCGTCGAACTTCACCGAACCCGACGTCGGTTCGTTGAGCCGCAGGATCGCCCGGCCCAGCGTGGACTTGCCGCAGCCGGACTCGCCCACCAGGCCGTAGGTCTCCCCGCGGCGGATGGCCAGGTCGACGCCGTCGACCGCGTAGACGTGCCCGACCGTCCGGTCGAACACGACGCCGCTCTTGATCGGGAAGTGCACCTTGAGGTCGTTGACCTCGAGCAGCACGTCACCAGCAGGCTGGTTCATCGGGCTCCTCCTCCCGCCACGACCGCCGGCCGCACGGGGTTGTGGCAGCGCAGCAGCCCGCCGTGGTCGGGCACCAGCTGCGGCGAGACCTCGCGGCAGACCGGCAGCGCGTTGGGGCAGCGGGGCGCGAACGCGCAGCCGCCGTCCCACGGGATGTTGTCGGCCACGGATCCCTTGATGGGGACCAGTTTCTCGCCGCGGCCCGCGTCAAGGCGCGGGATCGAGGCGAGCAGGCCGTGGGTGTACGGGTGACGCGGCTCGGCGAACAGCTGGTGCCGCTTCGCCCGCTCGACGATCCGGCCGCCGTAGAGCACGTTGACCTCGTCGCACAGCCCGGCGACGACGCCGAGGTCGTGCGTGATCATGATCAGCGCGGTTCCGGTGTCCTGCACCAGTTCCCGCAGCAACGCCAGGATCTGCGCCTGGATGGTGACGTCCAGGGCTGTGGTCGGCTCGTCGGCGATGAGCAGCCGCGGCCGGCACGCCAGCGCGATCGCGATCAGCGCGCGCTGCCGCATGCCGCCGGAAAGCTGGTGCGGGTACTCGGAAAGCCGCCGCGACGGGTCGGGGATGCCGACCTTGTCCAGCAGGTCCGTCGCTTCGACGGACGCCGCCTTGCGCGACATCCCGCGGTGCCGCTCCAGGACCTCGGTGATCTGCAGCCCGATCGGGATGACCGGGTTCAGCGAGGACAGCGGGTCCTGGAACACCATGCCGAGGTCGCGGCCGCGCCGGTCGCGCATTTCGCGGTCCGACAGCTTCAGCAGGTCGGTGCCTTCGTAGCTCACCGAACCGCTGACCTTGTTGCCGCGCCGCGCCAGCAGCCGCATGATCGCCAGCGACGTCACGGACTTGCCGCAGCCGGATTCGCCGACCAGGCCGACGGTCTGGCCCGGCTCGACGTCGAAGCTGACGCTGTCCACCGCGGTGAACGGCCGCTCGCCACGGCGGACGAAGTCGACCGTCAGGTCACGGACTTCAAGGAGTGCCATGGGTTCTCACCGCCTGTTCTTCGGGTCGAGGGCTTCGCGGAGGGACTCGCCGAGCAGCGTGAACCCGAGCGCCACGATGATGATCGCGATCGCCGGGTAGTACGCGAGCTCCGGACGGATGTCGAGGAACTGGCGCGAGGCCTTGCCCAGCATCAGCCCCCACTCCGCGCGCGAGGGGTCCGGGTCGCCCAGGCCGAGGAACGACAGCGCCGCGGCCTCGAGGATCGACGTGGCCAACGTGAGCGTGGCCTGCACGATGACCGGG
Source organism: Amycolatopsis sp. WQ 127309 (assembly GCF_023023025.1). Classification (NCBI taxonomy): domain Bacteria; kingdom Bacillati; phylum Actinomycetota; class Actinomycetes; order Pseudonocardiales; family Pseudonocardiaceae; genus Amycolatopsis; species Amycolatopsis sp. WQ 127309. The sequence continues at coordinate 2,158,359 of NZ_CP095481.1, forward strand.
CCGAGCGAGTTCGGAAGCATGTGCCGGAACACGATCGCCCCGCGCTTCACGCCGAGGGACGTCGCCGCCAGCACGTGGTCGGCGTCGCGCTGCACCAGCATGGAACCGCGCAGCAGCCGGGCGAAGATCGGCACGCCGACCATCGACACGGCCAGGATGACCGTCCACTGGCTCGGGTTCGCGAACAGCGCCGCGATCGAGATGGCCAGCAGCAGCGAGGGGAACGACAGCATGACGTCGACGAGTCGCATGAGGACGGTGTCGACCCAGCCGCCGAACGCGCCCGCGATCCCGCCGATGATGACGCCGATGAGCACGCCGATCACCGTGGCCAGCACGCCGACGAGCAGCGTCTGCTGGGCGCCGACGATGAGCCGGGACAGGAAGTCGCGGCCGAAGTCGTCCACGCCGAGCGGGTAACCGGGCATCGAACCGGGGATGATGCCCCGGCCCAGCTGGACCTGGTCCTGCAACGCGCGGTCCTGCGGGTCCTTGGGGGCCAGCAGCGGCGCGAAGATCGCCAGGAGCAGGAACAGGCCGGTGATGCCACCGCCGGTGAGCGCGACCGGGCTGCGCAGCATCCGGCGCAGGGCTTCACCGCCGAGGCTGCGCCCGCTCGCCGCGGCGAGCTTGTCGATCGGTTCCTTCTTCTTGTTCAGCAGAGTGTTCATCGCACACGCACCCTCGGGTCGATGATCCCGTAAGAGACGTCGACCAGCATGTTCACCAGCACGTACACCACCGCCCCGAACAGCAGGAGGGCCTGCAGCCGGGGGTAGTCACGCCGTTCGATCCCCTCGGCCAGCAGGAACCCGAGGCCGCGGAAGTTGAACACCCGCTCGGTCAGCACCGCGCCGCCGAGCAGGGCGCCGGTCTGGAGGCCGATCGTCGTGACCACCGGCAGCAGGCCGTTGCGCAGGACGTGCCGGGTGCGCACCACCTGCTGCGTCAGGCCCTTGGAGTTGGCCGTGCGGACGAAGTCCTCGTTGAGGACGTCCAGCACCGACGCGCGGGTGATCCGGGTGATCACCGCGAGCGGGATGGTGGCGAGCGCGAACGCGGGCAGGACCAGGTGCTTGATCGCGTCCCAGACGGCGTCCCACTCACCGGTCATGATGCCGTCGAGGATGGCGAAGTTCGTGATCGCGGTGGCGTCGAGACCCGCGGCCTGGCGGCCCTGCGACGGCAAGCCGAGCGGGGAGGCCAGCAGGTCCTGCATCATGTAGCCGAGGAAGAACACCGGCACCGCGACGCCGATGAGGCTGAGCACGATGACCAGGTTGTCGACCGGCCCGCCGCGGAACCGCGCGGCCAGGTAACCGGCGGGGATGCCGACGACGATCGCGATGATCATCGCGGTGAGACCGAGCTCGATGGTCGCCGGCAGGAAGGTGACGATCTCGCCCATGACGGGCTGGGTCGACACCAGGGAGTTGCCGAAGTCGCCGGTGAACGCCCGGCCGAGGAACCCGAAGTACTGCAGGATGATCGGCTGGTCGAGCCCGAGGACGTGGTTGAGGTTGGCGATCTTCTCCGGCGTCGCCTTGTCACCCAACAGCGCGGCGGCGGGGCCGCCGGGCAGGGACCGGAGCCAGGCGAAGATCAGGATGGACAGGATGAAGAGCGTCGGAATCGCTTGTAGCAACCGACGCACGAGAAAACGGAGCACGTGCAGTCCTTCGTAGCCAGCCCGGGATTAGGCGCAAGGGGTGGGCGCGGTAGCGCCCACCCCTTGCTTGGCCGAAATCAGATCAGCTGACAGTCACGGTGTTGAAGCGCTCGTCGGTGAGCGGGCTCGCCACCAGACCCTTGACCTTCGGGCCGACCACGATCGCCGGGGTCGGGTAGGCGATCGGGATCGCCGGCAGGAAGTCCATGATCTGCTTGTTGACTTCCTGGTACGCCTTGGCGTGGGCGTCACCGGCCGCCGAAGCGTCCGCCGCGCTCAGGGCCGAGAAGAGCTGCGGGTTGTTGAACCCGAACTCCTTCTTCTCACGGCCGAAGAACGTGCCCACGAAGTTGCCGGCGTCGTTGTAGTCACCGGTCCAGCCGAGCAGGTGGAGGTCCTGCTTGCCGGCCTTCTGGACGTCGTCCTTGTAACCACCGTTCCACGGCTCGGCGTGGGTCTCGATCTTGATGCCGATCTTCTTCAGGTCCTCGGAGATCGCCGTGAAGGTGTCCGCCGGGTTCGGCATGTACGGCCGGGTGACCTCGGTCGGGTAGTAGAACTTCAGCGTCAGATCCGTCGCCCCGGCCTCCTGCAGCAGCTGCTTGGCCTTCTCCGGGTCGTACGGGTACTTGGTGACGTCGTCGGTGTAACCCGAGATGACCTTCGGGACGAACTCGGTCGCGACCTCGGAACCCTCGGCCAGCTTCGACTTCACGAACTGCTCGCGGTTGACGCCGTAGGCCAGCGCCTGGCGGACCTTGACGTCCTTGAGCTTCGGGTTGTTGGCCTGGTTGATGCCCAGGTACAGCACGTTGAACGACGGGCGGATGAGAACCTGCTCACCGTCGTTGCGCAGCAGGCCGTAGTCCGCCGGGTTCGGGTAGTCGTAGCCGTTGATGTCGCCGGCCTTGAGCGCCTGCTTGCGGGCGTTCTCGTCCGGGATCACCTTGAAGATCAGCTTGTCGAGCTTCGGCGGCGTCGGGCTGCTGTCGTTCTTGACCAGCGTGATCTCGCCCTTGGCCTGGTCCCAGCTCTCGAACTTGAACGGGCCGGTGCCGACCGGGAACTTGTTCGCGTACTCGCTGTAGGTGAACGAGTCGCCGCTCTGGGTGACCGTGTCGGCGTTGTGCGCCTTGAGCGCGGTCGGGCTCTGGATGGCGAACGACGGCAGCGTGAACGCCGACGGGAACGCGCCCTTGGGCTTGTTCAGGTTCAGGACCGCGGTCGCCGGGTCCTTCGCCTCGCAGCTCTTGTAGACGGGGTCACCCGTCGCGTCGCCCTCGTTCTTGGCGAAGCCCTCGAAGACGTCGCCGTAGTAGATCATCTGGCTCTGGGCGGCGGCGCCCTTCATGTTGAACCAGCGGTCGAAGTTGAAGCAGACCGAGGCGGCGTCCATCGGGGTGCCGTCGGAGAACTTGACGCCCGACTTCAGGGTGAACGTCCAGGTCTTGCCGTCGTTGCTCGGCTCCCACTTCTCGGCGAGAGACGGCTCGAGGTCGGCGGTGCCCGGCTTGTTCTGGATCAGCGTGTCGTAGATCTGGCGGGTGATCCGGAAGGTCTCGCCCTCGTCGTTGAACGCCGGGTCGAACATCTTCGGGTTTCCGGCGGCGCCGAAGATCAGCGTGCCTCCGGTACCACCTCCAGCGCCCTCGTCACGCTTCGAATCCGCACAGGCGGACAGCGAAACCGCGAGCGCGCCGGTGAGCCCGATCAGGGCCACGCGGCGTGTTCGGGTCAGCCGCAATTGCTGCATCTGGCACCCCTTGGGAGATGTTCGGGTTTTTAAGTCACCGTCCGGTCGGTCAGGAACACCCCGGACGATCGGTGTGCTCGCCGACACTAGCGGGAACTCGGCTCGCACTTAAGCACGTGAGGTTACGATCGCGCTACGTGGGCGTCGATTTGACCGCAATGTGTCCGTAAATCACGACAGAATGTGACCATTTGTGGGCTACGAGTGCGCCGAGTGCCCGAACCCTGACTCAGATGGCGGTACCCGCGTTAGCCCAGCAGGGTTTTGCGCGAAGTCACCCTTGATCGATACGGAGTGCTTCGGACACGGAGCGTGAGTGATCCAACCCCGACGAAAGTCGGGTTCCGGCCGCATCGGGGGTGCCGTCGACGGCGAACCAGCCGCGCTCGAACCGTTGCCAGCGGCCCAGTTCCGCCCTCGACGCCACTCCGTCGCGCGCCACGGACCGGGCCAGCCGCTCGGCCTCCGTGCCGCCGGAGATCCAGCAGAGGTGGGAAAGCAGGGGTCTTGCCGAAGCCCGGCCGCTCGAAACACCTTCCAGCACCAGGACGTCCGGCAGCATCACTCGAACGAGTTCCCCCGGCTGCGGGACTCCAGTGGACCAGCCCAGCTGCCGATAGGCGCCGTCGACGCCGGCCGCGAGGGGCTTCAGAACGCCGTCGACGAGCCGTGGCCACCACCCGACCGGGTCGTCCCAGGTCGCGAACGCGTCCGTGCTCACGAGCTCGGTGCGGCACCCGCGGGCCCGCAGCCCGGCGACGACTTCCGAGGCCAGCGTGGACTTCCCGGCCCCCGAGGGGCCGTCGACGGCCAGCAGCCGCACCCTGCCGAGCCGCGCGGGCGCGGCCAGCAGGGCTTCGATCAGCGCGTCACTTGCCGACGCGCTCGACCGCGGGAAGCCCTTTGACGTCGTCCGGGGCCGACACCCGGGCTTCCAGCTCGACGATCCGGCGTTCCAGCTCACGCTTGGCGTCTTCGAGCTCGCAGCGCAGCAACGCGGTCTCCTCGACCGACGTGCGCACTTCTTCCTCCAGGTGCCCGACCTCAGTGGACAGGTGCAGTGACACCAGCGCCAGCACGACACCGGCGAGCAGGAAGACGAAGTTCGACGGGGTCTCGACCCCGCTCAGGTTGGCCAGGAACTGCGCGGCCGACGGGATCACGGCCAGCACCACCACGCCGACGGCGACGACCAGCCACACGCCCGCGTACTTCTCGCGGAGCTTGCGGCGTCGCATCATCTCGAGGACGACGAACAGCACCAAGCAGGCGATGACGATGCTGAGGATGCGCCAACCGGCCATCTTCGCGAGCTCCTTATGCCGAGTCGGACGAGTCGACCGCGGGGCGGCGGCGCACCAGCGCCAGCAGCAGCGCGAGCCCGGCCCGGCCCAGGTAGACAGCGGACTTGACGGGCGAGTGACTGGGGGTGCCGCCCGCGCGCTCACGCATGACGACCGGGATCTCCTTGATGACCAGCTTCGCGCGGATCGCCATCACCAGCGACTCCACCGTGTCGCCGAGGTACTCGGCCGGGTAGTAGCCGGCGAACAGCCGGATCGCGCGCGGGCCCATCGCCTTGAACCCCGACGTGACGTCGGTGAGCTTGGTCTTGCCCAGCCGCGAGAACACCAGCGACAGCGCGACCATGGCGTACTTGCGCGGGCCACTGGCCTTGTACGAGCCCTTGCCGGCGAACCGCGAGCCGATCACGATGTCCGCGTCGTCCAAGCCGCGCAGGAGGGCCTCGAGCTCGTCCGGGTCGTGCTGGCCGTCCGCGTCCACCTGCACGACGACGTCGTACCCGCGCGCGGCGGCGTAGCGGAAACCGGTGCGCATGGCCCCGCCGACCCCGAGGTTCACGGCGAGCCGGGCCACCTCGGCGCCGGCCGCGCGGGCCAAGCGGGCGGTGTCGTCGACCGAACCGTCGTCGACCACCAGCAGGTCGCCGCCCGGGAGCGCCTTCTTCACCTGCTCGATGACCGAAGCGACGCTCGCCTGCTCGTTCAGCGCGGGCATCACGATCAGCACTCGGCGGTGGGTCACGGAGGTCAGAGAAGACGCGGACACGCGATCACTTTAGCCTTTCACTGCCCGTTACCGGCCGGAGACCCAGGCGCGGCCCCGGAAGCGACGACGCCCTGCTGCCCCTCGATCTCGTAGATCGAGGCCCCGGCGTTGTGGTAGACCAGCTTGAACCCGGGGCTCTTGTCCAGGCCCAGGAGGCCGACGTCGTTGGGGGTCGTCTTGGTGACCTTCCCCTCCCCGACGAAGGCGTAGCGCACCTTCAGGTTGGTGAGCAGCCGGCGCACTTCCGGGTACTTCTCGACCTCGTTGGCGTAGACGCTCAGGTAGCCCGCGTCCGTGTTCAGCTCGGCGCCGTAGAAGTTCCACTGCGTCGGCATCACGCCGGCCAGCGCGTACATCCAGACCGAGCCGTCGGCCTTGTCGTTCAGCACCCGCTCGCCCGGCGCGGTGTGCTGCGCGAGCCAGGCGAACGCGGTCTCCTCGTCCTTGCTGACCGTCGGGCCGTCGCTGTAGTTGAGCTGCAGGCGGGCGGCGTTGCGGCCGATGTAACCGCCGCGGCTCAGCCCGCCGACCACCAGGGCCACCACGACGACGCCGGCCAGGGTGAGCGTCGCCGGCTTGAGGTTCGGCAGCCGGGGTGCGACCTTCTCGGCGAACCAGCCGGACGCGGTGTGCGCGAACTCGCCGAACGCGACGCAGCCGGCGAGCGGCACCAGGGCCGCGACGCGCCAGTTGTCGTTGTAGAACGGGCTGCTCAGCGTGTGGATCAGGTTGCTCTCCATCGACACCGTCGCGGCGAAGAGCGTGCCCAGCACGACGTACGCGCCGACCATCCACAGCATCCGGCGGTGCTTGACCAGCAGGAACACACCGATGATGGCCGGGATGCCGATCCACCACTGCGGGAACGCGGCCATCGGCGAGAACGTGATCGTCTCGCCGAACGCGCCGGACACGGTGGCCTCGGACGCCCAGAAGGCGCTCGTCACGCCACCCGCGTTGTACAGCGACGGCAGCACGACCGGGATGCCGAACGCGGCCGCCAGCACGACGCTCGCGACCAGCGAGGTCAGCGACCGCCGCCAGACGATCATCTCGAAGCGGAAGACCACCGCGAGCAGGATCAGCAGGAAGTACACGATGACGACGAACACGACACTCGTGTGCAGCCCGGCCAGCCCGGCGACGCCGACGCCGATGGCGACCGGCCCGGCGATCGAGCGGGGCTCCAGCAGGTGGCGCGCCACCGCGAGCATCGCCGGGATGAGCGCGACCCCGGCGACGAACGGCCACAGCGGGCCGCGCCACAGCGAGTCGTACGGGAACACCGTGAAGCACGCCGACACCGTGGCGGCCGCGGCGACGCCGACGGCCGGCATCCGCCAGGCGTGGCACATCGCGGCGACGCCGAGCGGCACGGTGAGGACCACCGCGAGCGCCGCGAGGTTCAGCGTCGGCATGATCGTCAGGCCGCCCTTGCCGAAGACCAGGGCGAGCAGCGCGTGGTAGGTGTCCGGGTAGAAGTAGTGCGTCTCGTTCGGCAGGTTCGCGATCGTGCCGACGGTCGACGGGCGCGCGTCGCCGTGCTCGGCGATCCAGCGCACCAGGTTGGCGTGGAACGGCGCGTCCCAGCCCTGCTGGACGTTGTCGATGCTCCGGAAGCCGCGCAGGATCGTCACGGTGCCGATGCCCATGCCGGCGGCGACGCCGAGGCCGATGAGCACGTGGTCGCGGACGCTGCGCGCGGGCCGCTCCGGCTCTTCCCAGTCCGGGTGGCGGCGGCGCGTGAACCGGGTCACGGCGAAGGCCAGGCCGAAGCCGGCCGCGGAGAGCACCAGCGTCCACAACGCGACGTTGAGCGTCGTCCAGCGGATGCCGAACCGGCCGAGCACCGGGATGCCGAGCGCGACCAGGCCGAACGTCAGCATCGGCGCGGCGGCGGCCAGCGTCCAGCCGCGCAGCTGGATCGCGGCACCGAACACCAGACCCGGCAGCCAGAACGCGAGCAAAACGAGCAGTACGTTCATCGAATTCGCAGTCCAAACCTTACCGGCACTTCACGCCGTTTCCCGTCCCCACCGGCGGGCCCAACGCACCTTACTGGGCCGCTATGAAGACGTTTCACCGGTGTCCGAGGTTGTCACGGCCGTCGGTTCCGGTGCGCGCCGGAGAACGAACGCGAGCACCACGGCCAGGCCCAGCGTCGGCGCCACGGCCAGTGCGACGACCGCGCGGAACACGGTGTCGCCTGGTAGGAGCACCAGCAGCAGGGACGCCGTGCCGGTGACCACGGCCCACGTGAGCAGCACGAGCTTGGCCTGGGTGCGGGCCACGAGCACGGCCGTGAGCAGCTGCATCGGCACCAGCAGCACCGACGACCACACCAGCCCCGCGACCGACCAGCCGTCGATGTCGTAGCGGGGGCCGCTGATGAACCGCACCGCCCACGGCCCGAGCCACATCCCGACCAGGGCGCCGAGAGCGGCGAGGACCAGGGACGCGGCCGCGCCGAGCGCGAGCACGCGACGCAGCTTGTGGCGGCCTTCGGCGGTGACCGAGAGCCGCACGACGAACGGGACGGCCAGCGACTGCACCGGCCCGATCAGCGTCAGCGGCAGCCGGGCGATGACCAGCGCGGCGAACAGGGCGCCGACGCGGTCGCCGTCGCCGCCCGGGGCCAGCAGGCCGACCAGCGCCGGGTAGCCGGTGATGACCGCGGCCGTCAGGGCCGCGCCGACCAGCAGCATGCCCATCCGGCGGGACGTGACGCCCCAGCCGTCGCCCTCCACGTGCGGGTCGAGCAGCCGCCGGGCCGGCCGGGCGAACAGCAGCCAGGCGAACGACCCCGCGGCGACCGCGACGGCCAGCGAGACGATGTTGTAGGCGACCGAGACGACCAGCACGCCGAGCACGAGTGCCCGGATCGCCGGTTCGGCCACCACGAGCAGCGAGAACGCCTTCACCTTGTGCTGCCCGATCAGCAGCCCGCGGGTGCCGAACTGGCAAGCGAACGCGACGCCGCCGGCCAGCACGATCAGGGCCAGCGACCAGTCGCCGTGGAAGAGCTTTTCGTTGACCGGCGGGATCAGCAGGGCGAGGGAGAAGACCGCCGCGACCAGCACGCCGACGGCCACCGCGCGCAGCGCCGGGCGGCCCGCCTTGCCGCCGCCGAGCGCGGCCACCGCCGACTGGCGGGAGAGCTCCTGCTCCAGCGGCGAGAGCGTGCTGCCGAGGCCCATCACCAGGCCCCAGAAGGTGACGAAGATGGCGTACTCCTGCGGCGGCAGCAGCCGCTGGCAGGCGACGGTGAGGACGTAACCGAGGCCGATCGACACGATCAGCGAGCCGCCGAGGCTGCCCGCGGTCGTGCGGCCGCTGCGGGCGGCGGCCGGAGTCTCCACCTCGGTGCTCATCGGCGCCGGAGCGAGGTCCGCACGGCCATCGCCAGCCCGCGCACGACACCCGCGCCGAAGCCGCCGGCGAACACCGGCAGCAGCTTGGTGACCGCGCGGGCCTCCGGCCCGGTCGCGCCGCACTTCTTCACGACCTCGCCGGCCGCGACCGCGCCGAGCACCCCGGCGGCCAGCGTCGTCTTCGGCTTCTTCGCGGCGAAGGCCAGCCCGAGGACGCCGACGGCGAGCGCGCCGAACAGCGCGTTGCGGGCCGGGCCGGGCGAGCCGATGTAGGAGTCCACATAGGTCGTGCCGCGGAAGTAGGCCTGCTGCGTGAACTTCTTGAAGGAGTCGCGCCCGTTGTAGGTCGCGGACAGCTCCGGGGCCAGCCAGATCCGCTCGCGCTCGGCGATCCAGCGCAGCATGCGGGTGTCGTCGCTGGCGAAGCGGATGTCGTCGAACAGCGACGCGAACGCCGTGACCGAGCCTTCGAGGAGGGCGCGGCGGGCGCAGAAGAACGTCGTCCCCTTCGGGTAGACGTCGAATTCCTCGATGCCGTAGGACATCAGCCGCGGGTTCGCGCAGTACTTGCGCCACGGGACCTTGACCAGCCCGGCCATGAACCCCGCGTACGGGTTGTGCTCGGAGGCGACGTTGATGTGCCCGTTCCAGACCGCGCGCTCGGGGTGGTCCACGAGCTGGTCGCGCAGGAACGTGAGGGTCGGCTCGTCGAGGATGACGCGGCTGTCGAGCAGCGCGATCCACTCGCCGGACGACTTCGCGATGCCCGCGCTGCGGGCCTCGAACCGGCCGCCGTTGGCCTGGCTGAGCACGGTGATGCCGTGGCGTTCGCGCAGTGCGTCCAGCCGGGTCGGCGTGGCGTCGGTGCTGCCGTCGTCGACCACGACGACCTCGATCGGCCAGTTGGCCGCCTCGGCCGAGGCGAGCAGCGCGCCGACACTGCGTTCGATCCAGTCCTGCTCGTTGTAGACCGGGATCACGACGCTGAGCGAGGGGAGGAGCGGGTTCGCACTCACCGGGCCGAGGCTACCCGGCGGCCTCTGCGCCGGGTCGGCCAGTATCCTTGCGCCACCGCACCCGACCAGAAATGGGCCTTCACGGTGATTTCCTTCATTCTCGGCACCACCGCGGAACTGATCAAGATCGCGCCCGTCTACCACGGGATCCGCGAGCGCGGGATGCGGCCCAAGATCTGGTTCACCGCGCAGCACGTCGACGAGGTGGCCGACGTACTGGCCGACCTGGACATGCCGGCGCCCGACGTCTGGCTGGTGCCGGAGGAGAAGGCGCACAACCTCGAGTCGCCGTCGCAGGTGCCGGGCTGGGCCGCGCAGGTCATGCGCACCGCCTGGAGCCGCCGCCACGAGCTGCGCGCCGCCCTGAACGAGGACGGCCGGCCACCGCTGGTGCTGGTGCACGGCGACACGTTCACCACGCCGTACGGCTCGCTGATCGGGAAGCGGATCCTGAAGTCCCGCGTCGGGCACGTCGAGGCCGGGGCGCGGTCGGGCAGCATCCTGTCGCCGCTGCCCGAGGAGCTCAACCGCAAGATCGCGGCGAAGATCGTCGACATGCACTTCGCGCCGAGCATCCGCGAGGTGAACAACCTGCGCAACGCCCGCGGCGTCGTCGTCGACACCGAGGCGAACACCGCGATCGACGCCATGCGCCTGGCCATCAACCAGCCGCTGGACGTGCCGAACCTGCCGGAGAAGTTCGGCCTGGCCACGCTGCACCGCTTCGAGCTGGTCTCGCGCGCGGACAAGTACCGCGAGGTGCTGGAGATCCTGCGCGAACAGAGCCGCAAGATGCCGATCCTGTACATGGCCGGCGCGCCCGAGCGCGAGAAGATCCGCTCGCTGGGCCTGGACAACCTGTTCGACGACAAGTTCATCGCGCAGCCGAAGATGCGGTACCTGAAGTTCCTGCCGCTGGTCGCGCGCGCCGAGTACGTCGTCACCGACTCGGGTGGTCTCTCGGCGGAGTGCTACTACCTCGGCCTGCCGTGCGCGGTGCACCGCGAGCGCACCGAGACGCCGCAGCACCTCGGCGAGACGGTGGTGCTGACGGAGATGCGCGGCGACAAGCTGCAGAACTTCCTCGACACCTACCAGAACCGCCGCGGTGAGTCCTGGATGGACAAGTACCACCCGTCCGAGATCATCGTGGACACCCTGGCGCAGCTCGGCTACTGCTGACGCCCGTTGGGGTGACGCGGGTCGCCGCGGCCGCGGGGATCGGGCAGCTTTGCCGCCATGATCCACTTCGGACTCGCGGCGGTCCTGCTGGCCGTCCCGCCGATCGACCAGGCCGCCACGCGTGACGCGGCGCTGAGCGCGGGGTACCAGCAGGCGTACGTCGGCGCGGCGGCCCCGATCGCCCTGCGGATCCGCGCCGCGTACGACATCCCGGCGTCGGTCACGGTGGCCCAGTCGATCCTGGAGTCGAACTGGGGCCGCAGCAAGCTGTCGACGGCCGAGCTGAACTACTTCGGCTTCAAGTGCGTCCGGCCGGCGAGCCCGGGGCCGATCGCGGTGCGCTGCGCGCGCTACCAGACGTCCGAGTGCGTGCCGTCGCCGTGCCACCCGGTGGACGCGTTCTTCCGCTCGTACGCCTCGGCCGACGACTCGTTCCGCGACTACGGCCGGCTGCTGACGACGTCACCGAACTACGCGGTGGCGTTGCCGGTGCGCGCCGATCCGGACGCGTTCATCCGGGCGGTGGCGCGGAAGTACGCCACCGACCCGGAGTACGCGAACAAGGTGATCCGGCTGATGGACCTCTACGACCTGCGCCGCTTCGACGCCCGCTAGAGCACCCGGCGGCCCGAGAGCGCGCGGCCCAGGGTCAGCTCGTCCGCGAACTCCAGGTCACCGCCCATCGGCAGCCCCGACGCCAGCCGCGTCACGCTCAGCCCCGGGAAGTCGCGCAGCATGCGGACCAGGTACGTCGCCGTCGCTTCGCCCTCGGTGTTGGGGTCCGTCGCGATGATGATCTCGGTGATGTCCGCCTCGCCGATGCGCTTGAGCAGCTCACGCATCCGCAGCTGCTCCGGGCCGATGCCCGACAACGGGTCCAGCGCGCCGCCCAGGACGTGGTAGCGGCCCTTGAACTCGCGCGTGCGCTCGACCGCCAGGACGTCCTTCGGCTCCTCGACCACGCAGATCACCGTGAGGTCGCGGCGCTCGTCGCGGCAGATGCGGCACCGCTGCTGCTCGGAGACGTTGCCGCAGACCTCGCAGAACTGCACGCCCTCCTTGACCTTGCCGAGGACGTCCTGCAGCCGGGAGATGTCCACCGGGTCCGCGGCCAGCAAGTGGAACGCGATCCGCTGGGCGCTCTTCGGCCCGACCCCCGGCAACCGCCCGAGCTCGTCGATCAGGTCCTGGACGACACCTTCGTACAAGTTCGTCAGCCGCCGAAGCCGAGGGCGCCGAGGTCCGGCATGCCGCCACCGCCGCCACCGAGGCCGCCGGCCAGCGGGCCGAGCTTCTGCTCGGTGAGCTTCTGCGCGCTCGCCGACGCGTCGCGGACCGCCGCCACGATCAGGTCGGACAGGGTCTCGACGTCGTCCGGGTCGACGACCTTCGGGTCGATCTGGAGGCTCTTGAGCTGGCTGTCACCGGACACGGTCGCGGTGACCAGCCCGCCGCCGGCACTGCCGGTGACCTCGGTGTTGGCGAGCTCCTCCTGCGCCTCGACGAGCTTCTGCTGCATCTGCTGGGCCTGCTGCATCAGCTGGGAAATGTCGAAGCTGCCGCCGGGTTGCACCATGATCGCACTCGGTCCTCTCTGCACGCCTGTGTCACCACCAGGGTAGTCGCGCCACGGGCGGGCCCCGGTTGTGGCACCGTGGTCGCCGTGCGACGCGCGATTGCTCCCCTCCTGCTGGCCGGTGCCCTGCTGCTCACCGGCTGCGAAGAAGACACCCCGGCGGCTCCCGCGCCCGCCCCCGTCGTCACCCGGACGGTCACGCCCACGCCGACGACCGTCACGCCTTCGCCGGTCGTGCCGCCCGCGCCGCCCTCTTCGGCGGCCGCGCCACCGGTCGCCCCGGTCGCTTCGGGCAAGGTCGTCGTGCTCGACCCGGGGCACAACGGCGGCAACGGCTCGCACAGCGCGGAGATCAACCGGCTCGTGCCCGCGGGGCGCGGGCAGACCAAGCCGTGCAACACCACCGGCACGTCGACCAACGCCGGTTACCCCGAGCACGCGTTCACCTGGGACGTCTCCCAGCGGGTCGGGGAAGCGTTGTCGGCCAAGGGGATCCGCGTCGTCTACACGCGACAGAACGACACCGGCGTCGGCCCGTGCGTCGACAAGCGGGCCGCGGCCGGCAACGACGCGAACGCCGACGCCGTCGTCTCGATCCACGCCGACGGCTCGAACGCGCCCGGGGCGACCGGCTTCCACGTCGCCTACTCGTCGCCGCCGCTGAACGCGGCGCAGGGCGCGCCGTCGACGCGGCTGGCCCAGACGTTGCGCGACACGATGCGCACGGGCGGCTTCAGCGTGTCGAACTACATCGGCGGCAACGGCCTTTCGGCGCGCGCGGACCTCGGTGGCCTGAACCTCTCGACGCGGCCGATCGCGCTCGTCGAGTGCGGGAACATGCGCAACGCCGCCGAAGCGGCCCGGATGTCGAGCGCCGAGGGGCGGCAGCAGTTCGCGTCCGCCATCGCGGCGGCGATCGAGGCCTACCTGGCCTCGTGAGCCGCGGTGACGGCCTCGCCGTGCAGGGTCGCCCACTTCGTGAGGACGCCGATCGGCTCGACGAGCGTCTGCCCGAGGTCCGTGAGGCTGTAGTCGACGCGCGGTGGCGCCTCGGCGTAACCGCGGCGGTCGACCAGGCCGTAACCCTGGAGCTTGCGCAGCGTCTGGGTGAGGACCTTGCGGGAGATGCCGCCGATGAGGTCGACGAGCTCGCCGTGCCGCCGCGGGCCGCGGCTGAGCGCGAACACCACGACGACGGCCCACTTGTCGGCGATGATCTCGATCGCCAGCCGGGCCGGGCAGTCCGCGAGGAAGACGTCACCGGGGAAGTCACCCATGGGAACCAAGGTACCGAGGAGTACCTGTCGGCTTCCTAGTCTCGGGGGTATGGAACTCCCCGAAAGCAGCCACCGGCTGTTCGAGCGGCCCTTCAACGCCGTACTGACCACGATCAACCCGGACGGCTCCCCGCAGACGTCGATGGTCTGGGCCAGCCGCGAGGGCGACGAGATCGTGATGGGCATGGAAGGCCGCCGGCCGAAGGTGCGCAACATCCGCAACGACCCGCGCGTGACGGTCCTGATCGAGGACCACGACGGCCACGACGCGCGTGGGTTGCCGCAGTACCTGCTGGTCCGCGGCACGGCGTCGATCGTGGGCCCGGACATCGCCGACGAGTTCACGGCGCTGATGGACCGCCAGGCCCAGCGCTACCTCGGCGTCCCGAAGTACCTGCTGGGCAACCAGGGCTCGCCGACCGCGGTGATCGTCCGGATCAAGGCGGACCGGGTCACGGGCATCGGCCCCTGGGCCTCCTGACCCCCGTACCCCCAGGGCCGAAAGCCGTGAAGGCCTCCTTACCGGCTCTTATGGCCGGTAAGGAGGCCTTCACGGACCTTGGTCAGTCCAGGGGGCGGGCGCCCAGCTGGTCCGAGATCAGCCTGCGGGCCAGCTCGTCCGGGTCCTGGTCCGGCGGGGGCGGCGGTGGCGGTGGGGCCGGGCTGGCGTCCTCGTTGTAGAGGTCGTCGTCGTCCTCGTCGGAGGGTTCCGGGGGTAGCGGGATGTCCGGCTCGGCCGTCGTGACCTTGGGGCGCACCGGCTGGGCCGGGGCGGGCGGGGCCGCTGGGCGGGCAGGTGCGGCGGGCGGGGCCGGGGGCGCCGCGGGGGCGGCCGCCGACTGGCGGGTGAACGACTGCTTCGGCGCGGGCGCCGCCTGCTGGGCGCGGGCCGCGGGGGCGGCTGACGGGGCGTTGCCGTGGACGCAGCGGACCTGCCAGTCACCGCCGAGGACCTCGGTCAGCGCGCCGGCGATCTTGCGGGCGTTGTCCTGGTCGGACAGCCGGCGGGCCAGCGGCTCGGACTTGTGCGTCAGCGTGACGGCGCTGCCCTCGACGGTCGCCACCGTGGCCTGCGTGAGCATCGCCTCGAGGCTGCGGCCGCCGGTGAACTTGCGCAGCGCCGTCATCAGCTGCGGCCAGATGTTCCGGAGCCCGGCCGCGTCCAGCGCGCCGGGCGCCGCGGGTGCGGCGGCGGCCACCGGCTCGGGCTCGACGGCCGGGGCGGGTGGGTCCCCGCCCGGCGTCCGGGTCGCGCCCCAGCCGCTGGCGTCGCTGGGTGCGGCCGCCGCCGGCTGCGCGGGGATCCCGCCGCCCGGGGTGCGAGGTGTGCCCCAGCCACCGTCCGCGGACGCCGAAGTGGCGACCGGCGCGCCGGCACCGGCCGATGCGGCAGCAAGCTGGGCCGAACCGGCTGGTGCGGCAGCAGGCTGCACAGGACCGCCCGGCGCAGCAGCAGACTGCGCGGCGGCAGCCGCAGGAGCGGGCTGAGCCGAGCCAGCAGCAGGCTGCGCAGGACCGCCCGGCGCAGCTGCGGACTGCGCGGGACGAGCCACCGCCGGAGCGGGTTGAGCCGAGGCGGCCGCGGAAGCGGGACTGGCCGGCGGGTTCGGTTCGGCCGCAGGCGGTTCCGGGATCGCCACCGGCGCCGGGCCGGCCGATGCCGGGCGCTGCGACGGCCGTGAGAACTCCTTCTCCGGCGCGGCCCGCATCGGCGGCTCGACGCCACCTTCGGCGGGCGCGCCACCGCCGGCGACCACCGTCGCGCGGCGTTCCAGCCGCTCGATCCGCGCCAGCAGCGCCTTTTCCGCGTCGGTGACCGACGGCAGCAGCATCCGCGCGCACAGCAGCTCGAGCACGAGCCGGGCGGACGTCGCGCCGCGCATCTCCAGGAGTCCATTGTGGACGATGTCGGCGTAGCGCGAAAGCGTGCCCAGGCCGAGGCGTTCGGCCTGGCCGACCATCCGCGCCAGTTCGTCTTCGGGCGCGGACACCAGGCCACCCGCGGACTCCGGCACCGCGCGCAGCAGCACCAGGTCGCGCAGCCGGTCGAGCAAGTCGGTCGCGAACCGGCGCGGGTCGTGCCCGGCTTCGGCGACCTTCTCGACGGTGCCGAACACCGTGCCGGCGTCGTCGGTCGAGAGCGCGTCGACCATGTCGTCGATCAGCGCGACGTCGGTGACGCCCAGCAGCGACACCGCGCGGCTGTAGTTGATCCCGTCGGGCCCGGCGCCGGCGAGCAGCTGGTCGAGCACCGACTGCGTGTCGCGCGCCGAACCGCCACCGGCCCGGATGACCAGCGGGTAGACCGCGGGCTCGACCTCGACGCCCTCGGATGCGACGTTGCTTTCCAGCAGCGTGCGCATCGCGCCGGGCGGGATCAGCCGGAACGGGTAGTGGTGCGTGCGCGAGCGGATGGTGGTGAGCACCTTGTCCGGCTCGGTGGTCGCGAAGATGAAGATGACGTGCTCTGGCGGCTCTTCCACGATCTTCAGCAGGGCGTTGAAGCCCTGCGTGGTGACCATGTGCGCCTCGTCGATGATGAACACGCGGTAGCGCGACTCGGCGGGGGCGTAGAACGCCTTGTCCCGCAGCTCACGGGCGTCGTCGACACCACCGTGGCTGGCCGCGTCGAGCTCCGTGACGTCGACGCTGCCCGAACCCTCCGGCGCGAGCGCCTTGCAGGAGCTGCACTCGCCGCACGGGTCCGGTGTCGGGCCCTTCACGCAGTTCAGCGAGCGCGCCATGATGCGCGCGCTCGACGTCTTTCCGCAGCCGCGCGGGCCGGAGAAGAGGTAGGCGTGGTTGATCCGCCCGGCGGACAACGCCGTGCGGAGGGGTTCGGTCACATGCTCCTGCCCGACGACCTCGGCGAAGGTTGCCGGACGGTACTTGCGGTACAGCGCGAGAGCCACGCCGCGAGAGTACCGGGACCGTCCGACAACCTTCGCCGTGCGGGTCAGGCCAGGGCAGCGGCCTCGGCGACCAGGGCGTTCACCTTCGCGACGTGCTGCGCCGTGAAGGCGTCACGCGCCCGCGCCTTGAGCAGCTCACCGTCCAGGTACGCCTGCAGGGCCGAGTCGGGACCGTCGAGCACACCCTGCGCGACGGCGACGACCTCGGGCCCTTCCGACAGCGTCCGGGTCGCGTACACCGACAGGTCGATCAGGTGCGTGACGTACTGGCCGTGCGCCAGGAACTCGCGGACGTCGGCGACGGTGCCGTCGAGGGCCTTCTGGGCCGCCGGCTTCGTCGACGGGCCGCCGGCCGCCAGGATCTGGTTGACCTCGACGCGGTCGTCGGTGTCGCGGCCCGGGTAGTCGCCGGTGCGCAGCAGCGCGGCGACGCCGGCGTACGGGCCCGCGAGCGCGTCCCGAGCGGCCTGGCGCAGGCCCGGACGGGCCTTCGGGTCCGCCGCGATCGCCGCGACGGCCACCCGGTCGTCGGACTCCTGCGCGACGGCCAGGCCGCTGTGCACGAAGGTGACGACGTCGTCGTCCGAGCCGCTGAGCGCGGCGCGGGCGGCGTCCTTGACCGCGGCCCCGCCGTTGCGCAGCAGGTAGACCGACGCGCGCCGGCCGTTCGGCACCGTCAGGGCCGGGTCGGCCGCGTCGGCCAGCAGCTCGTCGTTGTCGGCCTTGGCCTGCGCGGCGCGGACCGCGGCCTCCTTGGCCTGCTGCTGCGCGGTGGCCTCGGCGCCCGCCGCGGCCTGGCCGTCCTGCTGGTTCTTGCTCTGCTGGGCGGCGAGCCGTTCGGCGTTCGCCTTCCGCGCGTCCGACGCGAGCTTCGCGGCCTGGGCAGCCGCGATCTGGACCGCGACGCCGTTGTGCCGGGCCTTGGCCGCCTTCGCGCCGTCGACCTGGCCCTGGACGGCGGTGAGCTCGGCGTCACCGGCCGCGGCGACCTGCTTCCAGAGGGCCAGGAAGTACCGGACGTCGGCCGGGTCGCCGTCGAGAGCCGTCTGCGCGGCGGCCTTGACCTCGGGCCCGCCGGCGGCGAGCGCCTGGTTCGCGGTGATCCGGTCGTCGGTGTCCCTGGCCTGCTGCAGGCCGGTTTCGAGGAACGCGCGGACGTCGGCGGGCGTGCCGTCGAGCGCCTGCTGGGCACGCGCGTTCACGGTCGGGCCGCCGGTGCTCATGGCCTGGCCGACGGCGATCCGGTCGTCGGCCACCCGGGCCCGGGCCAGGCCGGTGGCCAGGAACGC
Organism: Amycolatopsis sp. WQ 127309; assembly: GCF_023023025.1. Taxonomy (NCBI): domain Bacteria; kingdom Bacillati; phylum Actinomycetota; class Actinomycetes; order Pseudonocardiales; family Pseudonocardiaceae; genus Amycolatopsis; species Amycolatopsis sp. WQ 127309. The sequence continues at coordinate 2,176,474 of NZ_CP095481.1, forward strand.
GCGGACGTCGTCGACGGTGCCGCTGAGCGCCTGCTGGGCGGCGCGCTTGGTGGCCGGGCCGCCGGTGGTCAGGGCCTGGGTGACCAGGACCCGGTCGTCGTCGTCCTTGGCCTGGTAGCGGCCGGTGGCCAGGAAGGCCTGCAGGTCGGCCGGCGAGCCGAGCAACGCCGTTTCGGCGCCCCGGGCCACGCCGGGGCCGCCGGTCTCCAGCAGCGAGACGGCCTGGGCCCGGTCGGGCAGGACGTCCGCCGAAGCGGGCGTCGCGAGTACGCCGACGGCCAAGGCCGCGGCAACGAGAACTGCGTTCACACGCAAGGTGATCCCCCTCGGATCGGTCGATCTTCCACTCCCCTATCGCCGGTGAAGCAAGAATGTTTCCGACCCCGGCTAGGCTCCGGTTCCGTGAGTCGAACGAGCAAGCCGGCACCGATCCCGGGCCAGTACCCGGTGCGGTTCGGGGCAGCGGAGCTCCAGCGCTTCGCCGACCGCGGCAACGCATGGCTGCTGTCAGTGGGCGGAGTGGCCCAGTCGTACGTGGACCTGGACGACCCGACCCACCTGGAGTTCGACTACGTCCGCCGCTTCGGCGACGTAGTGGACCTACTACCGCCAGGCCCGGTAGACGCGCTACACATAGGCGGAGCGGCCTGCACCCTCCCGCGCTACATAGCGGCAAAGCGCCCGGGCTCCCGCCAGCTGGTCTTCGACGCAGACCCGGAACTGGTAGACGTAGTACGCACCCAGCTGGGCCTGAAAATCCCAGGCCTGAGAGTCCGAATAACGGACGGCCGAGAAGGCCTGGCGACCCGCAGGGAAAACACAGCAGACCTGGTAGTGGTAGACGCATTCGAACAGGCAACCCTGGCAGGCGGCCTGGCAACCCTGGAATCAGTAAGCTCGATAGAGCAAATCCTCCGCCCCACCGGCACCTACCTGGCCAACATCACAGACGGAGCAGGCCTCCCCTTCGCCCGCCGCTTCCTGGCCACCCTGAAAGAGGTATTCCCCCAGGTAGTACTACTGGCGGACCCAGGAGTACTGAGAGGACGCCGCTTCGGAAACCTGGTGTTCGCAGCATCGGCAACAGGAATCCCCACAGCGGCATTGGCAGCCCGAACAGCCTCGGCAGCCTTCCCGGCAAGATGCGTAGAGGGCACAGAACTAACAAAACTGGCAGGAAAAGCAAAGCCGATAACAGACAACGACAAACCCCCACCCCCAAAGCCACCAAAAGACATCCTGGGCGTGTTCTAGGCCAAGAAGGGCGCAGCACACGCGGGCTACAAGAGAGGCCGGGCAGCGCACGCAGGTAACGAGGAGTGCTCGGCAGCGCACTCAGGCCGCAATAGAGGCACAGGGGGCGGGGGAGCTCAAGTTACGAGAAGTGCCCGGCAGCGCGCTCAGGCTGCGAGGAAGACCACGGCAGCGCTCCCAGGTCGCGAGAGTGGCACCGTGGGGGACGAGAACGGCCCGGCGGCGCACCCAAGCAGCAATGCAGGCCCGGCAGCACACGCAGGCCGCAAGGAGGGCCCAGCAGCACACGCAGGCCACGAGGGGGCCCAGCAGCACACGCAGGCCGCGAGGGGGCCCCGGCAGCACACGCAGGCCACGAGGAGGCCCGGCAGCACACGCAGGCCACGAGGAGGCCCGGCAGCACACGCAAGCCGCGAGGAGGGCCCGGCAGCACACGCAGGTCACGAGGGGGCCACGGCAGCGCTGCCAGACCACGAGGGAGGCACCGTGGGGGTCCGGGGGCTCGGCCCCCGGGTAAAAGAACGAAGTGAAGGCCCCCGGCGAAGGGGCGAAGCCCCGAGAGCAGGGAGGCCGAAACGAAGGGGACCCCGCGCACCCGTCAGAGCCTGCTTATCCTTGCTGCCTTCCGGCCCTGGGGAAGTTCACAGGGTGGACGCCGCGCGGGGTCCGTGGTCAAGTGTAGCGGGTCCCGCTCAGGCCCCCGCACCAGCCTGCGCTCGGGCCCGTTTGAACGTGTTGTGCAGGACCGCCAGCAGCGCGTCGCGCACCGACAGCTTCTGGCGTGCGTCGAACGTGATCAGCGGGACGTCCTCGCTCACCGCCAGTGCCCAGCGGATGTCGTCCAGGTTGTGGCCCAGTGCGCCGTCGAACATGTTGACCGCGACCACGAACGGGAGCCCGGCGTTCTCGAAGTAGTCGACCGCGGGGTAGCAGTCGTCCATCCGGCGGGTGTCCACGATGACCAGCGCGCCCAGGGCGCCGTGGACCAGGTCCTGCCACATGAAGCCGAAGCGGTCCTGGCCGGGCGTGCCGAACAGGTACAGCTTGACCTCGTCGTCGATCGTGATGCAGCCGAAGTCGAGGGCGACCGTCGTCGTGGTCTTCGCCGGGACGTGGCCCGTGCGGTCGACGTTCGCCGCGACCGACGTGATCGCCGCCTCGGTCGTCAGGGGCTTGATCTCGGAGATGGACGACACCGCCGTCGTCTTGCCGACGCCGAAGCCGCCCGCGATGACGATCTTGACCGGTGCCGGCGGCCGGGCTGCCTGCTCAGTGAATGGCTTCGAGTCCACGAATGACCCTTTCGATCATGCCGAGGTCGTGCGAGTTGTGGTTCCCCGGCCGGCGGACGACGACGTAGCCCTGCTCGGCGAGGTCGGCCACCAGCACGCGCGCGACGCCGATGTGCAGGCCGAGCAGGGCGGCCACTTCGGCGACCGACACCGTGCTGCGGCAGAGGGAAACGATTTCCTGGCGTTCGAAGGTGAGCTTCGGGTGCGACGCCGCGCCGAGCCGTGACGTCATGACCTGCGCCTCGATCTCGAGGCTCTGGTCGACCGGCTGCGCCCGTCCCGAGGTCATCAGGTAGGGCCGCAGCAGCGAGGTGTCCGGGTCGTCGTCGGCCATCACGAACCGACGCTGTTCTTCAGCTCCTCGATGAGCCCGGGCGTGAGGACTTCGGTGGCGCGGTTGGCGAACATCGCCATCTCGTAGGCGATCGTGCCGAGGCTCGCCTGCTTGTTGGCGAGGACGCCGAGCGAGCAGCCGATGCTGATGGTGCAGACCAGCAGGTAACCGTGCTCCAGCTCGATGATCACCTTGTCGGGCGCGCCGAGCGGGTGGCTTTCGGAGACGCCGTGGGCGAGGCCGAGCATGGCGGACGAGATCGCGGCGAGGCGGTCGGCGTTGGAGCGCTCGAGCTCCGAGGACACCGCGATCAGCAAGCCGTCGGCCGAGACCGCGATGGCGGCGATCGCGCCCGCGGTGTGCTGCGCGAAGCGGCTCACCAGCCAGTTGAAGTTCTGGGCTTCGACGCTGACACCAGGTGCGGGGATGCTCATTTCCTGCTCTCTTCTTCTCGTTCCATCACACGACCGGCGACCACGCCCGGCGGCGGGGTGTCTGCCGTAAGCTCGTCCGCCTTGGCCAGGCCGGCGGCGAACGAGTCGAACGCCGCGCGCTCGGCCGCCGGGTCCCGCTTGGCGCGGTTCACGACGGGCCGGGCGATCGGCCGGCCCGCGGCCTCCTGCTTGCGGAGGCCGGGGGCGAGCTGGGCGCCGGGCACGCGCCGGGTCAGGCCGTCCCGCGAGATCGGGGCGGTGGCCGGCGGCGGGGCGACGGCGGCCGAGAGCCCGATCCGGTCGGTTCCGGGGACGCGCACCGGGAGCGGCGGCGTCGCCGCGACGGGGTCGGTCACGACGGTGGGCGGCGCGGGCGGCGGCTCGGCCGGCGTACCGGCCTCGACGTCCACGGCGGCCTTGGCGAACGCCTCCTGGAAGCCGTCCATGGCGACCCTGGTGGCCTCCGGGTCGTGGCGCGGCTTGTCGTCGACGACCGCGGCGGTCGTGCCCGGGCTGGGCAGCTGCGCACCGCGGACGCGACGGCGCAGGCCGCCACGGGACTCCGACTTCGGCTCTTCGGCGACGTCGGGAGCGACGTCGGGGGCGGCGACGGCGGGATCGGCGGGTTCGTCGTCCGGCCACACCGGAGCCAGCTGGTTGAACCAGCGGAACCCGTTGGCGTGGAGGGTGCCGAGCAGGGCCGGGATCGCCGGCGACGGCAGTTCCTTCTGGCGCTCCGGCTCCGCGGGCCGGAACATGTCCAAAGTGGACTTCGAGCGCGGCGCCGGCGCCGGGGCGGCGTGCCGGGGTTTCGGCGTGGCCACCGGGGGTGCCGCCTGCGCCGGGATCGCCGGCGCGCGGTCGGCCTTCGGGAGCAGCCCGGTGCGGTGGTCGAACAGCGACGGCGGGACCGTCAGCCGCGCGGTCACGCCGCCGGTCGTCGGCGTCGCGAGCAGTTCGACGCCCAGCTCGTGGCGCCGCGCGAGGCGGCCGACCACGAACAGGCCGAGCACACTGGTCGGCGCGAGCTCGAGGCGTTCGCGCTCGACGAGCCGCTTGTTCTCCTGCGCCATTTTTTCGGCGGTCATGCCGATGCCGTGGTCGACGATGCTCACCAGGCACGAGCCGTCGGTGAGGAACATCGTGTCCACCTCGACCATCGAGCCCGGCGGCGAGAACGACGTCGCGTTCTCCAGCAGCTCGGCGAAGACCAGCACCAGGTCGGCGCCCAGCGCCGAGGACAGCAGGATCTCCGCGACGACGCCGAGCTTGACGCGCTGGTAGTCCTCGATCTCGGCCAGCGCGGACCGCAGGGCGGTGGCCAGCTCGATCGGACCGGCGATGCGGGCCTCGTCGCGGGTGCCGGAGACGACGAGCAGGTTGTCGGCGTTGCGGCGCAGGCGGGTGGAGAGGTGGTCGAGCCGGTAGAGGCTGGCCAGCAGGCGGGTGTCCTGCTCGTTGCGCTCGACCTCGTCGATCAGCGCGAGCTGGCGGCCGACGAGGTTCTGCGTGCGCTTCGCGACGTTCGCGAACATGAGACTGGTGTTGCGCCGGGTGAGCGCCTGCCGCTCGACCAGCTCGGCGGCGGTCGTCTGGACCCGGTTGAACGCCGCGGCGAGCTTGCCGAGCTCGTCGTCGGAGGTGACGTCGATGGTGGCCAGCCGCGGGACCTGCTCCTCGGCCTCCTCGGTGTCGGTCACGCGGACGAGCTCGGTGCCGGCGAGGTCGGCGACCGACGTCGCCGCCGTGGTCAGCCGCCGCAGCGGCTGGGCGATCGAGCGGGACACCGCGACGGCGAGGAAGGCGACCAGCAGGAACAGCGCGGCGGCGCCGACGCCGACGGTCCAGGCCAGCCGGGTCGCGTCGCCGGCCCGGCCGGTCGCGCCGTCGGCGATCTCGCCGGTGACCCGTTCCTGGACGAGCTTCCGTTGTCCCGCCTGGGTTTCCGCCGCGGCGAGGACGTCGGTGACGTACTGGCCGGTGGCCGCCGCGTCACGCGGGTTGTCGATCTGGGCGGCGAGGTCTTCGATCCGGCGGCCGGCGTCGCTCTGCTCGACGTTGACGACCAGCGACGCCTGCTGGTTGTCGGACGCGTTGTCGGCCTGCTGGACGAACCGGTCGGTGAAGATCGGCGCCTGCTGGGTCGCGTCGTCCAGGATGGACTTGCCGGCGTCCGGCGCGACCGCCGTCACGATCAACGCCATGCCGCGCAACGAGTTCTCCTCGTTCGCGCGCAGCAGCGCTTCGAGGGCGGTCAGCTCCCGGGTGCCCTCGGCGTCACTGGTCAGCTGCGGCACCAGCCGCAGCGAGTCGATGACCGCGCCGATCACGGCGTGGTAGGTGCGGGCGACGCTGTCGAGCGCGACCCCGCGGCGTTCGGCGTTCTGCCGCAGCTCGTTCAGCGAGCCGATCCGGGTCAGCGCCGCCGACAGCTCGTCCGGCGCGTCGGCACCGAGCGAGGACCGCACGTCCTCGACCGCGGCGTCGACCATCCGGCGCTGCTTCGTCATCTCGTCCGGGGACATCGACGGCGTCGCGACGAACGCGCCGGTCAGCAGCCGCTCCCGCTGCAGCTGCCAGACCAGGCCGCCGAGCTGCTGGGTGTGCCGCGCCACGGTCGCCGACTGCGTGGCCGCCGTCGCGCTGTTCACCTGGGTCAGCACGAACGGCACCGAAACCAGGACCACCGCGACCAGCGGCGGCAGGAGCAGCAGGTTCAGCTTGCCGCGAATGCCGAGCCGCGCGAGGAATCCCCCGCCGCCCGCCCGTTTCGCGGTCGACCTGCCGTGCCTCATCCCGCCACCTTTCCCGTCCGACGTTCTCACTCGCCCGCGGCCACCCGGTTCACGTGGCCGCGGTGCTGCTCCCGGACGAGGTCCTCGATCCGGGCGCGCAGCGCGAGGAACCGCGGTTCGCGCTTCACCGCGAGATCCCGTTCGGCCGGCAGCGTCACCTCGACGTCGGCGGCGATCCGCCCCGGGTCGGAGGCGAGCACCACGACCCGCCCGCCCAGGAAGACCGCTTCTTCGACGTCGTGGGTGACCATCAGCACCGTGGTGCCGGTGTCGGCCCAGATCCGGCGGATCAGCACCTGCATGTCCTCTTTGGTCTGGACGTCCAAGGCGCCGAAGGGTTCGTCCAGCAGCAGCACTTCCGGCTCGCAGGCCAGCGCCCGCGCGATCGCGACGCGCTGCTTCTGGCCGCCGGAAAGCTGTTTCGGCAGCGAGCGGCGCACCGCGTCGAGCCCGGTCTCGGCGAGGTACCAGTCGACGCGCTCGGCGCGCTCGGCCGCGTCGATCGGGAGCAGCTCGAGGCCGAACGCGACGTTCTTCTCGACGCTGCGCCACGGGTAGAGCGCGCCCGCCTGGAACACCAGCCCGCGGTCGGGGCCGGGGCCCGTCACCGGGACGCCGTCGAGCAGGATCTCGCCCTCGGTCGGCCCGCTCAGCCCGGCCACCAGCGACAACAGCGTCGACTTGCCCGAGCCGCTGGCACCGACGACGCAGACGAACTCGCCGCGCGGCACTTCGAGGTCGACGCCGTCGAGGGCGCGCGTCACCTTGCCGCGGACGGTGTAGTCCTTGGCGACGTTCCGCAGTTCCAGCGTCATGCCGCCCACTTCCCGACCTGGGTGCGCACCAGGCGCAGCACGACGTCGATGGTCAGCCCGGCGACGCCGATCACGATGAGCACCGCGAAGATCTTGTCCGTCTGCAGGAACCGCTGCGCGCGGACGATCCGGTAACCCAGGCCGGCCTGGGAGTTGATCAGCTCGGCGACGACCACGAAGTTCCACGCCGCGGCGGCGTTGACCCGGACCGCGTCGATCATGCCCGGCAGCGAGTGCGGCACGACGATCTTGCGCAGCACCTCGCCCCGGCGCGCGCCGAGGGTGTAGGAGACGTCGAGGAGCGCGTTCGGCACCGCGCGCACGACGTCCGCGGTCATCAGGGTGTTGAAGAAGACCGTCCCGATGAACAGGATCGCGATCTTCGACGGCTCGCCGAGGCCGAGCCAGATGATGAGCAGCGGGATGAACGCGCTCGCCGGCAGGTAGCGCAGCAGCCCGATCAACGGCTCGAAGAAGGCCTGGCCCGCGGTGAACGTGCCCATCAGCAAACCGAGCGGCACCGAGACGAGCACCGCCAGGCCGAAGCCTTCGAGCACCCGCTGCGTCGTCGCCCAGAGGTCGTCGAACAGCTCGCCGCTGCCCGCCATGTCGGCCCCGGCCTTGAGCACCGCCACCGGGGACGGCAGGAACGTCGAGTCGACGGCGCCGCTGACGCTGAGCAGCACCCAGGCGACGAACGGGATCGCGAACGAGAGCACCGCCAGCGTCCACCGCGCGGACGCCGAAATCGGCGTCCGCAAGGAGAACAGGGGCGACGCGGGTTTCGGCGCGGCCCGGCGCGGCAGCGGCGTCCAGGCCGGCCGGCCCCGGCCCGCCTGGACGCGCTCGGCGAGCCCCTGCTCGGCCTCCAGCGCATCAGCCTCCGAGGCCGCGTATGCGTCCGCCGGGGAGTGGGAGGCCGCAGTGCGCTGGGTGGGACCGGTCACTGCGGCGCGGCCTTCACGAACTGGTCGTCGAACAGGCCGTCGAGCGAAGGTCGCTGCTGGGCGAGCCCGGTGCTCACGATGAAGTCGATGATCTTGTTCGCCTGGAAGTCGAGGTGCTGCGCGGTGACCCCCGGGGTGAACGCGTCGAGGTTCTGCTGGCGCGTGAAGATCGTGGTGCCGGCGTCGTAGGTCTTGTAGTCCGCGTCGGACACCCCGCCGCGCTCGGCCATGATCTTGACCGCCGCGTCCTTGTTGTTCTTGATCCAGGTCAGCGTCTCGAACCAGGTGTTGACGAGCGCCTGCACGTCCTTCGGGTGCTCCTTGACCAGCTTCTGCGAGGTGACCAGGTGGTCCGGGATGGCGCCGGGGAACTCCGTCGACGACGAGATCGCGCGGCTGCCCGGGAGCTCGAGGGCCTTGGTGGTGAACGGCGCGAACGCGCCCACCGCGTCGACCTGACCGCCGACGAACGCGGCGGCCGCGGCGTCGGTCGGCAGGTTGACCAGCTGGATGTCCTTTTCGGTCAGCTTCGCTTCCTGCAGCGCGAGCAGCAGGAGGTAGTGGTCGACGGTGCCCTGCTCGACGGCGACCTTCTTGCCCCGGAGGTCGGCGACGGCGGTGATGCCGTCCCGCGCGATGATCTTGTCGTTGCCGGTCGAGTTGTCGTTCACCAGCACGATCGAGAGCTTCGCGCCGCCCGAGGCGGACGAAAGCGTGTCGTTGAGGGTCTGGCTGTTGGCGTCGATCGCGCCGCTGGAGAGCGCGTTGATGCTGTCGGTGTAGTTGTCGAACCACTTGAGGTCGACGTTGACGCCGTTCTTGGCGAACAGGCCCTGTTCCTGCGCCACCTGCCAGGGGAACCACCCCGGCCAGGCGCTGAACCCGAGCGTGATCTTGCCGCCGTCGCCGGAGGCGGAACTGTCACTGCAGCCGGACAGGGCGGTGACCCCGAAGAGGGTCAGCAGCGTCAGGAGCGCCGTCAGCAGACGACGAGGGCGGGAAGTCACAGCGAAACTCCAGAAGGCGGGGGAAGTGGAGTAGAGCGACACCGAAGAGGGAACGAGGCCTACCTGCCGTGACGACGAGGAGATGGTTCGGGCAAGGCTGCGCCACCGCGCACGGTCATCGCTGCTCTCTTCCAGACGCACCTGATCGGGTCAAGGCGAGAGAACGCGGACAAGAAGTACCTACACCCAGTGAAAACCGGCGCCGCACGCACCGGACCACTCACCCCTTGTCCCTCTCCCGGCGGAGACTCTAGCGAGTGACACAAGATCCCCACAACGCCATCCCAGTGCCTCCAAAAGGGTGACACTCAACCAGGTCAACCAGCGTCTTCGCGGGTCGGCAAGATCAAGTACGCGGGTGTTTCTGTCGGCCGCCCGGTCAAGATCTCCGCACGCCTGAAGAGGTCCGCTCGTGCAGGCGCACGGGCAGCAAGGCCGCGTTGTCACACGTCGACAAGGAGATGTCGAGATCAGCAGCGAGGTCTCGCCGGACAAGCGAACAGTCGTTCGGAATGTGCCACTGATCGGCGTCCCGTTCGAACAGGTGTCCGCATCCGCGAATACCGCACGGACGTCAAGGCCGTCGAATGATTCCGCAACTGTTTACACGGCTGAAACATTCAATGTTTCTGTCAAGCGATCGATTTTGTGAGGTCGTAAACCGTCGTGCTCCCGACGGTCGAAGACGCGAAGTTCTGCTCCACCCACGTCTGGATTTCGCCCGAGGTGCCGCGGCCCCCGCCGAAACCGCCGCGCCCGCCCGCGACGTAGTAGTGGATGTCGCCGTCGGCGACGTACTTCTCGAACTGCTGCAGGGTCGGCGCCGGGTCGCTGCCACTGAAACCGCCGATCGCGAGCACCGGCCGGCCGCTGTCGAGCGCCAGCCCGGCCGCCTGCATCGCGCCGCTCTGCGCCGCGGCCCACTTCGTCGTCGTGCCCTTCAGCAGGTCGATCACGGCGGTGTCGGCCTGTCCCCCGCCGAACCCGCCGGCCCCACCGCGGCCGCCACCGAAACCGCCGAAGCCGCGTCCACTCGCGACCGCCGGGCCGGACGACGGCGTGCCGCCCGAGTGCGCCGTCGCCGCCGTCGCGAAGGTGAAGGACGCCGTCCCGAGCAACGCGCCGCACAGGCCGGCCGCGGCCACGACCGGGCCGAGCCGCCGGACCCGGTCCGCGCCGAAGAGCAGGGCGAACGCCGCGAGCGCGCTCAGCACCAGCAGCGCGTAGCGCAGCCACGGCTGCCACTCCGGCGTCCGGGCGAGCAGCACGAAGCCCCACACCGCGGACACCGCGAGCATGACGGCCAGCACCGCGCGGGCCGCGAAGTTGGCCCGGCCACGCCACAGCTCACGCGCGGAGATCCCCAGCGTGCCGGCGATCCCGGGCGCCAGCGCGACCGTGTAGTACGGGTGGATGATGCCGCTCATGTAGCTGAACACCAGCACCGTGACGACCGTCCAGCCGCCCCACAGCAGCAGGGCCGCGCGGGTCCCGTCGGTGCGCGGCGCGCGGCGGGTGAACCACAGCCCCGCGACCAGGCCGACCAGCGCGGCGGGCAGCAGCCACGACGCTTCCGCGCCGAACTCGCCGCTGAACAACCGCGTCAACCCGGTCTGGCCGCCGAACGCGCCGCCACCGAAGCCGCCTGCTGCCGCCCCGGTCGGCGGCGTGAAGCCGCCACCGCCGCCACCGCGGCCCTCGCCGAAGATCCGGCCGAGGCCGTTGTAGCCGAAAGCCAGTTCCAGCACGGTGTTGTCGGTCGAACCGCTGATGTAGGGCCGGTCCGCGACGGGCCACAGCGCGACGGCCGCGACCCACCAGCCGGCGGAGACGAGCACCGCGCCGGCGGCCGCGAACAGCTGGCCGACCCGGCGGCCGAGCGACGTCGGCGCCGCGACGGCGTACACCAGCACGAACGCGGGCAGCACGAGGAACGCCTGCAGCATCTTGTCGAGGAAGCCGAAGCCGATCGCCACCCCGGCGAGCACCAGCCACCAGGTGCTCGCCTTGTCGAGCGCGCGCACGACGCAGTACGCGCCGGCGACGAGCAGCAGGACGAGGAAGGCGTCCGGGTTGTCGTAGCGGAACATCAGCGCGGCGACCGGCGTCAGCGCGAGCGCGGCCCCGGCCAGCAGCCCCGCACCGGGTCCGGAGAGCCGGCGCACGGCGAGGTACAGCAGGCCGACGGACGCGACGCCGGCCAGCGCGTTCGGCACCAGCAGGCTCCAGCTGGAGAACCCGAAGATCCGGCCGGACAACCCCATGGCCCACAGGGAGAACGGCGGTTTGTCGACCGTGACGACGTTGCCCGGGTCGAGCGAGCCGAAGAAGAGTGCTTTCCAGCTCCACGTCCCGGCCTGCGCGGCCATCGCGTAGAAGTCGTTGGCCCAGCCCGTTTTCGCCAGGTCCCACAGGTAGAGCAGCCCGGTCCCGAGCAACAGCGCGGCCACGGAAGGCTTGACCCACCGCGGTTCCGGGGCAGCCTGGGGCGCGGGCTGGGCGAGTTCGGGCGCCGACAGGGTGGTCGTCATGAGCCCCACCGTCGCGGTGGCGCATGTGGTGAACTTGTGCCGAACCTGTGGACCCGCTGTGCATCCACCCCGATCGAGTGACGCACCCTGCCCACCGCGCCTTACCGCGGGTGGCCCGAAGCGCCACTTTCACTACGAAAGATGCGGGGTTGTGGAGGGATTCCGGGGGATGTGGACAAGTAGGCGGGGCTACTCCGGGGCCGGGGCCGCCGCGAAGACGATCTCGAACTCCGTGCGTCCCGGCCGGCTCTGCACGCCGACGCGGGCGCCGTGCGCACCGGCCACCGCGGCCACGATCGCCAGCCCGAGGCCCGTGCTGCCCGCCGCCCGTGAGCGTGAGTTGTCGCCGCGGGCGAAGCGTTCGAAGATGTCCGGGAGGATTTCCGGCGGGATGCCCGGGCCGTCGTCGGCCACCCGCAACCGCACGAAGCCGTCCGAAGTGGACAGTGTGGTCGTCACCGTGGTGCCCGCCGGGGTGTGCGTGCGGGCGTTGGCCAGCACGTTGATCACCACCTGGTGCAGCTGGCCCGCGTCGCCGAGGACGCCGATCGGCTCGCCGGGGACGTCCATCAGCCACTTGTGGTCCGGGCCCGCGACGTGCGCGTCCGCGACCGCGTCGGCCACCAGCCGGCACAGGTCGACCCACTCCGGCACCACCGCGCGGCCCGAGTCCAGCCGGGCGAGCAGCAGCAGGTCCTCCACCAGCGTCGTCATCCGGCGCGACTCCGACTCGACGCGGCTCATCGCGAACGCGATGTCCGGCGGCACCTGCTCGCCGCTGCGCCGGGTCAGCTCCGCGTACCCGCGGATCGCGGCCAGCGGCGTCCGCAGCTCGTGGCTCGCGTCCGCGACGAACTGGCGCACGCGGCTTTCGCTCGCCTGCCGCGCGGTCAGCGCGTTCGCGATGTGCTGCAGCATCCGGTTCAGCGCCGAGCCGACCTTGCCGACCTCGGTGTTCGGGTTGGTGTCGGCCTCCGGGACGCGTTCGGACAGCGCGACTTCGCCGCGGTCCAGCGGCAGTTCCGAGACGCGCGTGGCGGTCGCGGCCAGCCGGTCCAGCGGGAGCATCGTGCGGCGGATCGTCGCCGCGCCGACCGCGCCGGCCACCAGGATCCCGGCGAGCGCGACGCCGCCGAGGATGAAGCCCAGCCGCCAGAGCGTCTCGTTGACGTCCTTCAACGGCAGGCCGATGACGGTCTTGTCGCCGCCGGGCGACGCCGTCGAGACGACGCGGTAGGCCCCGAGGCTGCCGCTCAGGACGATGCTGTGCGGCTTCCCGTCGGACGGCAACGCCAGCAGCGTCCGCACCTGGCCCTCGTCGAGCTGCCGGTACGGCGCCCGCCGCTTGGTCGGCGAGCCCACGCTGGAGTCGAGCACGGCCCCGGTGCCCCGCGAGCCGACCTGGACGGCGGCGAGCGTGCCCTCACCCTGGCCCAGTGCCCGCAGCGGGTCCGGCGGCGGCGCGTCGCCGTACGTCCAGGGCGGCCGTTCACCGCCGTGCTTGGCGCGGTCGGTGGCCGCGGCGAGCCGGTCGTCCTGCTGGCGCACCAGGAACTCGCTCAGCGCGAACTCCGTGACCACGCCGACGACGACGCAGACGAGCGCGAGCAGCGCGGCGAGCTGGACGATCAGCCGGCGACGCAACGACCACGGCCGCTGCGTCCCGAACCGCCGCCGCTCAGCCCGCTGGCTTGAGGACATACCCGGCGCCCCGCATGGTGTGGATCATCGGCTCGCGGTCGGCGTCGATCTTCTTGCGCAGGTAGGAGATGTAGAGCTCGACGATGTTGGCCTGGCCGCCGAAGTCGTAGCTCCACACGCGATCCAGGATCTGGGCCTTCGACAGCACCCGCTTCGGGTTGCGCATGAGGTAGCGCAGCAGCTCGAACTCGGTCGCCGTCAACGGCACCAGGTCGCCGCCGCGGTGCACCTCGCGGCTGTCCTCGTCCAGGGTGAGGTCGCCGACGACCAGCGTCGACCCGCTCGCGCCGGTGACGCCGCCTGCCCGGCGCAGCAGCGCGCGCAGGCGCAGCGCGACCTCTTCGAGGCTGAACGGCTTGGTGACGTAGTCGTCGCCGCCCGCGGTGAGCCCGGCGATGCGGTCCTCGACCGCGTCCTTCGCCGTCAGGAACAGCACCGGCAGGTGCGGGGCCTCGGAACGCATGCGCCGCAGCACTTCCAGGCCGCTGAAGTCGGGGAGCATGACGTCCAGGACGACCGCGTCGGGCCGGAAGTCGCGCGCGATCCGGACGGCCTCCGTGCCGTCACCCGCGCTGCGCACCTCCCAGCCCTCCATCCGCAGGGCCATCGAGACGAGCTCGGCCAGCGTCGCCTCGTCGTCGACGACGAGGACCCGCACGGGGCTCCCGTCGGCGCGGCGCAGGTCGGCCTTGCCGGGGCCGGGTGACGTGGTGTTCATAGCGGTCATAGTGCCATCTTCGCCACGCGCCCACCGGGTTCGCTGTGGGCGCGCTGTGCGTTGCCTGTGAGGTCCTTCGCCTGGGTAAGGGAGCCACAGGACCCGCTGACGGCTCGCACAGCTCAAACACAGCCGGGGCGGCGAGCCTGGGCTGGACCAGTGTGGGTACGACCGGAGGACACGATGACGACCGAGCCGACGCCGAACACTCCGCCCCAGGGCGAGCCGGCACCCGCGAGCCAACCGGCCGCGGCGAACTGGGGCGACCCCGCGGCGGCCGCGCCGAAGAAGGGCTGGTCCGGCAAGAAGACGGCGATCGCCGCCGGCATCGCCGTGGTGATCGCGGCCGGTGGCGGCGCGGCGATCTGGGCGGGCACCAGCAGCGCCGACAACTCCGCGCAGCAGGGCGGCCCCGGCGGCTTCGGCGGCCCGGGCGGTCCCGGCGGCGGCCAGTTCCGCGGCCAGGGCGTGCCCGGCGGGAACTTCGGCGGCGGCGCGGCCGCGCTGCGGGACGCGCTGCACGGCGACTTCGTCGTCGCGAACCCGAACGGCGGTTACACGACCGAGCGGCTGCAGACCGGCGACGTCACCGAGCTGAGCGCCACGTCCGTGACGCTGACCAGCAAGGACGGCTACAAGCAGACGTACGCGCTGGACGGCTCGACCCAGAAGACGGGCGACGTCAAGACCGGCGACACCAACGTGACGGTAGTGGCGAAGGTCGACGGCCAGACCGCGACGGCGACGTCCCTCGGCCAGGCGCCGGCGGGCCAGGGCCAGCGCCAGCCGGGCCAGCGCCGCGGCGGCTACCCGGCCCGCCCCTCGAACTGACGCTCCCGCTCCACCACACCGAAAGCCGTGAAGGCCTCCTTACCGGCCGTAAGAGCCGGTAAGGAGGCCTTCACGGCTTTTGCGGACCCCGGCGGCCCGGTTAGGGCACAGTTGCGGGCGTGTACGACATCAGGGGGTCGCTGCGGCGGCAGTCGCTGCTCGTCGCGGTGGTCTGCGTCGGTTGCGACGCCGTCCTCTTCAGCGTGCGCGGACCGCTCGGCAACGGCCACTGGCAGCCGTGGGCCGTGCTGATCGGCGGCGTCGCCGTCAACGCGGCGCTCGCCGGGCCGGCCCGCTACTCGGGCTGGGTGTCGCTGGCGCACGCCCTGCTCTTCGCCGCCTCGCCGCTGCTGATCAGCACCACCGCGGGGTACGTCGTCGGCAACAACGCGGGCGTCCTGATCGCGGGCTACCGCGCGGGCGCCTGGCTGCGCCCGAAACCGGCGGTGCTCGCGCTCCTCGCGATGGTCGCCGGCGTCACCGCGGGCTGCGTCGAAGGCGGCGGCCGGACCGCGAGCGACCTGCGGCTGATGGCGGTCAGCGTCAGCGTGAGCGCGCTGCTGCCGTGGCTGGTCGGCCGGTACACGACGGCGCGGCGCGCCTACATCGCCGACCTCGAGCGCGAGGCGGACGAACGCCGCCAGCACGAAGAAGCGGCCGTGCGAAGAGCCGTCACCGAGGAGCGCACGACGATCGCGCGCGACCTGCACGACGTCATCTCCCACCACGTCAGCGCCATCGGCGTGCACGCCGGCGCGGCCCGGCTCGGGCTGCCCGAGGGCGACTCGCCGGTGCGCAAGTCGCTCGGCGCGGTCGAATCCGCGAGCCGCTCGGCGATGGCCGACCTGCGCCGCCTGCTCGACCTCCTGCACGCCGAAACCGGCGCCGCCCAGCCCGGTCTGGACAACCTCGACGAGCTGGTCGAGACCGTCCGCGCGGCCGGTCTGCCGACCCGGCTGACGCTGCTCGGCGAACCACGCGAGCTGGCCGGCTCGCTCGACGTCGCGCTGTACCGGATCGCGCAGGAGGGCCTGACCAACGCGCTGCGCCACGGCGTGGGCCCGGTCGAGGTCGAACTGAACCACGGCCGCACCGAAATCGTGCTCACGGTGACCAACGGCCTGCGACCCGGCCGCACCTCCCGTGGCGACCACGCGCACCGCGGCCTGGCGGGGATCCGGCAGCGCGTCACGCTGTTCGGCGGCCAGGTCGCCTACGGCGAAAACGGCACGCAGTGGCAGCTGCGCACGACCTTCCCGGTGGAGAGCACATGATCCGCGTCCTGCTGGCCGACGACCACGCGATGTTCCGCTCCGGGATGCGCGCGCTGCTCGACACCCAGCCCGACTTCACCTGCGTCGGCGAGGCGTCCGACGGCCGCGAGGCGGTGGCCGAAACGGCTCGCCTGCGCCCGGACGTCGCGGTCCTCGACGTCCGCATGCCCCGCCTCGACGGCCTCGCCGCGACCGAGGCGATCCTCTCCGCGCCGGGCAACGACACCCGCGTCCTCGTGCTCACCACCTACGACGCCGACGAGTACGTCTACCGCGCGCTGCGGGCCGGGGCGAGCGGGTTCCTGCTGAAGAGCCTGGCGCCGGAGGAGCTGGTCGCGGCGATGCGGGTGGCGGCCCGGGGTGACGCGCTGATCGACCCGTCGGTGACCCGGCGGCTGGTCGCGAAGTTCACGTCGGTGCTCGAGCCGACCGCCGCCGAACCGCCCGAGGTCGCCCGGCTGACGTCCCGGGAGCGGGAGGTGCTGCTCCTGCTCGCCGACGCCTGCAGCAACGCCGAGATCGCGCGGCAGCTGCACGTCGGCGAGGAGACGGTGAAGACCCACGTGTCACGGGTGCTCTCGAAGCTCGGGCTGCCCGACCGCGTGCACGCCGTCGTCTACGCCTACAAGCACAAACTCGTCCCCGGCGACTGACGCCGTTCGTGCGAGACTGGCGCGATGAAGCGGTGGATCACGTTCGCGGTCGGGGTCGTGCTCTTGCTCGTCGGCGCCGTCTGGGTGCTGCAGGGCCTCGGCGTCATCACCGGAAGTTTCATGACGGGCCAGAAGCTGTGGTTCCTGATCGGGCTCGTCGCGTTCCTGGCCGGCATCGTCCTGGTCGCGGCGAACGTGACCCGGCGGCGCAAACCTACTTCGTGAAGATCTCGAAGACCGGGTAGCCGGGCGCGATCTCGCGCAGCTGCTCGTCCGACGCCTTGGCGTCGACGCCCTCGAAGAACGCGCTGACCTCGAACTTCCAGCGCTTGAGGTAGGCGCGCAGGATCACGGGCTTCTCGTCGTCGGCCAGCTCGCGGTAGGTGAAGGTCTCGTCGCGCCGTCCGACGCGCAGCTGCCCCTGGCCGGCCACGCGCAGGTTGCGCACCCACTGCGTCTCGCCGCGGGCGGCGACGAGGTAGTCGACGCCGTCGATGGTCAGCAGGTTGACCGGGGTCGAGCGCGGCTCGCCGCTCTTGCGGCCGACGACGGTCAGCACCCGGCTGCCGAGGATGCTCACGCCCATCTTGGTCAGCTTCGCGACCAGCTCGTTGAAGACGTTGGTGGACTTGGCGGGCTTCAGGTAGCGGGTCTCGGCCATGGTGTCCTCCGGAGTTCTGGGAGAGCAGTGCTCTCGGTTAAGAGCAGTGAACACCCTTTGCCACGTCGAGTCAAGAGCGGTGCTCTCGATTTTGTGCGCCGCTCTCGTGCATGGCAGACTGGGGGGCATGACCGCGACCCGGACCGCGCGCGAACGTGCCCGCGCCGAACTCACCCAGGAGATCAAGGACGAGGCCCGCCGCCAGCTCGCCGAGGTCGGCGCGAACGGGCTTTCGCTGCGCGCGGTGGCGCGTGAGCTGGGCATGGTCTCGTCCGCGCTGTACCGCTACTTCCCCAGCCGCGACCGGCTGCTGACCGACCTGATCGTCGACGCCTACAACGCGATCGGCGAGGCGGCCGAGGGCGCCGACCCGGGTAAGGGCGAACCACGCGAGCGCTGGCTGTCGATCTGGCTGGCGACGCGCGAGTGGGCGAAGGCGCACCCGCACGAGTACGCGCTGATCTACGGTTCGCCGATCCCCGGCTACCAGGCCCCGCAGGACACCGTCGCGCCGGCGGCCCGCGTCGCGCTGGCCCTGGTCAAGGTGCTCACGCACACCGAGCTGCGGGCCGTCGACGGCGACGTCGCGCCCGGGCTGCGGGCCCAGGCCGAGACGCTGACGAAGGTCCTCGGGATCGTCGCCGGACCCGAGACGGTGGCCCGGCTGCTCATGGCGTGGACCCAGCTGTTCGGGGCGATCAACTTCGACCTGTTCGGCCAGTACGTCGGCAGCGTCGACCCGGCCGACGAGTTCTTCGCCCACACGGCGAAGCGGATGGCGGAGTTCGTCGGGCTCTAACGCAGCCAGGTCCGCAGCAGCAGCTCGACGGCGTCGGCGATCACGGTGTCGCTCGTGCCCTCCGGGCTCAGGTAGCGCTGCCGGAGCAGGCCGTCCTCCAGCGCGTGGATGATCAGCGCGAGGAACGCCGGTTCCGCCGGCGGCTCGACCCCGCGCGCGGCGAACGTCGCCCGCACCCCCGCCTCGATCAGCTCACGCGCGGCGCGTTCGTTCTCCCCGATCGACGGCCGGGCCCCGGGGTTGCGCAGCGCGTACAGGGTCAGTTCGGTGCGCAGTGCGAACCACTCCGGCAGGTGTTCGGCGCGCTCGCCGTGCCACTCCTTGAGCCGGGCCATGACGTCACCGCTCAGGGCCCCGACCTCGGACGCCTCCTGCGAACGGCGCTGGTCCAGCAGCGCGACGACCAGCTCGTGCTTGTCCTCGAAGTTGCCGTAGAACGCGCCGCGCGTGTAACCGGCGCGTTCGGCGATCTGCTCGACGGACGTGCCGTTGACACCGCGCTCGGCGAACAGCGCGGCCGCCGCGTCGAGCAGCCGCTCCTTGGTCCGTTCGCGGCTTTCCGCCCGCGTCAGGCGCTTCCCTGCCACGGCCGAGACGGTACCGTCGCCCGGACGGCAAACTGCGGAAGGCGGGCACGACGTGACGGGGTGGGCCGGGAAGGTCGGCAGGATCCGGGTGATCGGGACCGGGGTGATGGGCCGCGGGATCGTCCAGCTCGCCGCGACCGCGGGGGTGACCGTCGAGCTGGCCGACGTCCGGCCCGAGGCCGTCGCGAAGGCGATCGAATTCGTCGGCGGGATGGTGGACAAGCTCGCCGCCAAGGGCAAGCTGACCGAAGACCCGCAGGCGGTGAAGGACCGGCTCGTCCCGGTCGATTCGCCGGACGCGCCCGCCGACGGCGTCGACCTGGTCGTCGAAGCCGTGCGCGAGGACCTCGCGACCAAGCGGGCGCTGTTCGCCGGCCTGGAGCGCGTCTGTCCACAGGAGACGATCTTCGCGACGAACACCAGCTCGCTGTCGGTCACCGAGATCGCCGCCGAGCTGACCGACCCCGGCCGGCTCGTCGGCCTGCACTTCTTCAACCCGGTGCCGCTGATGCGCCTGGTCGAGGTCGTCCCGGGCACCCGGACGCACGACTGGCTGGCCGCCGAGGCGCTCGAGCTGGTCCGCGGCTGGGGCCACGAGCCGGTGCTCGCGAAGGACGCGCCGGGCTTCCTGGTCAACCACGCCGGGCGCGGGCTCGGCACCGAGGCGCTGCAGATCCTCGGCGAGGCGCTGGCCGAGCCGGCCGACGTCGACCGCGTCGCGCGGGACGTGCTCGGCCTGAAGCTCGGCCCGTTCGAGCTGCTCGACCTCACCGGCCTCGACGTTTCGCACGCCGTGCTGGAGAGCATCTGGAGCGGCTTCCACGGCGACCCGCGGCTGCGGCCGTCGTGGCTGACGCGCCCGCGTGTCGCCGCGGGCCTGTTCGGCCGCAAGAACGGCGAGGGCTTCTACCGGCACGTCGAGGGCAAGCAGCAGAACCCGGCCGAGCCGGCCGCGCCGCCGAAGCCGACGGGCCCGGTGTTCACCGCCGACGAGCACCTCGCGCGCGTGCTGTCGGCGGCCGGCGTGCACGTGGTGTCGGACGCCTACCCGGACGCCGTCCTGCTCGTCCCGCTCTACGGCGAGTCCACAGTGGACGCCGCCACCCGCGGCGGCCTGCCGCTGGCGCGTGTCGCCGGCGTCGACCCGCTAGGCGGTTACGAGCGCCGGCTGACGCTGTCGGTGCACCCGGGCCTCGACCCGGACGTGGGCCGCGCGGCGTGGGGCGCACTGGCCGCCACCGGGAACCCGGTGACGGTGGTCCGCGACGGCCCGGCCCCGATCGCCCAGCGCCTGCTGGCCTCGATCGTCAACACGGCGTGCTTCATCGCGGGCCACCACCTGGCCACCCCGGCGGACATCGACACGGCGGTCCACCTCGGCCTCGGCTACCCGCGCGGCCCGCTGGCCTGGGGCGACCTGGTCGGCGGCGACGTCGTGCTGCGCATCCTGCGCGGCCTGGAGGGGGCCACCGGCGACCCCCGCTACCGGCCGAGCCCGTGGCTCACCGAACGCGTCACCCTCGGCCTGCCGCTGACGTCGACCGGCACGACCCCCGCGGACCTGCTCACCTGACGACCTGGACCTCGTCACCCTTGCTCAGCGAGGAGAAGAACTCCCCCGGCAATCCGTGTTCCCTCTTACTGCCACCAAGCCTTGCGGAAGCCCCGAAAAGGTTGAGTGAAACGACGAAGGCCGCCCCCGGAGAATTCCGGAGACGGCCCTCGTCGTGCTTCAGTTACCAGCTCACCAGGGTCGGTCGACCGCCCCGCCGGCGAGCGTGAACGTGATGTAGCCGCCTTCGAAGTCGCTGCGGTACACCCCGTTCACCACGTACTCGTCGGTCTTCGGGTAGTGCAGGTAGGAGTTCTCCCACCCGAGCGCCGCCCAGCGCTTGCGGATCTCACCCTTCACCGCGTGCGCACCCGTCGCCACCGTGTAGTAGATCGAGTGGCCGAGGCTGAAGTGGTTGTACCGGCCACGGCCGTCCGGCGTGCCGAGCTCGTCGGTCGTCGGGTAGCCGAGGCCGCGCTCGTAGTCGAGCGCCGCGAACTTCTTGCGGATCTCCCCGTAGAGGGCGTGGGCACCGGTGTTGACCGTGTAGTAGATCGAACCGATGTTCCCGCCGTTGAGGAAGTGGTTGTACCGGCCGACACCGTCCGGAGTGGACAGTTCGTCGGTCGTCGGGTAGCCGATGCCGCGTTCCCAGCCCAGCGCCTGCCACTTGTCGCGGATCATGCCCTTGATCAGGTGCGCCCCGGTGGCCGGGGTGGAGTAGATCGAGGACCAGGCCGTGAAGTGGTTGTACGTGCCGACGCCGTCCGGCGCGACCGTGGTGTCGTTCTCCGGGGCCCCGAGCGCGTTGATGCCCCCGAGCGCGAGGTACTTGGCCAGGATCGGCGCGGTGACGTACTTCGCGCCGGTCGCCGCGCTCCAGTAGAGGTTGCCGTTGGCGTAGGCCCGGTAGTGGACCGCACCGTCGGTGACCTCGGCGGCGGCCGGCGCCCCGAGCTTGGTCCGCAACGCCGCGTCGGCGTTGTAGCGCTGGTCGATCGGGGTGTCGTAGTTCGCCGTCAGCGTCATGTCGCTCGTGCCGACGGTGACGACCCACGTGGTGGTCGTGGGCCCGCCCTGCCAGCCGGTGAACTTCGAGACGCCGTCGATGCCCAGTGCCGGAGCCTCGACGTCGAAGGACGCGCCTTCGGCGACCAGCGCCGTGGTGACGCCGCCCTCGACCGGGATGCTCAGCGCCGCGGGCTGCGTGCTGACCAAGGTGATCCGGTGTTCGCGCGGCCGGGCCACGTAGGTCTGGGACGCCTTGACGCCGGCGCTGTCGGTCACCGTCGCGGTGAACTCCATCCGGGAGTCCGGGTGGTCGGTGAACGGCTGCGCGAAGCTCGCCCCCGTCCCGCCGACGCCCGGGTGCGAGTGGCACGTCGCCTCGCTCGGGCAGTGGCGCACCGTGGACGTCCAGGTGATCGGCAGCGTGCCGTCCTCGGCGTCCGTCGCGGTGCCGCTCAGGCCGACCTGCTGGCCCACCGCGAACGTCGCGGTGTCGCCCGGCGTGGTCAGGGTGAGCTGCGGGCTGTGGTTGCCCGGCGCGACCGCGACGGTGGTCGTCCCGGTCGCCCCCAGCGGGTCCCGGACCGTCAGCGTCGCGGTGAACGCGTCGGTGCCCGCCGCGTAGGTGTGGTTCACCTGGGGGCCGGCGTCGAGAGCGGTCGTGCCGTCGCCGAAGTTCCAGTCGTACTTCAGCGGGTCGTTGTCGTAGTCGACCGACGTCGAGCCGTCAAAGGAAACCGTCCGGGTGTCCGGGTTGGTGGTCGACGTCGCTGCCGCGATCGGCACGGTGTTGCCGGAGGTGTAGGTCAGCCGCCGGATCTTGCCGCTGAGGATGTCGGCGAACACGATGTCGCCGTTCGGCGCGGGGGCGAACTTGACCGGGCCGCCGACGCCGGTGAAGACGGGCGGTGTTTCCGGCGCCTGCGTGAGCTTGCCCTGGTCGTCGTAGCGCAGGGTCCAGATCTTCTGCGTCGCGTAGTCGCCGAAGAAGTAGGAACCGCGGTAGGCCGGCGGGTAGCTGGAGCCGTTGTAGAGGATCCCGCCGCTGACGCTGTTGCCGTTGTTGATCCCGTCACCGTGCTGGTACTCGGTGATCGGCGGCTGGTTCACCACCGCGGCGCACTCGGCGAGGGCGGTGTAGCCGGGGCTGGGGTGGTTGCCCTCCCAGCACGGCCAGCCCTGGTTGGCGCCGCGCTGCACGACGTCGATCTCTTCGTAGCTGTTCCAGCCGACGTCACCGGCGACCGGCAGGCCGAGGTTCGGGTCGATGCTGAGCCGGAACGGGTTGCGGAAGCCGCGGGCGAACACCTTGCTCGCGGTCGACGCCGGGTTCGCCGCGTCGTAGTACGGGTTGCCCGGGACGCCCTTGCCGTCCGCGGTCAGGTGCAGGATCTTGCCGTAGGGCTGGTTGATGTCCTGCGCCCGCAGCGCACCCGGGTCCACCTGCGTGAAGTCGCCGCTGTCGCCGATCGACACCCAGAGCGTGCCGTCCGCCGGCGCGAGGACGGTGTTGATGCCGTGGACGTTGTGGATGCCCGGCGTCTCGAAGACGACCTGCTCGCCGGTCAGCCCGGACGGCGTCCCCGTGCCGTCGAGCGTGACGGTGAACCGCGAGAGCCGCATGACGTAGCCGGCTCCGCTGTCGATCGAACGCGTCAGGTAGACGTTGTGCGTGGTCGCGTAGTCCGGCGCCACGGCGATGCCCACCAGGCCGAGGTCACCGATCGTGCGAACGGTCAGGTTGGTGACGGTTTTCGGCGCGCCACCCGTCGCCGAGACCCATCGCACGCCGCCGCTCTTCCCGATGGCGAGCATCGAGTTGTCCGGCAGGTAAGCGAAGTCGGTCAGTTCCCCCACACCGAGTCCGGTGTCCGTGTCCCGCAGGACGAATCCCTGCGGGAGTGCCGCCGCCGCCGTGGCCACCCCAGTGGTCACGGCCGGCAGCAATGCCCCCGTCAGCACGACCGCCACGAGAGCGTGGCGTAGTGCTCGAAGCTTTCCCAAGGCCATTTGGCCCCCCTTCCCAAGCGATTTCTTATCGCCTGAACAGGGGGGCCAGTTGCACTCTTACGAGTGAAGTTACTCTACCGTGATCTACTGTCCGTATTGATTGATGACTCGTTACGGAACAACCTGCACCACGTCGCCGACGTGCAGCGTGTTGAAGTACTTCAGCGACGAGCTCGCCGACAGGTGGATGCAGCCGTGCGAGTACACCGACAGGCTGCCGGTGTGGAACGCGTCACCCGGGTAGAAGAAGACCGAGTTCGGCATCGGCGCGTTGTCGAACTCCTTCGACAGGTGCACCTTCTCCTTCGACAGCACGTGGAACGTGCCGGTCGGCGTCGCGTAGCCCTTGCGGCCCGGCAGCATCGAGACCGGCCCGTAGATGACCTTGCCGCCCTGCAGGATCCAGGTCTTGTGCGCCGAGAGGTCGACGCAGGCGGCCGTGCCCGCGGACGCGGCGGCGGCCGCGCACGGCACGCTCGGGTCGGCGGCGGGCTTCGGGGCCGGCTTGGGCTTCGGCTTCGGCTTGGGGGTGGTGCTGGTCGGCGCGGGCTTGGTCGTCGACGGCGTCGGCGTCGGCGTCGCGCTGGCCGACGTGGTGGGGGGAGCCGTGGACGTGCTCGCGGACGTCGTCGGCGCGCCGCCGCCGGTGCCCGCCGCGACGGCCCCGCCGCCGGCGTTCGGCTCGCCCGCACCGGACGCCCCGCCCGAGCACGCGGTCAGCACCAACGCCGTGGCCAGCGCGGCCGCTCCCGCCAGAAGCCTCTTCACGATCCCGTACCCCCAGAAGACTCGATCTCCGTCGGACACCTCTAAAGACGGGAGTCCCCCGCCAGAGGTTCGTCCACGAAGGTCACGATTGGGTAGATGATGACCCGATGGTGATCGTTTCTCCCTACGACCAGGCGTGGCCGCAGCGCTTCGCCGAGGCCCGCGCCGAGCTCCTCGCCGTGGCGGGCGACCGGTTCTCCCAGGTCGAGCACGTCGGCAGCACATCGGTACCCGGCCTCGCGGCCAAGCCCATCATCGACATCGCCGCGCTCGCGCCCGATCTCGACGCCGTTCCGCCCGACCTGTTCGACGGCCTCGGCTACCGCGCCGAGGACTTCGGCGCCCCAGGACGGCTGCTGTTCGTCCGGCGCACCGGCGACGTCCGCACGCACCACCTGCACGTCTTCCCGCCGACGAACTGGGAGCACAACAAGGAGCGGGTCATGGCCGCTCACCTGCGGAAGTACCCGGAAGCCGCGCGCCGGTACGGCGAGCTGAAGCAGAAGCTGGCCGCGTCCGGGATGACCGGTGACGCCTACACGCGGGCGAAGACCGGCCTCATCCAGGAACTGTCCGACGCGGCCCGCGCCGAGCGCGGCCTGCCGCCCGAGCCGGTCTGGGAGGAGTAGCGCGTCAACCCGGGGGTTGAGGCCGGGTTCCACCCGGGACCGATCCGCACGCCGACGTGATCAGGCGGCCGGACGCCGAAGCTGGAGGCACCTTCGAAACCGGGAGCCTCCGATGTCCAGCTTCGCCACCGTCCTCCTCTACGTCGCCGTCGCCGGCCTCGTCCTCTACCGGGTCGTCTACAAGCAGCTCCGCGGCACGCTGCTCGACCGCAAGTCGCTGGTGACGCTGCCGCTGCTCCTCGTCGTGGTGGGCGGTTACCTGACGCTGAAGGCGCTGCCGGGCGCGTCCGCCGCCGAACTCGGCTTCCTCGGCGTCGACCTGGTCCTGCTCGCCGGGCTCGGGGTGCTCCGCAGCACCACGACGACGTTGACCGCGCGCGGCGGCACGACGTTCCAGAAGGGCTCGGCCGTCACCCTCGTCCTCTGGGTGCTGACGATCGGCGTCCGGATCGGACTGGTCGCGCTGGCCACCGCGCTCGGCGTCGCGGGTCCGCTGTCGTCGGCGTCGATCGCGTTCACCGTCGGCGTCAGCATCGCGGTGCAGAACGCGACGACCTACCGCCGCATCCAGCTGGCGGGCCTGCCGTTGGCCGAGCGCGGCGCGGCACGCGTCAGCCGGTGACGCGGCCCAGCATCCGCGCGTAC